>DUBL01000241.1 GCA_012960345.1 Gammaproteobacteria bacterium | reverse complement strand
CGACAGAGGTAACCCTTGAAGGTCTTTGACAATTTTTTCGAGTATGATTCGCTGTCGCTCAACCTCAACGTCGTACTGACCTGATTCAAATAATTCAAGCGCCGTCAGAAGACCGATGATGGTCTCCTTAGCGACTTTCAGCCCACGACCCAATCCGTGACGGGGTGGCCCGCCCAGCAGCGCTGTTTGATCAACCAATTCCGGCGGTGGCGCCCACAGTTGCGGATGTTCGTCGAGGTCCATCATCTGCACAAAAGCAGAGCCAATCAAATCACGACGCCCCGCGAGAATTCCCGATGACTGAGGGCCACGGATTGATTTCCCTCCGCTAAACACGACAAGATCTGCGCCGGTTGACGTGATCTCAGTCAGATTTGAGCGCGGGGGTAACTCGGCTGCTGCATCAACTAAGACAGGTACTCCATGGGCATGGGCTAACGCCACTACCTCAGCCAGCGGCGGCACTGACTCTGGTGACAGCACATACAGTACGCCGACCGTGGCAGCGCTGAAAGCCGCTTCGTATTCCCACCCCTCCGTGCGACGAACGCCGGCACCGGAAACAATATCGTTAAATCCCACTTCCACGAGCTTGGCCCCTGCTGCTCGCACCGCGTGGTCATAACCTGAGCGCTGCTCGCGTGCCACAACAAACTCGTTAGCAAATCCGTCAGTATCAGGCAACGATTCCATCCGAGCACGGTCCCAACCGGCCAAAATAGCTGCACTGCCCAAGGTCAATCCCGCAGCAGCACCGGCAGTGACAAGACCGGCCTCGGTGCGAGTCGCCTCCGCAATTTGTCGACACGCGACCCCCTGCAACACATCTAGTGGCACAGTAGTTGTAGCCATTTCCGCCATTGCCGCAATCACAGCCTGAGGCATTGGTGCACCCCCCAATCGAGTCACCGATCCGGAGGCATTAATCACCGGGGTCAGCCCAAATTTAGCCAGTAACGAAGACACTTTAATAGGATCCACATCTAAGGACAGATCTGACATAAGAGTTCGACATTTCGACGACCCTCTTCTCCTGACACCTCCGGCGCCCGCCCTTTTTGTATCGCGGCAACGAAATCTGCAATTTCCCCGGCATACGGATTGACCACCTCGAACTCTAATGTGCCCGTGTTCGTATCTATGCGCCCATCACCTCCACGTCCTATGGTGGCTTCACAATAAGCATAGCCATTACTTCCCAGAATTTCACCGCGGTTCGGTGCCGCAAACAACACAGAGGAAACAAACTGGGCACTCGCACCCGATTCAAAAGTTAGACTAACCGCTGCAAGCTCATCGTGTGCACTGCCTAACTTATCTCGAGTAATCGTGCTGCTAACCTTCGTTACCTCACCGCAAACGGGCACTAACATCCAGCGCAACCAGTCCAGACTGTGCGTACCCACACCCGCCAGACTCCACCAACGGCCAACCTCATCACTCGCTCGCCAATTAGTTGTATCTAACGCCTTAGAAGTCCAGCGCGCACTGGCATGCCAAATGTCACCAAACGCCCCGTCGTGGATCTGCCTGGCC
Source organism: Gammaproteobacteria bacterium (assembly GCA_012960345.1). GTDB lineage: Bacteria > Pseudomonadota > Gammaproteobacteria > Arenicellales > UBA868 > UBA11791. The sequence continues at coordinate 724 of DUBL01000241.1, read as the reverse complement.
AACGCCCGGTGACCCAGGTGCCAGCGCATGTGATACGCCACACCCAACTGCACTCCGGCGGCACGACACGCTGCCACCATCGCATCGGCTTCATCAACCGAAGTGGCCATTGGCTTTTCAACCAGAACGTGCTTTCCCGCCGCCGCCGCTGCAATCGCTTGTTCTGCGTGCAACCGATCTGGCGTGGCTATGATGACCGCGTCAAGCTCCGGATCGGCCAGGAAGGTTTGCAAATCATCATGTCCCGCCGTGGGCGCCGCCGCACCATTGGCCGCAGCGAACACCTCGGCGCGTTCCCGATCTCGACTCAAAACACTCCACAGGACAGCATCACCCACCTCGCCAATCGCGGGCGTCAACGCGTCACGACTGATATTGCCGGTTCCCATCATGCCCAATCGAATCATTGAATTACCCCGCGCCCAGCGAAACGATTCTGACAATCCAGAAGCCTGCCGGCGATGTTAAGTACTGTGTCGAAATGGGGTGACCGATGGGGTTCGAACCCACGACCACCGGAATCACAATCCGGGGCTCTACCAGCTGAGCTACGGTCACCATTAACTTCTCGTGCAAGCCCGATTATCCAATGAACCGGCCATCTTGCCTACTACTTCAATCCTACTTTCCTCTACCGAACTGACCCGGTTGGCGCGCCCGACAGGACTCGAACCTGTAACCTACGGCTTAGAAGGCCGTTGCTCTATCCGGTTGAGCTACGGGC
>DUBL01000240.1 GCA_012960345.1 Gammaproteobacteria bacterium | reverse complement strand
CCGGAAGATGCGAGACAGCCCCCTTCGACCAATAAGGATCATTGTAAATATAAAGATCACCATCCCGCATATCGTCTTGTGGATATTGTTCTAATATGCAGTCAATCAGGTTTCCTGCTAACGGTACACGGGTGCCCGATATCAACCGACCTTGCCGATCAAAAATTGCTGAAAAGTAATCCTTTTTCTCCCGAATGAATGGTGACATTGATGTCCGATCAATCAATGCTTCCATTTCAGAACGAGCAGATTGCAACGCGCCCTTGATAAGTTCCACGGTAACAGGGTCAAGGGTCTTCTCAGGACTATTCATTATCAGCCTCTATAAAGATAGCGCCTTGCGCGTCAACTCGCGCTGTCTCACGCGGAAAAACAACCGTTGTGGTGTCCAACTGATCAATGATGGCTGGGCCCTTTAAGGTGTGCCCTGCCAATAGGTCCTCGCGCGCATAAACAGGAGTAGTCTGGAATCCACGATCAGCGAAGTAAACTTGTCGCATGGAGGTTGACTCAACATCGAACCCATTGGAATTGCCTACAGTGCTCAGCTCCAGTTTATCTACGATACCGGTTGCTTTAATACGAAGATTGACAATTTCGACAGCCGCCTCCCTATCGCAGAAGGTATACAACTGTTCGTGACGTTGGTGGAAGTCTTCAACCAGAAGTGAAACCGTTTCGGCATCAACATCCCCCGTTGGGAGTTGAACCGTAATCTCATAGCCCTGCTTTGCATAACGAACGTCGGCCAGCCACTCAAGGCGTCTTTCGGCCTCAGGCACCCCCTCTTCGCTTAGACCTTGCTGTGCAAGTCCTGAAAGCTCGCCGAACACGCGACGCATTAACTCAAGATCATACTGAGGTGCTCTTTGTAAACAAGTTCGCACGTAGTCATATTGAAGGTCAGTAGCCAACAAACCAACCGCGCACAAAATCCCTGGCAAAGCAGGAATAACAACAGTCTTTGTCCCCAGTTGCCGCGAAAGTTCACTTGCGTGCATTGGCCCGGCGCCGCCGAATGCTATGAGCGCAAACTCACTTGGGTCGTAGCCCTTTTCTACCGACACCACTTTCAAAGCCCCGACCATGTTGTTGTTGACAATAGCTAAAATGCCTGCAGCAGCCTCATACAGGTCCATTCCCAAGGGATCCGCCACGTATTTGACAATCGCCCTCTTCGCTTGATCCCGATCCAGCACGACCTCACCACCTAATAAATACTCCGGAATTCTACCCAGAACTAGATTGGCATCCGTTACGGTAGGGTATTGCCCTCCTTTCCCATAACACGCAGGTCCCGGATCAGCGCCCGCACTTTGTGGACCAACAGTCAATACACCATAGTCACTCACCGTAGCGATACTGCCTCCACCCGCACCAATGGTGTGAATGTCAATCGTTGGTAACTGCATCGGGAAGGGGCCAATTTCACTCTCGTTAGTCATCGCAGGCTGGCCCGCCCGGATGAGGCTGACATCCGCACTCGTTCCGCCAATATCAATGGTGATGGCGTTAAGATGCCCGCTTGACTTGGCCACCACACCGGCGCCAATGACTCCAGCCGCCGGTCCGGACAAAGCCATATTGATGGCTTGGTTTGTGGCCTGACGTGGCCCAAACACTCCGCCATTTGATTTCATAATCAACAACGGTGCGTCAATGTTGCGCTGGTTAAGTCCGGCCGACAATCCACCGATATAACGACTGACCTGTGGATGAATGAATGCGTTGAGAACAGTAACCATCGCCCGCTCAAACTCCCTAAAAACGGGTAAGACATCACTCGATATCGAAACGTGTGCTTCAGGGAAATGCTCGTCTAACAGAGCAGCCGCCGCCTTTTCATTGACGGCATTGGCATAGGAGTGCAGAAACACCACAGCAACCGACTCAACCCCCGTTGCCTTTAATTCTTCAATTGCCTGGCAGGTCGCCACGACATCCAGTGAACGTTCTACGCTTCCATCTAGAAGCACTCTTTCGGGCACTTCCCGAATGCGCCTCGGAGGAACGGGTCGAATCGGCTTAATCCACGTATACAAGTTTTCTTTGCGTGGGACATCATGACGTCCAATTTCCAACACATATTTAAAACCGTCAGTAACGAGCATACCGGTACGGGCGCCTTTCCCTTCCAGTATGGCATTCGTTGCGACGGTCGAACCATGGAAAACTCGACGAATCAGTGCCGACTCAATATTTGCTTGTTCGGTTACTTTTTCTAATCCCGTAAAAAATCCGATGGACTGATCAGATGGCGTTGAAGGGGTTTTAGTGATCCATCGGCGCCCGCTTTCACCATCCACGAGAATCACATCCGTAAATGTTCCACCAACATCAATCGCAACAACCAGGGGCAAGGTATCAGACACTTGTCGACTCCTTTTCTAGATTCAACACGATATTGCCGATCACTTTCCCGGATTCCTGAGCTTCATGGGCCTGTGCGATATCCTCGAGCGAAAAAACGTGACCGATACAATGCGTTAAGACCCCTTCGGCCATCCATTGATTCAGGCGAGTCACAGCTGCTAGGCGTTCATTAGTTGACAATAAATATACTTGGACAAACTCAATAGAGACGCCCTTATACCCAAATCCGTAATAATCGTATTCAACCCGTGGTTTAAGCGTAGAGGAATAACTGGCAATAGAACCTCTTGACTTAATCACAGCCGCATCGATTTCTGCATTCTGTCCAAAGTCGACCTCCACAATATGCTGAACGCCTTTCCCGTCTGTTTCGGCCATTACCTCTTCCGCCACGTCTTGGTTTTTATAATTGATCGTCACAGCAGCACCCATCGCCAAGGCAAGATCGGCCTTCTCTTTCGTGCTACACGTTGCAATCACCCGGGCACCAGATAACACGGCTATCTGTATGGCATAAGCGCCCACCGCGCCAGCACCGCCATGAACCAGGACCTGTTGCCCCCTTAAGTCACCACCCGACGCGACGCAGTGATAGGCTGTGCAGGCGGGCACACCCAAACAAGCGCCTTCAATAAATCCGACGTTATCGTGCAGATGTACTGCGTGTTCGGACGGTAACGCTATGTATTCCGCTGCAGTACCCATTGCCCGTTCCCATTGCCCGTTATATATCCAAACCCGTTCATCCAACCTTTTCTTTGAGACGCTGTCCCCGACCGCCATAATGACGCCCGCGCCATCGCTGTGTGGAATAACCTCTGGATACTCCATTAATGCATTCAACCAACCTGCCCGGCGCTTCACATCCGAAGGATTAACTCCCGAAGCGCACACCTTTACCAACACTCCTCCGCTTGGCACCTCGGGTATGGAGTGTTCTCCCAACCTCAGCACCCTCTTGGCCGGCCCCACTTCGGTGTACGAAGCCGCCTTCATTCAGCTTTTATCAACGGTTCGGAAATCATGCATCCCTATTTAGTGTCAATAGGGCCTGCAGCCCCCAATCACGCTGCGATAAAAGACCCGCCGCTGACCTTCGGGGATTGCTTCCCGTTTATGATTACAACAGCGATTGTCCCAGATCAAAACATCCCCCTGTTTCCATCGATGGGTGTAATAAAGATGATCCTGGTCCACATGGGTCTTCAGTTCACTCAACAATTGATGCCCCACATCTAGGTTCCGAAGCCCAACGAGCCGTTCAGAATTAAGGCACGACACCCAAAGGGTCTTTTTTCCGGTTGGTGGGTGTATACGCACAAGAGGATGTGGATGCGGAGTACTGTCTTGTGTCCCAAACCACTGCTGCCCACCGCCCAGATCCCGCCGCGCACTGCGTCCCGCATACGGATTGAACGCAATTACCTTAAGCCCTCTCAGTCGTCGCTTCACACCCGGACTTAATTCGTAATACGCCTGAATTAGATTGGACCAGGAAGTGTCTCCTCCCGACTTTGGCACCTCCTCCGCTCGCATGACGGCACCTGCCAACGGTGTTGGCAAATAAACTGTGTCCTGATGCGGTTCGAGACGGCCTCCGCCCAGAAGCCCGTCCTCCGTCACATTTGAAATGGAAATAATATCAGGCTGGGAAACATCCCCGAGTATTGGCATGTCTGGATAGGGGGCGTGTCGAGGTCCGAACCACTGTGTGATTTCAAGTTGCCGTTCGTCTTTAATCGACTGACCACGGAAATAGATCACATGATGTCTTTCCCACGCTTTGACCATACGATGAACAACCTCACCTGGAATATCTTCCGCCAAATCGATACCGCACACTTCTGCCCCGAGTGATTGATTACTCGGGACGATTTCAAGATCTTTTAACCGATTAACCAAGGAACACTCCCATTTCACGGTGTCCCATTGACCGGAAGAGTCTGGCCTGTAATAAACCCAGCGTAGTGACTAGCTAAAAACATGACCGCGTGTGCAACATCCTCTGGCGTGCACAATCGGCGCAGTGCGATTCTTTCTTTCAACGCTGCCTGACCCGCTGACCCATAACCCTCCCATTGACGAACATAATCCGGACTGGTTGGCATAAAACCCGGCGCAACTGAGTTAACCCGTATACCATGCGGTCCCAGTTCTTGGGCCAGTTGTCGCACCAGACCGATCTGCCCCGCTTTGGATAAGGCATAACTTTGAATCCCCGTCAGGCTGGTCCGAAGGCCTGCGGGACTAGAGATCACTACGATCTGTCCAGCCCGGTCCTTCTTCATCCCAGGCACAACCGCTTTGATCACGTTAAAGACACCGGTGATATTGACGTCAATAATGCCAAGCCAATCTGCCTGAGTGACCTCATCAATGGGCTTAGCCTGTTGCCCCACAATGCCGCCCGCAGCGCAGACAACAATATCGAGCGAACGGCCAGCATTGAGTTCTTGTATTTCCTTAATCAGTCCTGCTACCTTCGCTTCATCGGTTATATCCGCCGGATGAATTTGTATCGACCCACCCCGGTCACACTGGATTGACTGGTTTAGCAACGCAAGCTCCGGTTCCAAAATGTCGCTTGCATGAACTTGTGCGCCCCGACGACAAAAGGCCGTGCACAGGGCGTGTCCCACTCCGCGCGCAGCGCCCGTGACTAGAACAATTTGTTTTTCAAACGCGATTTCCATTGCTCGGATGCAGCATTGATTTGGAATCTCCAATAATGCTACACGATGCGCAAAGGCGAAACATAATCACCCATACTCGTTGTGGGAATCGCGCAAGCCGAATGGGGTTGGAGTAGGATTAACGAAGATACTAACTGTAGGCCCGAGGCCTGATCCCAATGCAGACGGCGGCATAGATCACATGCAAGTGAAAACATGAGTCAACGTACGGCCATCGTCACGGGCGGAGCCCGTGGAATCGGAAGGGGATGTGCTCATGACCTGGCGAAGGCGGGCTTCAACCTCGTACTGGTAGATCTTCTTGAAGAGAATCTAGCAGCAACTGCCACAGAAATACGTCAACTTGGTACAGCAGTCAGCACCTATGTCGCAGACGTCAGTGATCACACACTGGCACAAAGCATCGCGGCCGAAGTCATCGAACAGTTCGGAAAAATTAATTTCTTATTCAACAATGCCGGTCGCGCTATGCCAAAAGGATTGCTAGAGATTAGCGAAGCCGAATGGGACAGCACTATCAATATTAATTTGAAGAGTTGCTTTAACTGGTGCCGAGCGGTCGTTCCGTTCATGCTTGAGAATGAAGACGGTGGTCGAATCGTCAACATGTCCTCCATTAATGCGCTTAGTGGTGGTGTCACCAGTGCCGTCAGCAAGTTCTGCTATGCCGCAGCCAAAGCGGGGATTCTTGGATTTACACGATCGCTTGCCAAAGAACTTGGACCCACTATCTTTGTCAACGCTATTTGTCCCGGTTTAATTAAGACCGAGCGACCCAACGCCGTCATACGGGCCCGTGAGGAGGAACTTGTCAGTGGTATTGTTCTAAATCGTGTTGGCACACCCACGGATGTCGCGCAGCTTGTTACCTTTCTAGCAACAACCGAGCCCTGCTTCATTACCGGTCAACATTTCATAATTGACGGGTTCCAATGGAAGCTTTGACATGACTCACGTTCCATTAACGCCAACTCAGAGCACCCAGACACTTAACTCTAATTATGTTTTTTATCATTCGGAGGACAGTCGCGCTTATCTTCTAACTCGACAGTCTGGCGAATACGCGTTTCGCGGAACCTAGGCGCGGCGCGTTATTTCATTACCCACCAACGGAGGAACTTATGCGAAAAATCACTTCTAGCAGGCAACGAGTATCAATAAAAAGAGGATTAATCCCGACATTCCTTGCCGCCGTGATAATCAGTGTTACAGCTTTACTCGCGCCAATAAACGCCGTCCACGCGAAAAATACCTTTGTATTTGCCAATGCGAGCCCCTATGACACCATGGATCCGCAGGTCGTTTTCGATGTCGGACGCGTTGCCTACCGACTGAATCTTTACGATGGTCTTTTGCGATGGCTGGACAATCCGCCGAAACTTAACCCATGGCTCGCGGAAAGCTATGACATCTCATCAGATGGAAAACAATACACTTTCACACTACGAGCCAATGCCAAGTTTCACGATGGCTCTCCGGTGGAAGCGAAAGATGTAGCCTATTCGATCGATCGTATTCTGGCCCTAAAGAAAGGTGCATCGTCTCTTTTCGTCAAAGTCATCAAGCCAGGGTCAACAAAAGCTATAGATAACAGAACCGTCCAATTCAATCTAAACAAATCTTCGGCTATTTTTCTCGCAACAGTCCCAGAGATTCACGTGATGAACTCTGATCTAATGAAAAAACATGAGAAAGATGGCGACTGGGCCTCGGCATGGGTGTCGAAAAATGATGCAGGCTCCGGTTCATTCAAACTAAAGCGCTATGACCCAGCAAAAGGTTTTCTTGCTGAGCGTTTTGCTGACCATTTTATGGGTTGGGGTGACAAGTATTTGGATGCGATCGAATTTCGCACGGTCAAAGAAATTAATAGCCGCGTGTTAGGCTTGATGAAGGGCGATTTCCACGGGGCAGACGGATACATGCCTCAGGATCAGATCAAACGTTTAATGAAATCGGACGAAGTGAACGTATCCGAAGAAGAATCCATGCGAATCTTCTATTTCATTATTCATAATGGCCGTTCCCCGATGAACGACATCAATTTCCGGAAAGCGCTCTCATACTCATTCGATTACAAAGGATTTATTAAAGACATCCTAAGTGATTCTGTAGCGCGCAACCCGGTTCCGCTACCCAACAACATCTGGGGAGCGCCACAAGGGGTAAAAGGGTACACATATGATCTGGACAAGGCGAGGGAACACCTAGCTAAAGTCAAAGAACCTCTGAGAGAAATCACCATTGGCGCGCTCGCTGGTTACGGCCAAACCGAGCAAGCCGCTGTTCTTCTCCAAAGTGCACTTTCGAAAATCGGGGTAAAGAGCAAAATTCTCGCTGAAACCTGGCCTGTTGCATCCGGAAAAATGCGTAATGAGCAACAAATGTACGACCTACTGCCGTTATGGAAGTCGACTTATTACGCGGATCCAAACAACTGGGTTGGGGAAATGTATTACGGACCCAACATAGGGTCTCGCAATAATAGTTGGTACCAAGACGACCAAGTTGATCAGTGGATCACAGAGGCTATCGGAAGCACAGACCAAGCCGTGCGCGCCGCTAACTATGCGAAAGCATCCACTAAGGTGATGGAGGACGCGGGCGGTATCTTCGTCTATAACACTAAATGGTTTGGCCCATATAATAAAAGCGTGAAAGGAGTCCGATTCTGTCCCATTGGCAACGCTCAGGAAATGCGTTGGGTTTATTTTGAGTAAATAATCAACTGATGTGCACCCACCCCGGGAACTGACCGGGCCCTTTTGGGCCCGGTCTACATTTTTCAGCCCAGATCCTTGTTATGAGACTGCTGGTTCTTATCATTAATCGGCTTTTATGGTTTTTCCCAACCATCCTCGGACTAATGGTGATCACCTTCACCATCAGTCATGTTATTCCGGCTGATCCTGTCGCCTTCGTTGCAGGCGACAACGCGACAAATGAACAAATCGAAGCGCTACGGGCGCAACTCGGTCTTGATCGACCTATGCATGTTCAGTTGTTTCACTATATTTTGAATCTAGCGCGTGGCGACTTTGGCGTCAGCCTGTACACCCTCCGGCCGATCTCCGAGGATCTAGCCAGTCGACTTCCCGCGACTATGGAACTGACCATCGTTTCAGTATTGGTATCCACTTTAATCGGCGTACCTCTCGGCGTTATATCAGCGATTCGTCGAAATTCGTTTCTGGATCATGTGGTCCGCGTTTTCACGGTATCAGGCCTTGCCATTGCGAGTTTTTGGTTCGCCATCCTCTTGCAACTGTTTTTTGCGATGGAACTCGACTGGACACCTCTGCAAGGACGAACCAGTGGTTGGGGCCCCGAACATGTGACGGGATTCTTTTTGGTGGATTCACTGTTGAGTTGGGATCTCAGTGAACTTCGGGCTGCTGCCCTTCACCTGATACTCCCCGTCACGACCTTGGCTTTTCCAGCAATGGCGACGATCGTTCGCTTCACACGGGCGGGGGTACTCAATGCAATGAACAGCAACTACGTCCTCTACGAGGAAGCCATGGGCTTTCCAAAGCGAGTCATTATCTGGAAATATATCCTGCGTAACGCCTTAATCGGAACTGTCACACAAATTGGCTTAATTTTTGGAATTCTAATCGCTGGCGCAGTGGTGGTCGAGGCTGTCTTTGACTGGCCAGGGTTGGGATATTACGCAGTTCAGTCGATCATTCAATCAGACTACAACGCTATCATGGGCTTTACTTTCGTCACAGGAGTCCTGTTCATCATCGTTAACCTTCTGGTCGACATAGCCCAAATCTTTATTGATCCGCGGGAAGCCTAAGTTCGACCATCATGGAAACACTTCGTTTTCTTTTAAAGAAACTGATTGAAGATCGCGTTGCCTTACTCGGCGCGCTTTTAATCCTACTGCTGATTTTCACAGCCATCGCAGCTCCATTCTTAGCCACATTTCCTGAAGATATTGCGGAATTTCATCCGCCAAATCGCTTAATCGCTCCGGACGGCACATTCTGGTTTGGGACCGATCGAATGGGTAGCGACATCTATAGTCGAATTCTGTTTGGCGCTCGGATTACCATTACCATTGCCATTATCGCCATCGGCGTTTCGGTAATCATTGGAGTTCCGATTGGGTTGATTGCGGGTTATTACCATACTTGGTTTAGCGATTTACTCATGCGGACCTCTGATATTTTCCTTGCGGTTCCACAAATTGTCTTAGCTATCGCCATTGCCCAAACACTGGGCCCATCAATCGAAAACATCATTCTCGCTTTATCAGCCACCTACTGGCCGTTCTGGACACGCCTGGTCTATGCCGAGACCCGCTCGATACAAAAGGAAACCTTCATTGAAGCCAATATTGCGTTAGGGGCATCACCAATACGCGTGATGTTTATGCACGTATTACCGAATATTTCATCATCCATCATCGTGCGCACTACCATCGGTATGGGTGGCACGATCTTAACCGCTGCAACACTCGGGTTTCTTGGGCTCGGTGCACCCCCACCTTCACCTGAATGGGGAAGAATGATCGCTGAATCACGAGAATTCTTACCAGAGGCGTGGTGGTATGCCACCGCACCTGGACTCGCTATCTTTCTCGTCGTGATGGGTTTCAATCTTTTTGGCGACGGCTTGCGTGACATTCTCGACCCCCGCATACGGCGGAGCGTTAGACATGACGACTGACCTTCTTAATGTCAGCGATTTGCGCGTCAGTTTCGCGACCGACACCGGTGTTGCGCGTGTCCTGGACAAGGTCAATTTCTCAATTCGACGTGGAGAAATCGTTGGCCTCGTTGGCGAATCAGGCTGCGGAAAAACAACACTGGCACGAGCAATCCTCGGCGTTTTACCTGTTAATTCAGCTCGTATTGATGGAGGCCGCATCCAGTTTCAGTCGGAAAACCTGCTCGAGATGCCATCGGAACGCCTGTCTAAAGAAGTCCGCGGACGGACCATTACCTTTATTCCCCAAGATCCTTTTAGCTCTTTCAATCCGGTCTTCACGATTGGCAGCCAAATTACTGATTTGATGAGATGGAAATCCCCTCTCCGTAACACGCAAGGTCTTACTCGAGGTTCTCCGTGGTGGAGTCTTCGACGCTATGAAAAACAACGATTCAAAGCCGACAGAGCGCGAGTCCTCGAACTATTGCGCGCTGTTCAATTGCCCGACCCGGAAGCCATCTTAAGAAAATATCCCCACGAAATTAGCGGTGGGCAGCGCCAACGACTAATGATCGCTCAGGCACTCCTTCCGGAGCCGCAATTGATTATCGCGGATGAACCGACCACCGCACTGGATGTCACTATTCAGGCTCAGATACTCAAGTTACTTCGCCAGCTAGCACATGACCGGGATATCGCAGTACTTTTTACTACGCACGATCTGGGAACGACCTACGAGATTTGTGATCGCATTACCGTGATGTACGCAGGACAGGAAATGGAATCTGCAACTGCTTCGGATTTTTTCAATCGACCAAGCCATCCCTATACACAAAAATTATTGGAGAGCCTACCCCGGGACAAGGAACGCATCCAGGGTATCCCTGGGGACATCCCCACCTTGATTTCACCGCCGACAGGCTGCCGATTCCATCCTCGCTGTGACCGTGCTGACAAGACATGTGCCGATACACGCCCCGCTGCCAAGTCCATTTGGACAAACCACACCGTTCGCTGTTATCACCCGAATACTGACCCAGAAGTTCACCGGGAACTGATCAATCAACCCTACCCAGACCCGTGACCACTGAACCCCCACAAACAATCCTCCGCATCAGCAAACTGAGGAAATTCTTCGCCATTCGGAATGCCTGGAACCGACGTATCGGCTGGCTGAAGGCGGTAGACGATATTTCTCTAGAGGTGTATCGCGGAGAAATTCTTGGCATTGTAGGAGAAAGTGGTTGTGGAAAATCTACATTAGGGAAGACCCTAATGGGCATCCATAAAAGTAGCGGTGGCGAAGTGGTATTTGAAGATCAACCACTGGTCAATCTAACCCGACAAGAAAGTCGACGACTTAGCAGACAATTACAGTACTCCTACCAGGATCCTGGCGCCTCACTCGATCCACGGTGGAAGATTCGACGCTCTCTGCACGAGCCATTGGTCATTCATTCCGGTCTTGACTATCAGGAGCGTGATGAGCGGGTCAAATCAATTCTCGACGCTGTCGGGCTTCCTCAGGGGCACCTCGAGTTATATCCCCACGAAATAAGTGGCGGACAACAACGTCGGGTTGGTCTCGCCCGTATACTGACCTTACATCCTAGCCTTATTATTCTCGATGAGCCCACCTCTGGACTCGATGTGTCGGTACAAGCGACTATTCTCAGTTTATTTTTGGACCTAAAAAAGCAATTCGATCTCACCTATATGTTTATTTCCCATGACCTCTCGGTCATTCGGATGCTCTGCGACCGAGTCGCAGTCATGTACTTAGGAAAAATTGTAGAACTCGGAGAAACCGAAACAATATTCAATCATCCACGTCACCCCTACACGCAATCATTATTGGCCGCAATCCCGGTCATTGGGGGAGAACGAATTACAGATAATTTTTGGCTCGAAGGAGAACCGCCGAACCCCAGTGCCTTGCCCTCAGGATGTCGTTTTCGTACACGTTGCCCAAACGCGCTCGCGATCTGTGCGGAAAGCGATCCGCCCCTGCGATCTGATTGGCCCCACCAACAAGTTGCCTGCACCCTCGCCGAGTGACGATTAGATAGTCACCTTGCACGCGCAACAGTACGGCGAGCCCAATACCCGAAGCCAACGTTTAATCGCAGGAATCACGACAGTATTTGGCGATTTCCGCGTGAGTCCCAAACCACACATCGCTGTAGGTTTGAATGTACTCGATCAACGCCTCCAACAAACGTATTCGGGATCGATGCCCGATGATATGCGGATGCATTGTGAGCAGAAATAATCCACCCTCTTCCCTTGCCATATCGAACTCCGCCTTGAAAATCTCCAGTACCGCTGATGGAGCGGTATAGGGCCGCAGCGCCGAAAATCGATCCATATTGAAGTAAACCGCATCATCTCGAATCCATTCCACTGGTAGTTCAATAATCCCTGTCGCTTCGCCTTCCTCCAATAACTCATAGGGTTCATCATCCGCCATAAGTGACGAATCGTACAAAAGTCCCATCTCTCGGCAGATAGCCAGCGTATTGGGACTGAAATCCCAGGACGGCGTTCGTAAACCGACGGGCCGTTGACCGCTGATCTCTTCCAAAGTATCGGCAGCTCGCATCATCAGATCCCTCTCGGCCACTTCAGGGAGTTTGCTATTTAGTTCATGTATCCAACCGTGAATACCAATTTCATGTCCCGCGTCTGTAAGCCCACGTTGCTCCTGCGGGTGAATCTTTGCGACAACCGCAGGAACGAAAAAGCTCGCCTTGATATGGTGTCGGGCCAATAAGTTCTTGATACGTGGCACGGCCACGCGGCTCCCATATTCTCCCTGAGACAATTTACCCGGCGATGATTCTCCCCAACGCAACGTACTGGATTCATGATCAGAATCAAACGAAAACGAAACCGCAACTTTCGCTCCCCCTGGCCATTGTTTTGGTTTAAGAGAACGACCAGCACGAACTTTATTAACAATAGCCTGCCACCGCTGATCAGGCCAGGTCCATGAATCCGCTCCCAGATCTCTAGTCTCACTCGGCTTTGCCATATCGCTCGTCTCCCAATAGAAATAAGTAACTCAATCTACCAGATTAGTTGCTGATTACCTGCCACCTGCCTGGATAACAGATCAGGCCGCACCATCCATTAGCAGCACCATACAAAGCGCTTGTACCCCATACCTGAAACAACGCCGGTTACGAGGATCCTTTTGCTTATAAAATCATCTTGGTCGATCAACTTAGAATAAGCGATTTGATCCCACATGAATGTTTATATTGAGCAGACCGTTATATTTACACGCACCGCGGTCATGTATGCTCCGCTTGTTGTTCTTTAAATACAAACAAAGGTTCCGAGATGCTCCCGATTACCGGTTACGCGGACAGACTATCGATCCGTCCGGGCGAAAAACTTGAAGTAAAAATCTCCAGCCAAAGCGCTCTCCCTTATCAAGTCCAAGTTACCCGTGTAATTTGCGCAGACCCCAATCCTGAGGGACCGGGTTGGCAGGAAACCCCGATCGACGCTGCCATCAATACCAGCTATCCCTCCCGAGTCCAGCCACACCATTTGGGCTCTTATATGTTGGCCGATACCCGTAGCGCACCGTCTCTGGACATGCCAGCATTAACCCTGACCGCACTGATCTACCCGACTACCCCCACCCTGGGTATTCAGGGTGTAATGGACATTGGCCCGTTGTCCATATTCATCGACGAACTTGGTTACCTCTGCACCGATCTCAGACACGTCAACGTGTTCAGGCTGACAGACTTCGGACCACTGTCTGAACGCCA
>DUBL01000239.1 GCA_012960345.1 Gammaproteobacteria bacterium | reverse complement strand
GGGTGCATTTGACCTACTGGCTGGGGATTTTAATGATTTGGCTTCACAACTCAATTGTCTTTAAAGGTCTCTCAATTCAAATCATTCTGTGCAGGCGATCTTCCGCCTACCAGGGGCCTGATCGGAGACTCTATTTCGGCCTGTGCGGTAGATGATGACCGCCCTGGGCTTGGCTTTGCGTGATTTGCTGCAAAATCGAAAGTGCCCATTCGGCCACGCTGATCCATCGGGTCGATAGAACAAGCGGTGGGGCCGGCGGAAGCGCAGCTGAATGTCATCGGGAAGAGCACCATGGACGAGAATCCGCGGTTCACCGCTTGATCTTCGTCGGTCCGCGTCGTGATCGACAAAGAGTATCCATCCATCCTCCCACCGCGAGCTGTTGGCGCAAGAATCCCCATCAATTGATGGACACACGACGACAACCTGTTGACGGCTAATGGCAGTGAATCGAGCCGTTTGAAGGTCGGCCATCATATCGTGCGAAGCGGTCACCACACGCCCTTGGGCGAGAGTGGTCGATAAGGCCGGCACGACCAGAGTCATCATGACGGCCACTAGCGCCATTACAAAGACCAGTTCCAGGACACTGTAGCCGCAGTGCCGAGGGGTTTGTTTGTCACACCGAAACTGCGGGGTTTTCGCCTGTTGATGGGTGACGGGAATCATTCTGCTACCCTGCTGCCCCGTGACAATCGGGTCTGTGATGCCCGTTACTGCGCCAAAGACTGACTTTCTGAGCGAGTTACAATTCAACCCGGTATCCTCACCGATGTTCGGTGGTGGCCCACGCGGACTGACACAGGACCCATGCGACCTTTCGAACTGGTGAGTAACTTTGAGCCGGCAGGTGATCAGCCGGAAGCCATCCGAAGCCTGCTCGGGGGGTTGGACGATGGTGAGGCTTATCAGACCCTGCTTGGTGTCACCGGATCAGGGAAAACCTATACGATAGCCCACGTCATCAGAGACACCGGAAGGCCTTGTTTGGTGCTCGCCCCCAACAAAACGTTGGCCGCGCAACTGTATTCTGAAATGCGGGACTTTTTTCCGCACAACGCCGTCGAGTATTTCGTCTCCTATTACGATTACTATCAGCCAGAAGCCTATGTCCCAAGTAGCAATACGTACATTGAAAAAGACGCATCGATTAACGATCACATTGATCAGATGCGTTTGTCGGCGACCAAGGCGCTGTTAGAGCGCCGTGACGTCATTATCGTGGCAACCGTGTCGGCCATTTATGGCCTCGGTGATCCTGAGGCGTATCACAGCATGGTCTTACACCTGCGTGAAGGCGCAATTACCGAACAACGGAAAATCTTAAGGCATCTCGCCGAACTCCAATACAAACGTAACGACGTGGAGTTACGGCGTGGGTCATTTCGAGTACGGGGAGATGTAATTGATATTTTCCCGGCAGAGTCAGAACGATTCGCTCTGAGGATTGAGTTGTTTGGTGAAAAAATCGACAAACTCGCCCAATTTGATCCGTTGACCGGCGAAGTCGATGAACGCTTAAACCGATGGACCATTTATCCCAAGAGTCACTACGTTACACCTCGAGAGACCCTGATCAACGCGTTAGACGAAATACAAGATGAACTGGTGATGCGTCTTAAATTTCTTCGCCAACATGATCGACTGGTAGAAGCGCAGCGACTTGAGGAGCGAACGCGGCACGATATTGAAATGATTCGGGAGTTGGGTTACTGCTCGGGCATTGAAAATTATTCTCGTTTTCTTTCTGGGCGATCTCCAGGTGAGGCGCCGCCGACGCTGGTGTCTTACTTGCCGCACGACGCCTTGCTCATTGTAGATGAGAGTCACGTCACCATTCCGCAATTGGGGGCGATGTACAAAGGCGATCGGTCACGGAAGGAAAACCTGGTTGAATATGGATTTCGACTGCCCTCTGCCTTGGATAATAGGCCATTGATGTTCGAAGAGTTTGTTAGGCTGATGCCGCAGACGATTTTTCTTTCCGCGACGCCTGGTCCGTATGAAGCGCAAACGGGGGCTCCTGTCATTGAACAAGTCGTTCGCCCCACCGGCTTGCTCGATCCCGCGGTGGAAGTACGCCCCGCTAGCTCGCAAGTCGATGACCTTATGTCGGAAATTAACGAGCGGGCGGCCCTTGGTGAGCGGGTGCTGGTGACCACCTTGACCAAAAGAATGTCAGAAGATCTGTGTGATTACCTCAACGATCATGGCACGCGAGTGCGATACCTTCACTCGGACATTGAAACCGTAGAGCGGGTCGAGATTCTGCGTGACTTGCGTCTTGGTGTATTCGACGTACT
>DUBL01000238.1 GCA_012960345.1 Gammaproteobacteria bacterium | reverse complement strand
GACAGAGGCTGGGACGTCGGACTTCCTGTCCGTGCGACACGTCAACCTTGTCCGCTTTTCCGATGATCTCCAGACCATTGTGCCGAACATCGCTAAGGACTGGGAGTGGAACAGTGACTATACGAAGCTGACTTTCTACCTGCGCAAAGGCCATAAGTGGTCTGATGGCGCCCCTTTCACTGCCGAAGACGTCAAGTTCTGGTACGACCATCTTGCGCTGTCTCCGATGATTATGGAGAAACCGAAGGATTATGTGCTGGTGGGCGGCGAGCCGATGACGGTTGAGGTGGTTGATCCACAGACGGTGGTTTTCAACCTGCCTGCGCCGAAGCCTGGCCTCTTGGCGCACTTTGCATTTTCTTTTGCGCAGGGGTTCCAACCCAAACATTTTCTGGCGCCGTATCATCCCGAGCTCAACGCGGATGCGGACAAACTGGCTCAACAAGCAGGATTCGAAAATGGCCTCGCGGTTATCAAGGCCTACTTCGGCAATTCAGATTGGACCGATACTCCATCGCCCCTGCTGAATTCCCCGGATAAGGTCGCGAACCTGCCGGCCGACGTCATCCCCACGCTCGAAAGCCATATCTATATCACCGACACCACGGAAGGCCGGCATCTCGTTGCCAACCCCTACTTCCACATCGTGGACACACAGGGCAACCAACTGCCTTACATCAACGAGCAGGATGAGGTGTACATCAACGACAACGAGATTCGTATTCTTAAACTGATCAACGCTGAAGCAGACTACAAAGCGCAATCGTTGCAGTTGCCATCAGCCCCTCTACTGCTGGAAAACCAGGAAAAAGGGGACTACACAGTCGATCTGCGGCCTGAGATCACCTTGCCGAATATATCGTTCAACGTGACCCATCCTGATTTGGATATACGTCAGGTTTTCGGTGATCTGCGTTTCCGCCAGGCCATGTCAGTAGCGATCAACCGTGACGAAATCAACGAGGTGGCCTTCTTTGGTCTGGGTAAGCCGAAACAGTACATCGGTTTCTCTCCGACCCCGGCATTTGTCGACAAAAAGTGGGAAAGCTATATGATTCAGTACGATCCGGCCCTGGCCAATTCGCTGCTGGATGAGATCGGCATGGCCGATACCGACGGTGATGGAATCCGCGAACTGCCGAATGGCAACAAGCTCGTGATCAATATGCAGTACTCCACCCAGGGCATGCCCGGTCAAGTAGTAGAGTTGGTCGGCCAGCACTGGGCTGAGGTTGGTATCAAGACCACGGTTAAGGAAGTCACTCCGGACGAGTATCGCTCCGCTCAGTCATCGAATCAGCTCGATGTTGGCATGTGGCGTTCCAGCCAGCCTTTGGCTATCGTGCTCGGCAACAATGAGCTTTGGGTGCCACCGTTCGAAAATTATTTTGGACACCGCACCGGCATGCTCTGGGCCGAATATTATGAGTCAAACGGCGCAAAGGGCGTGGAACCTCCGGCTTACGTCACGCAGTTGATTGAAGACGTCACGGAGTTTCAGTCCGCCGCCATTGGTTCACCAAGGTTCCAGGAATTGGGTGAACGGATGGTTAAAAACATGACCGAAAATTTGCTGAAGATCGGCATTGCCCAGGCGCCTGCGCCAATCTATCACCGCAATGCGTTAAAGAACTTTCAGGAGTTCAAGGCGCATGCTTACGAGTACTATCGAACCTATCCCTACCGGGGTACGCAGTGGTATTTGGACGAGTAGGTTTTTTTGCTACCTAAGTGAATAGACCGGGCGATTAATCGCCCGGTCTTTTTTCACTCAATCTGTTGTCATTCATGTTTAAGTTTCTGCAATTCGCTTTGATGCGGGCAGTGATGTCCGTGTTTACACTGCTCTTGGTGTCACTGATTGTGTTTTCGTTGATGGAACTGGTGCCGGGTAACTGCGCCGAACGATACATTGCCTTCAAGAACACCCAGGGCCAAGTGATCACGGTCGAAGACATCCAGGCGGAAGAAAGACGCCTGGGCTTGGACAAACCATTTATCATCCGAGCCGGGACGTGGGTTGGAAATGTATTCTTCAAAGGGCAATTCGGAGACAGTTGCATTCTTCGTCTCAACATCAACAATCTGCTGAGTGACAAGGTTTGGATCAGTCTCGGCATTTGTCTTGCTGCACTGTTCCTCTCTTATCTCATTGCGATTCCCATTGGCATTTATTCAGCCGTAACCAGAAATGCGTTCGCCAATAACTCGGTGCGGTTTATAAGCTACCTGGGTCTTGCATTGCCGAGTTTCCTGCTCGCGTTGATCATCATGCTGACAACGACCGTGCTGTTCGGTGAGTCAATGGCAGGTCTGTTTTCTAAAGAATATCGAGA
>DUBL01000237.1 GCA_012960345.1 Gammaproteobacteria bacterium | reverse complement strand
CCGCGCCCCCGTGGTAATGGCTGCCAGCATTGCCCTTGCACACCTGCTAATCGGCAAGCCGGCATTAGAACGGGAACGACACTATCAAACCATGCGAAACGCTACCAAACACGTTGGTGATTCGGGCATTGGTGCACTCGACATTGCGCTGTGGGATCTTGCGGGTAAAGTGAGTGAACAACCAATAGCCCAATTGCTAGGCGGTCATCGATGGGTATTACCAGCCTATGCGAGCACCATACCGGGTGATGAGCAGCCCGATGGTCTCTCAAGCGCTACCGCGTACGCCGATTTTGCAGAACGCTGCCTAGAACTCGGATATCGCGGGTACAAAATGCATGGCTGGAAAGAAGGCACCGCAACCCGTGAAAGTGAAATGATTCAAGCTGTCGGGGAGCGTGTCGGCGGCCGTATGGACATCATGTATGACGGTGCATGCCATTTGAATACGCTTGCCGATGCGGTGCGGGTGGGGCACACCTGCGATGACTATGGATTAATGTGGCTTGAGGACCCTTACAACGATGGCGGCCTGACTATAAGAGGTCACCGTGCGCTGAAGGCACAAATAAGAACACCTATCATGATTGGAGAGATGGTCCGTAATCCAGAACAACACACGGAACTGGTGGCCGCTGGCGTCACAGATTTCGGCAGAGTGGACCCGGACTACGACGGTGGTATCACGGGTTGTTACAAAGCGGCACTCGCAACTGAAGCAATGGGCCTTGATGTAGAAGTGCATTCCTGCGGCCCCGCCATGCGCCACCTCATGGCCGCATTAGGCCGAAGCAATTACTACGAAGTAAACCTTGTCCACCCGCGTGCCAGCAATCCCTGGCACCTGCCGGTGTACGCAGACAATTATTCTGACGAACTGGACTGCATCGATGACGACGGTTGTGTACCGGTACCTCAGGGTCCGGGATTGGGCATCACTTATGACTGGGACTTTATAAATCGTCACACCATTGATTCAAAACGAATCGAGTAATGTTTCGGCACAATGCGTTAACTCACCGCCACTCACCCACATCTTTATCGCCAAGCGTTCTCGACCTCAATACCTGGCGGCGGGGTAATTACCAACTGTCCTTCGGCCAGCACCGCCGCCTTACCCCCCCAGTACCCCATCTTGGCAAACTGATCCGCTTTCGCTTGGCGGTCAACTGTTTCGGGGTTACAGATTGCTCTTAATTGTGTTTCCAATCGCGCAACAGTGTCCGCCATCTCGACACGGCCAGCCAGATCTTCAACTTCATCGGGATCATGAGCGAGGTCGAATAATTGACATGGCATATCAACGTGGTAAATAAGTTTTAAATCACCCTCTCGCAGCATAAAGCTACCGTTGAGTGACATGGCAGCATGATATTCCGCAAAACCCACACGTTGCTCCGTCGCTCCATCCAATGCGGGCCACAGGCTTTTACCCGGTAACGACGCATCAACGGCGTCAATCGCAACGCCACTGCTTTCTACCAATGTTGGAAACAGGTCGACATGGGAGGTAATCTCATCCACGACCATACCTTCTGGTATTCCCGGGCCCGCCATCAATAAGGGCACCGCGATAGCTCCTTCATAAAGGTTGCACTTGCCTAACAATCCATGGGATCCATGCATCTCGCCATGATCAGTCGTGTAAAGAACTCGTGTGTCTTCGGTTAATCCGAGTGTATCGAGCGTAGCCATCACTTCCCCCACCTGTTCATCCAGGTGCGTAATCAGACCATAGTAGCCGGCCGCGATTCTTTGCAAGTCATCTGGCATTAACTCCTTGGTATCCATCAACTTGCGTAGGTACTGTATCGCCGGATGTTCTGGTCGATCACCCGGAGCAAATGCGGGGGGTAAGGGCATTTCTTCGACAGGGTAAAGGTCAAAAAGGCGTTCAGGTACCGAAAACGGGGGATGCGAACTCGGATAAGAAACGTGCAACACCCAAGGCTTGCCCTGTCGTTTCCCGTTTTCCGTAAGCCAACGAATCGCCTGCTGGGTGACCTTACGATCAAAGTCCTGATAGTAACTTGTGCCAGTACCGGAACGATCGAGGTAAAGCTCCCATTGTCCGATATGGACTTGTTCTTCCCCCGCCCCTCTCAAAAGCATGGCCACTCCACCCTTTTGATTGAGAATGTGCATCGGGATAATTTCATCGGTGAAGCCATTGTTATCTTCAGTCGCCCGGTAGTGCAATTTTCCGATTGATACCACATCCCAACCTCGATCCGCGAGTCGATGCATCCAACTTGGCAAACGGCCATCGTATACGATGGCGTTATCCCACAGATGACTCTGGTGTGGGTATTGGCCGGTCGCAATCGAAGCCCTCGCAGGACAACACAAGGCACTCGCCGCATAAGCATTCGAGAACCGTGCACCGCGCGCCGCGATACGATCGAGGTGCGGCGTTTGCACAATCGAATGCCCGTAACAACCCAACAGATTTCGATTGTGATTATCGGATTGAAAGTAAACGAGGTTACTCGGCGCTGGCAGATTAAACGGATGGCTCATGAGTAGACGGGCGTCTCTCCTGGCGCCGGGGTGTAACCGAAAGAGCCTCCGTTGAGCACGGCCTCGCGACCGCCCGCAGCCGCGATTCTCGCCAATTGATCGCTGCGCGCCTGATCGTTAACAAACATTGGATCACACAATTGGGCAAGATGTTGTTCGAAGGTTGTCCTTACTTCACGATATGCCGACTCCTCCGCTAAATTCCGAGACTCGTCCGGATCGAAGGATAGGTCAAATAACGTGTCTGGATAATCAACATCAACGTAATGCACATATTTATAAATGCCCTTCCTCAGCATAAAGATGCCCGTACGCGAGCCCGCAGCGTGAAATTCACTGAAGGCAGTACGCTCCGGATCGGCACCCCCGGCGATATCAAACAAGGATCGGCCACGGAGGCAGTCATCCTCATCCAAACGATCTAGCCCGACACAATCAGTAATTGTCGGAAAACAGTCCACGTGTGAAACCGGGGTTTCAACCACTTGTCCAACCGGCACTCCATCCCCGGCCAGGATCATCGGCACACCCACCGTCTCCTCATACATATTGGACTTACCCCAGATGCCACGGTCACCGTTCGCCTCACCATGATCGCTGGAATATAAAATACGGGTGTTATCGCTTAAGCCGCTTCGTTCCAGTGCCTGGAGGATTTTCCCCACGTTGTCATCCAGATAACTGCACAAGCCGAAATAAGCCGCCATACTCCTTCGCACCGTATCTTCCGGTAAAGCATCGGGTATACCAAGAAACCGCCTTATATCGTTAATGGCAGGATGATCTGGCCGATCACTCGCATCGTGTTGACGCGGCCAATCAATATCATCCAATGGATAAAGATCGTAGAACGACTGTGGTGAAATAATCGGCGGATGGGGGCAAACCAGTGAGGCAAAAAGAACCCAGGGTCTTTCTTGGGAGTGATCCGCAATCTCCTCTAACCAACGAACCGTCGACTCCGTAATATCCCGATCATATTGAATATAAGTTGAATCCCCGGCCCCCGCTTCTTGCAGATAGCCACGGTATTTATTCAACACCGCTGAACCGTCCCGCAAACACCCCAGCAAATCCCCCACGCCCCCAACCACATTCATAGGAATCCGACTGTCCGAAAACCCTGTGGGGTCCTGCGCTGACCGGAAATGCAGTTTTCCAATTGACGTCGTTGTCTGGTCCAAGGCTGTCAGTCGATGATGCCATGATGGCACCGAGCCTTCATACGCTTTACCGTTATCCCAGTAGCCGGTCTCAAAAACGTAGCGTCCAGTGGCAAGAGCGGCCCTTGCGGGCACACAGATTGGCGAGTTGGTATAAGCATTACTAAATCGCGTTCCCCGGGCCGCTAACGCGTCAAGATGCGGAGTCTTGACCAAAGGATGCCCATAACAACCCAGCGCGCGTTTGGAGTGCTGGTCCGAGAATAAAAATAGTAAATTTTGCGGCTTCATTAATTCTTAATCGTTATTCCTATCCAGCCCATCCACCAGTGAGAAAAGCTTCCAGAGCTATCCGAAATTAAACCCAGCATTCTCACTAAATTGCCGGTTATCCTTTAACTCCGCCAGAGGTGAGACCCGCGGCCAGTTGTTTTTGAATAGCCAAAACAATAAAAAAAACAGGGATCGTTACCATCGTGGCAGCCGCCATCATCTGACCACTGCCCCCGGCCTCCGGATCCGCGTACTTGTAAACAGAAACTGGCGCCGTAGCGACATCAAAACCGCCCAACACCAATGCGAGCATGAAATTATTCCAAGAAAAAATAAAACAAAGAATAGCGGTGGCAATCATCCCCGGCGCGCTCAGAGGAACAACAATGCGCCAGAACGCTTCTGTGCGAGATGCCCCATCGATCCATGCGGCCTCCTCCAGTTCTTTTGGAATATCTTCGATAAAGCCCAGCATAATCCAAACACCGAACGGAATAGTAATGACCAGGTGGGCCAGAATAATACCGACGTGCGTATTCAATAAACCCAAGTGCTTGTACACAATCCAGAAAGGGACCAAGGCAGTGATGTAGGGAATCATCCGTGTGAGAAGAATACCCACTACCAATTTACGCATATTGAATCGGGTTACCGTATACGAAGTGAGCAATCCACAAAAAAGCCCAATTAGCGTCGCTGTGCCGGAAATGATTAAGCTATTCACTATATTGGGAAAGAGGTCGCTGTTTTCTATCACATCCGTGTAATTCGACCACATGGGCTCAAAGATCCACGTCCCCGGCTCAAAAAATAGATAGTCCGGCTTAAGCGAATTCCAAAACATATAAAAGAAAACAAAAAAGAACGGCCCAACCACCGCGATCATCATGAGTTGGGTCGTTGTGAACTCAAGAACCTTCCACAGCTTTTTTGGCAATCGGTTTTTCAGTAAGACCATTTGCGTTTCCGTAACTGCAGCAACACTAATTGAATCGCTAAAATAAAGAAGAAAAACCACACACCTTTGGCAGCCGCCTCACCCATGTACTGGTACTCAAAGGCATTGAAATAAATATTTAGGTTCATCGTTTCCGTTGCCCACATCGGACCTGCATCGGTAATCGCTAGGAAGGTGTCAAACTCTTTGACCCCAAAAATTGACCGCAGAATCAGCGCCACAGCAATATGCGCCCGCATCAGCGGCAAGGTCACGTGCATGAAAATCTGCCAACGAGATGCGCCATCTATGCGAGCCGCTTCGAAGGGATCCTGCGGTAACGACTGAAGTCCCGAGAGCAAAATCAGCGTCATGAAAGGAGTGTGGTGCCAAATCCCAACTAAAATGAGCGATGGCATCGCCCAATTGGGGTCGATCGTCCATTCGACCGGCTCGATACCAATACCCTCCAAACCGAGGTTAAGTATTCCGTAAGCGTAGTCGTAAAACAAAATCCAAACTAAACTGATCGCGACAGACATCGAAAGCATTGGCATCATCCACACGGAACGATAAAACGCCTTACCGGCAAAACTCCGATTAAACAACAACGCAGTTGCCATACCCAAGACGAACTGGCCACCAACAGACAGAATTGCGTAGTAAAACGTGTGGCCAACCGCGTTAATCCAGCGCGGGTCCTGCCACGCCGTTATATAATTTTTGAATCCCACAAAATCCGGATCGGGATTAAGAATCAACTGCCAATCTGTCATGCTGGTTAGCAATACCAGCGCTACTGGGAATGCCACCAAGCCAAAAAGAAAAACCACTGTCGGAATATTAAACACCACGGTCATATGCCGATCGACCCAATCGATCAATCGTCGACCCACTCCATGCTCTACCTTTAATGACTTAGTTGTCGCCATATGGATTCAGGCCGCCGCTCGGCACCGATTGCTGGTGGGGGTCAGGTGTCAGAGTTCGTGCACGCCTGCGCCCGAACTCTGACACCTGGAATCGCAACTACTATTGACCCAATTTATCCAGGCCATCAGCAGCGATCGGCTCCTGCTGGATCCCGGCCTTCATCCGTTTTCCGAGAGATGGCATAACACCCCTAAAATCCATTCCCGTCTCCGTCTTGGCCACAAGTGCTGTCATGAACTTGGCGGCCTTATCAGCTGCCGCTTGTATCGCAGCCCGATCACCATTACGAATAGCAATATTCATCACTTCGCCGGCAGCGTCTCGCATCTGACCAATCGCGATGGCCTGGGGTTTGGCAATCGCTATACCATAATCAGCCGCATGTTTAGCCGATGAACCCCAACCTGGCGTGGGTGCTTTATAGCTTGGATCGCTCCACGCAGAGCGTCGGCACATCGGTACTGCTGCGTTCTGACCTTTCAACATAATGTGTTTCTGGGTCATCCAGGCAATATAAAGCCATGCAGCCTTCTTCTTCTCCGAATACTTCGAGATAGCTATCGAAGTCGTTGGCAGGTTAGGGAAACTACCCCCCGGGCCTTCCGGAACCAGGATCACCGTGCTTTTGCCGGCAATGCGTGACTTTTTCGGATTATCCGAAAGGCCATGCCAAAAATTTAGCTCCTGATGCATCGCGGCCTTACCCGCAGCATACAACGCTGCGTTTTGAGGCGGTTTGTTGCTGAGCGCAGACTTGGGGGCATATTCTCGAATCAATCGACCATAAAACTCGAAGGCATCGACCGACTCCTTTGAGTTGACATTCGACACCTTGGTGCCATCTGCCGTCGTCTTAAACCATGAGCCGCCGTGATTAAACAAGTAACTGGCAAAGCTCGCTGTCGTTAAGCGACCCCAACCGCGGGACAGAAAGCCGTAGATCTCGGGCTTACCGTCACCATTTTCGTCAATGGTCAGTTTCTTTGCCGCGGCTTCCAACTCCGCCATATTGGTTGGAACCTTTACATTGTACTTTTTAAAAAGGTCCTTTCGAATATGAAGCAACTGCGCCTGTGCAGACCAAACAATATTATTATGTGACTGCCCCTTGATGACGCGCTCGGTGTTAATACAGCCCCCTAACCAATCACCTGGATAATCGTAATCAGCTGGCGTTAACGAAGCATCTGAAAGATAAGGAGCGAGGTCCTCGAGGTGTCCCGCTGCAGTTAATTTGCCGCCACGGTTATCCATCTGCAACATCAAAACGTCCAACGTTGAATCTTTACCCGCCAGCATGATGTCCTGTTTCTTTCTAATCTGGCCTGCTTGTAAGACCTGCATTTTGACTTTAATGCCCGTCTCTTTCTGGAACTGCTTTGCCATCGGACGCCACCAGGCGTCGATATAGTTAGCTGTGAAATAGGCTGCGTTCAGCGTGCTGCCCTCGAACTGCCGCCAGTTGACATCGGCCGACGCGGTTCCCGTCATGCCGACTGCAACCGTTGTTGCTAATACCAAAGAGTTAAGTTTTCTGCCCATGGTGCTCCTCCTTTTTATAGTCTAGGCCATCCCAATTTGCGTGTTCGTAACCAGTCGTTAGCGGCGTCGAACTATCGTTTGGATGAATGATCGACCACGCAGTACATACAAAAGTTACCAACCCGCAACCATTAAGCACCAAGATGGTGACACGATCAACAAACACTCCACAAGTATTTCGAGTTTACAATTCATGTCATTACCACTATATAAATATGGCTTTCAGTGATTGCAGTTTAACGACATAAATGTTGGCCAACTCTTTCTTGCCACAATCCTCGACAAACCATCATGCGTTGATCAGCAGAAATCTGGGGACCACACGGAATACTTGCCGACCGCTAAAGGAACTGTCACCATCGACAGCCAGAGAAAGTTTCGATATAAAACCCGGGGGCCCCACACATGTCGGATAAACCGAGCAATTTTCTTTTTATTTTCTCAGACCAACACACCCGGCGCGCGGCCGGCTGTTACGGGCACTCACTGGTAAGAACCCCAAACCTCGATCGACTCGCCGAACACGGTACCTTGTATAAGAATGCTTACTGCAATGGACCGATCTGTGTGCCTTGCCGTGGCAGCCTCGCGACCGGTCGTTATGTTAATGATCCAACACTAGAAGTCTGGGACAACTGCAGCCCCTATTACGGACAAGCCCCATCTTGGGGTCATCGACTAATGGACCAGGGACACCGCGTCGTATCGATCGGCAAATTACATTATCGGGATACTGCCGATGACAATGGCTTCGACGAGTCGATTGTTCCACTGCACATCATTAAAGGCGTTGGCATGCTCTATACCCTCCTCCGGGACCCAATGCCCACAGGACGCGCTTTTCCGCACGGTGTGCGAAACGCTGGGGTTGGCAACTCAACCTACCTTGACTATGACCGAGACATCACAGAACGCGCGTTAGATTGGTTAAAAAATGAAGCGCCAACTCATACCGACAAACCGTGGGCGCTCTTTGTTTCACTCGTCTGTCCGCATCCGCCATGGGTTGCCCCACCGGAGTTTTACGATCTCTATCCTCACCAGGATCTGGACATGCCACTCGCCTACGGGCTCGATGAGCGACCCATGCATCCCGGATTGGAGGACTACCGGACTAATTTTGGAATCCAAGGCGAATTTGACGATGCCACCTTACGAAAGGTGATCGCCGCGTACTACGGCATGGTCAGTTATCTTGATGACAACATCGGCAAACTGATTTCTGCCCTGGAAGCGTCAGGATTGGCTGATACTACTCGCATCCTCTACACATCTGACCATGGGGAGTCTATGGGTCAAAAAGGCATGTTCAGTAAATGCAATATGTTTGAGGAATCGGTTGGGGTGCCCTTGATTATGTCTGGACCAGGCATCCCTTCTGGCAAGGAAATTGCCACACCCGTGCAACTTCTTGACGTATTTCCCACTATTTTGGAGGCCACGGGAGCTCAAATCGTTGACGAAGATCAAGAACTTCCCGGCACTTCCCTCGTACAACTTGCTGAAGGTGATGAGCCTAATCGAGTAATTTTCTCAGAACAGCACTCGGCCGGCGCGATGTCAGCCGTCTACCTGTTACGTCGTGGCGACTGGAAATACGTCCGCTATATGGAGGATTACCCGCCCCAATTATTTAATATGGCCTCGGACCCCAATGAACTCCATGATCTTGGGGGCGACCCAGCGTATCAAGACGAGTGTGATCGCTGTGAAGCCGCACTGCGTGGCCTGATTAATCCAGAGGACGTGGACCAACGTGCAAAGGCCAAACAAGCGGAACGGATCGAGCTAGGTGGGGGAGTGGAAGCCATTCTTGCCAAAGGCTCCCCAGGCTACACGCCCGCACCGGGTGAAGACCCCGCATTCCACTAGTGTTCGCCCGTTCAGTCATTTCTATTTTTACGCAATGGGCATGGACCTACAACGAGCTTAACGTGACATGGCAAGAATCCAGCTAAAAGCATTAAGAAAACGTTTTGATGACACGGATGCCGTTCGTGGCATCGACTTGGACGTTGAGCATAACGAATTCATTGTCCTGGTCGGCCCTTCGGGTTGCGGGAAAAGCACCACTCTTCGAATGATCGCTGGCCTCGAGGAAATTACCGACGGTGAAATTTATATTGGCAATGAACTGGTCAATCATGTTCCACCACGCGATCGACACATCGCAATGGTTTTCCAGAACTACGCGCTTTACCCTCACATGACGGTCTACGACAACATGTCATTCGGCCTAAAACTCGCCAAGACCCCCAAAGCCGAGATCAAGCGACGTGTTCAGAACGCTGCTGATATCTTGAACATACAGGAGCTAATGGATCGTCGACCCAAGCAACTCTCTGGGGGCCAAAGACAACGAGTTGCTATGGGACGCGCTATCGTCCGAGAGCCCCAGGCATTTCTCTTCGATGAGCCACTCAGCAATCTTGATGCCAAACTCCGGGTTCAGATGCGCACCGAAATCAAAAAGATTCATCAACGTGTTGAAACAACAGTCATCTACGTTACTCACGACCAAGTCGAAGCCATGACCCTTGCCGACCGAATTGTGGTCATGAATGATGGAGTGATTGAACAGGTCGCCACTCCACAGGAAATGTACGACAGTCCGAAAACTCGTTTCGTCGCAGGATTCATCGGCTCTCCCTCCATGAACTTTGTGCCGTGCGAAATTATTGATAATACAGCTGGCACCTGCATCAATCTCGGAGACGACCTCAAATTAAAGATTCCAGACGAGGCCGTCGCGCGTTACCAACCCCATAAAGGCAAATCACTTGTCTTTGGCATCAGACCAGAACATGTCACAGAAAAACGTGTTCACACCGCATCGTCACAGGTTGATTTCAGCGCCGATGTTCAGGTTATTGAGCCGATGGGCATGGATACCATGGTGTTCTTCTCAGTCAAAGGTACCGACATTTGCGCACGGTCAGCACCACAAGCGGTCGTCGGCGCCGGCCACCGCATGGACTTCACTGTCGACCTACACCACATGCACCTGATTGATCCGGAGACCGATCGTGTCATCGGACATAGGGGTGACGACAAAACGAACACCAGTGATTAGGGCAATAGGAAAATGGCCGACTCGATGTTTGGTTTCTTGTCGTCACGCCAGCGACAAAAATAACACACCCGCATGAGCCAGTCTCGACCTAATATTCTCTGGTACTGCACAGACCAGCAACGCTACGACACGATCGGCGCGCTCAACAACGAATCAGTAATAACGCCGAACATTGATCGACTTGTCGGCCGCGGTACGGCATTTACGCGCGCCTACGCCCAATCACCGATCTGCACACCCAGTCGCGCCAGTTTTCTTACCGGACGGTATCCGAACGCAGTCCGGGCACCGCGTAACGGCAACAATGCATTTGCTGACCTCTATCCTCTCGTCACTCGCTTACTTCATGAAGCCGGTTACGATTGTGGTTTAGTTGGCAAGTTGCACCTCGCAAGTGCGTTTCAACGGGTGGAACCGCGGTTCAATGATGGTTATCGGTTTTTTAAATGGAGCCATGCGCCACGAGATGACTGGCCGACCGGGCACGACTACGCCGACTGGGTTACTGAGCAAGGCGGCGCGTTAAGCGAGCTCATACGGGACTGCGAGGGCGTCCCAAGTGAACTTCATCAAACCACCTGGGCTACGGAACGAGCGATTGAATTCATTCGCGAGCAACGATCCGCGCCTTGGATGTTAAGCGTCAATGTTTATGACCCGCATCCCCCTTTTAATCCCCCTCAATCGTATCGCGACCTGTTTGATCCCCAATCGATGCCATCGCCTCTTTTTCAAGAAAGTGACCTGGCACAACAACGACGCCTTGAGAACATTGACTTTCAATCAAAAGGTGCCAGGCCAGAGAACTTAGACATTTGCGATCCGATATTGCCCCGCACCCCGACTCCAATGGGAGTCCGTGGTAACAATCCCTCAATAGGAGCGCATGACGCCTGGACACTTAAAGCCGCTTATTACGCCATGCTGAAACTTGTAGATGACCAATTCGGACGCCTGTTGCAGTCCATCGAGGATGGTGGCGACATGAATAATACGCTTGTGATTTTCTCTACCGACCACGGTGAATCGCTGGGTGACCACGGCTTAGTCGAAAAAGGTTGCCGCTTTTATGAAGGTCTGGTGCGCGTTCCCTTGATATTTTCGTGGCCGGGCGAGGTAAAAAACGATCTCCAGTCCGATGCACTGGTTGAGTTGATGGACATCGCTCCAACGTTGCTGGACGCGGCAACCATCGCCAAGCCATTGCATATGCAAGGCCGGTCCTTATGGCCGCTGCTCACAGGCAAAACAGATCCACGCTTCCATAAACCTTTCGTACGTAGTGAGTATTTCGACGCACTAAAAGAAACCAACGGGACAAGAGCTACCATGTACCGCGATGACCAGTACAAACTTGTGGTGTACCACGGTCATGATCTCGGAGAACTCTACGACCTTAACGTCGACCCTGGGGAATTCAATGACCTATGGGATGATCCGAATGCCAGTGATGTCAAAAATCGACTAATCCGTCAAAGTTTCGATGCGACCATGCTCGCGCAGGATCTCGGCCCCCCTCGAATTGGACCCATGTAGGCAATGGGGTATGCCAACCATCTAAACCGCACTGACGAAATATGCTTAACGTTTAGTTGCATCCTCTAATGCACGCCGCTGGGAGTAAGCGGATCTTTTAACTCATCGGACGGCCGGTCGTTCAGCATTTCCTCCAACTCCTTTCGGACAACGCGATCGCTCTCAAATCGATTAACAGTCTCCGCGGGATCATTAACCAGATCATATAGCTCCCCTGCTCCGGAATTAACTTCAAGCGTCATTTTGTATCTCTTGGTGCGTACGACCCGAAGTTTAAGATCCAAGCCCCAATGCTCCGGGTTGAGATCCCATTCTCCATAAGCGTAATCGCGAGACGCACTACTCGATTCGACCAATGGTCGAACGCTGCGCCCGTGCATCGAGTAGGCCGAAGCCACCCCCGCATAATCCAGCAACGTAGCGGCTATATCGGTATTGGAAATTGGATCACCAACCACTTTTCCCGCTGGAATACCAGGCCCCTTAATCAAGAAACCAACTCGCAATAGCCCTTCGTAAAACATCGGCCCCTTTAACATCATGCCATGGTCGCCCAACCAGTCACCATGATCCGAAGTGAATATGACAATGGTGTCGTTATCCAAACTCCTCGATGCTATCGCATCAAGGATGCGGCCCACGTTGTGATCTATGAGTGAGATCATGCCGAAATAATTCGCTATGGTGTGCCGTAGCTGTTCCTCGGTGTCATTGTAATTCCGAGCCCGCCCATTTCGGCGCGGCAATCGATTCAATGACTCATCATGATCGTAAATCGCCTGATCCATCGCCGGATCGATCGATCGGTCTTCAACATACGCACGGTGCCACCACGGACGTTGATCAAGCCCACGTTCCCGGACAACCGGCAAATCGACTTCATCCGGGTGATGCATTCTTGACCACGGTTCCGGACAATCAAATGGCATGTGGGGATCGGAGAACGAAGCCCAAAGACAAAATGGCTGATCGGCTCCTTGCTCGTCAAGAAAATCAATCACCCTATCACCTACCCAGCTAGAGTGGTGCCAGGCAACCGGCAAAGCAGAATGCCAGGTCTGCATTGCGCCAACATCCGGATCCAAACGCGTTCCGTACAACCCTAGCCGCTCTTCCCCTCCGCCGCCACTTCGCAACCACCGCTCATAGTGTTGGCCCTTATTTTGACTGGCCATTTCCGCAAGTTCGTGTCCCAGCACTGCCAGCTCGACATGTTTAAATCCCATATAGGGACCCAACCAGTCACCGGCATACCCACTCGAACTGTGTCGACACTCAGGGGTACCCGTCGCCGTGAAGGTATTGTATGAAGAAAAATGGGCTTTACCGATGAACGCTGTCGCATAACCGGCCCGTGTTAGCTGACCTCCAAACCCGTTCTCGCCCGTGTGCCGCGGTAAATCAATTCCATTATCGACAACCCCATGCGTTCGTGGATACAAACCGGTCAACATACTGGAGCGCGCTGGCTGGCACATAGCACTCGGCGTAATGCATGCACTAAAACGTGTCCCTGAACTGGCAAGATGATCCAGGTGTGGTGTTTTAACTGCCCGACCTTCAAAGCCAAAACAATCCCCCCGGTGTTGGTCGGAGGTTATTAGAACAAGATTAGGCTTACCACGCATACCTGACTCCTCGATTAAGAGTTAAAAAACGCTTAGGGCCCCTAAGCATTTAAAGATAATGTTACATGTATCATCTGGCAGGACTAATTATAGTGAAGAAATTATATCGCCCTACCTTGAACACGATTCACGAAAGCCATAGGATCTTCTCACTTAAACCTGCAGCTTGATAGCCCCGCTCTAACCATGGAAAAACAGCGACCGAATGTCATTCTGATTACCTCTGACCAACACCGGGGGGATTGTTTTGGCTTTGAAGGCCGGGCAGTTAAAA
>DUBL01000236.1 GCA_012960345.1 Gammaproteobacteria bacterium | reverse complement strand
GAGACTGAACAAACCACGCTGTATCAAATCGACCTGAGGTACGCTGGACAAGGAATGCAGCTAACGGTCGACGTGTCACCCGAAGAGTTCAAGAAAGATGGCCTAGATGGCCTAGGTCAACGCTTTGACAGCATGCACGAACAATTGTTCACCTTCTCACTCGATACCCAACGGGAGCTTTACAACTTACGCGCCCTCGTTCAAGGACGCGAAAGCTCGGCGACAGCACAGCGACTCCCCGAAGGGGGTGGCGACCCCCAGCGCGCCGTTTACGCTCAAACCAATATCTTTGTCGATGGGCATGATCATGGCGCAGTGATTTATGATCGATCACAATTCAGGTATGGCGATCGAATTGTGGGCCCAGCCATCATTACTGAAATGGACTCAACCACTCTGATTCTGCCGAACCATGCAGGTGCCGTAGATCCCGTAGGGAATATTCTAATTAATCCGATCAACGTGTAGATATCGGGACTCTTAAACATGCCAGCACAACTGATACAAAGCAATACGAAACCGTTTCAACCTGTCACCGTTGATCCGATTACGTTAGACATCATCGAAAATGCCTTACGTAATGCGCGGACAGAAATGGACGCGGTGCTGTTTAGGACCGCCATGTCACCGGGCATACGTGAACAACACGACGCCTTCCCTATGATTGCTAACCAGGAAGGAAAAATGGTGGTCGGCCAGTTCGGATCATTCTTCTGGGGCTTTCAGCAAGGTTACGACGGCACCATTGAAGAGGGCGACATTTTTCTGACCAATGACCCGTACACCTGCAACGGTGCCATCAGCCACCTGAACGATTGGCTAATGATGATGCCCATCTACATAGATGGACGGATCGTGTCCTGGGCTGCGATGTTCGGACACATGACCGACATCGGTGGCAAGGTGCCTGGCAGTCTGCCGACCGATGCGGCGCAAATATTTGAAGAAGGCATTCAGATTCCTCCGGTCAAAATCTATCGCAAAGGTGAACTAAACAAAGAAATTCTGGAAATGATTCTTCGCAATTGTCGCCTCCCAGAATGGAATCGTTCAGATTTCAATGCGGTGGTAGCAGCGCTTCGCCTGGCGGAACGACGCATTGTTGAAATGGTCGAACGCTTTGGAGTCGACCCGCTGATATCGGCAATGCAAGAGATGCTCGATCGCAACAAACGTGCCATGGGGTCCATTCTTAACACGGTGATTCCCGAATCAAAACAACACTTTGTTGACTATATCGATGATGACGGAATGGGCATGGGTCCATATAAGATCGAATGCACCATGTGGCGCGAGGGCGAAATGGTCATTTTTGATTTCGCGGGGACTGATCCGCAGTCCATCAGCTCGGTCAATTTTCTCTTAAATGAGGAGATGTTCAAAATGTTTCTGGGGGCATTTTTTATTAACCTTTTTGACCCGCAAATACTTTTTAATGATGGCTTTTATGATCTTGTCGACGTCAGGATTCCCCGCGGATCTATACTGAAGCCGATCCGGCCTGCGGCATTGAGTTCGCGGACGCATATGCTAGCCCGCATTTTTGACGTCATGAGCGGCCTGCTCGGTCAAAGCTCACCGGATGCGTTGTGTGCTGCGGGTTTTTCTGACAGTCCCCACTTTATGTATTCCGGTTATGACAAAGAAGGTGAGTGGTATCAGCTGTATCAGATCGGATTTGGCGGAGTTCCCGGGCGGCCCGCGGGCGACGGCCCGGACGGCCATTCACTGTGGCCCGCTTTTACCAACGTACCTAACGAGTTCCTGGAGGCATACTTTCCATTGCGGATTGTTCAGTATGAAACGATTGTCGATAGTGGCGGTGCCGGGCTACATAGGGGGGGCAATGGCCTATCCATGGGCTATCAGTTTCTTGAGCCTGGTGAAATTTCCATTCATGATGATCGTTGGCTTACCCATCCTTGGGGTGTAAATGGCGGGCGACCAGGAAAACGCAGTACAAAACTGATGGTGCGCAACACTGGTGAATCAGAATGGATGCCTTCTAAATGTGATCGAGTCAAAGTGTCACCTGGAGATACTCTTTACTTCAACACCTGGGGGGGTGGTGGTTGGGGCGACCCCCTTGAACGTGATCCCGCCGCGGTAGCATTGGATGTCCGAAGACGATTGGTTTCGCCCGAAGGCGCAAAACGTTACGGCGTCGTCATCACCACCGACAATAAAGTCAATGATCCCGCTACGACTGAGTTGCGTCGTCAACTTTCATCGTCACGAGGAAAGATTGAATTATTTGATTTTGGTGGCACCGTCGAAGAGTTGAAAGCCAAGTGTCTGTCAGACACCCACCTTGAGCCACCCACCACACCAATCTTCCAGAAATGGATGACTTTATCGGCCAACGACAACAAATCCTAGCTCCGACTAGCTGATACTACGTCTCAGTGGTTTAACAATTGGAGCATTGAGGTGGCACCACTGACACGGACATCAAATCCTGCCTCCACGTTCATGTGAATGATGACTCCTCCTTCGACGAGCATCGCATAACGGCGGGAGCGCATACCAAGCCCTGCGCCACTCAGATCCAGTGACAAGCCCATCCCTCTCGTAAAGCGGCCACTCCCATCTGCCAACATGGCGACCTTACTCGGGGTTTTAGTAGCACGCGCCCACGCATCCATCACATACGCATCGTTCACGGCAATACAGACAACTTGGTCCACGCCTCTCGCGTGCATTTGGCCTGCAGCGGCGATATACCCCGGTAGGTGCTCTAGGTTACAGACAGGCGTAAACGCACCAGGCACTCCGAAAACTACCACTCGCTTTTCCGCGAACCATTCACGAGAGCTACGTGTTAATACTTTGCCATGCTCAAATTGTTGAAGCGGAACATTCGGAACACGATCGCCGATTAATCGTTTAGCCGAGAAGTAATCATTTAACGCTTCCAGGCCATCTTCCAAGTCACCAGCATCCAACCATTTCACCAGTTTGCCCATCGGCCCTAAAACCGAAAAAAACGCTTGGCAGTCAACGCGGTCCTGGCCGCAAACACTTCTAAGCATTTGAGAGACTGTGCCATCGGCATCGAGCAAAACGTCTATCGAGCCTCCGATGCGCATCGCAAAATCCTGATTGGCCCCAAGCCCCCCTTGAGTGATGACGACCACTCGAACATTTCGAGAACCCAAACGCGAAACAAGCTGTGCAAACTTGTTAGTTTCGAAGGAAAAAACCGGTAAAGCGCCTAAAGGGACGCAACAGAAAACAACATGCTGGCCCGTAAAGTCATCAGATCGGATAGAAAAACCAGAATGATTCCGCAAGTTAAATGGTTTAATATTTTTCACGCCCTGGTCATCATCCCCAACAACTTACATCCACGATCGACCGTTCAGAACAGTTCGATACACCGTCTAAGCGCGTCCCGCACAGCCGCATCGCACGCCTGCCGCTCTTCGCCGATACCCCCATTCTGACCCCGCTCTAGTGGCCTACCTGAACGCTCGTTCAATGGCGCTCGTCCGAACTGACTTTTGCGGATGCCAAGCGCAGGCAGCTCTAACCGCACTAACACGAGCATCTCACCACCCTCGACACGACGATCTCGTATTTCATGTCGCCACATGTCGGCATAATGTTGCTCCAACCATTCAATTGGATCGCCCAAATGCTCTCGGGCTTCGTCGGTTAGCCGAACAACCGATACCTCGCCACTCCCCGGTTTCGAACTTGGGCGAGAAGACTCAATATTGACGCTCGAATAGAGCTTCTCGAGCTGCTTTCGATTCGCATCAAGCAGTTCAGAAAAAGAGTTTCCAGAGTTACATGAGTTTGAGGTCATGCAGAAAGTCCTCAGAAATCAACCCGCGTTGGCAATCTTCCTTGCCACCATTGACGAAACTCGTTATCAGCGCGCCCCTGCATTCCGCCAGACACAACCAATGACTCAAGGTGTTCTTGTATCTCCTGTTCAACCTTTACGTCACAGTACTTTGAATCCATGTCAAAGAGATTGGCGTGATGGGGACCTTCCGCACGATCCCCGACACCGTCACGGCAGACGATGGTCCGAAAGCCATATTGCAATGCATCAACTGCAGACGCTCTCACACACCCACTGGTGGTCGCCCCAGTAATCACCACGGTGTCAACGCCCTGCCCGTGAAAATAACGATCCAACTCGGTCCCAAAAAATGCACTCGCATATTTCTTAACGATGACCTCATCCCCTTTTACCGGGGCAATTCTCCGATCGATCTCTACCCACTTAGAACCTTTAACGAGCAACGACAATGCGGGAATTTTCTCTATAAATATGCCCGCATCATTAAAGTCTGGCTCATAAGCTACGGTGGTATAGACCACTGGAAAACATCCTGTTCTGAACTTCGCCAATAATCGAGCGGTAACGTCAACCTGACTATCAAAATCCCCACCTAATGGGGATGCAGGATCGGTAAATCCGTTGCTGAAATCCACGATCAGAAGTGCCGGTTTCTCGCCAAAACCAGACCGACTTCCTAAACCCTTCGCTGCGTAATCAGCACGGGTCGGTTCCTCCCAGTCGTGTTTCATGAATAGCTCAAATGCTTCGCCAACGCCTTAACCACGCCCCACCGCTCCGGGAGGTGTCCAGCCTCGACGCCAACCCACCCTATAAGCTCGAACTACTCGGTGCAACAAATAAAACAGAATCGCCATTAACATCAAAACAAACACCGAAAGCAAGCGACTGCCGAACACAGCGGTGATGAGCTGGCCATCATTCATTAGGTGCTCACTTAGCATCTCTACTGCCTGAATAGTGGCCCCGGCGCATAATATGACAGCGGCTAAAATCGCTATCTGCAGAGTGTCAAAAACCAGTTCTTGCGCGCTTATTTCGGAAAACTGACCAAATATATTCTTTTTAAACGACTGCCGGTGCGATATGGCGAAACTGATGATCGCGACCACCGATGCAAACCAGAAAAGAATATTGGAAAAATGGATTTGTGGAATGCGCTCCATTAAGTACTGTTCTACCGGTTGGTAAAACAGCAAAAAAAGAACAAGGACAGCAACAACACCCAGTCCGATCCAAGATCCGGGCCGTCGCCATCGGTTTTGTGAGGATTCCATCGCTGATCCACGCCCCATAGGTTGCACGTCGACCTCTTTATACCATCAACGGTCTCGTTCGTGTCATTCGCTGGCCTCGTGAGGTCGAAGAAAAGTCCTGGCAATATTTCAAACGGCTTCCCGAGCACCTCGATCTGTTGTAGATTGTTCAACTCTGATTCGACGCGCACCGAACCGGTCATCCCAGGCCATTTGGTAGTCCGCCAGACACTCAAGGTAAAAAGGAGATGTTTAAGCTGATGGCTGCCCGCCTAGGGATTGATGTCGGAGGAACATTTACGGACTTATCCCTTCTGGATGAGAGTTCCGGGAATATATACGCTACAAAGGTTCCTTCGACGCCCGCGGATCCGACGTCAGGAATTTTTACTGGACTTCGTGAACTCCTCGATATCAGCAACGTATCGGCGGCGGACATCGCGACTGTTGTCAACAGCACATCGATACCATCGTTGACCGTTGCTGAACGAAATGGGTCGAAAGTCGCTCTACTCACCAGTGAAGGCTTTGAACACATTCTCCTTCTAGGAGGGGTGTCTGAGGACTTTTCCTCATCCAACCCCCACACGGCTACCCAGGCAGAACCACTGGCGGACCTTACGCTGACGCGCGGCATTCCGGAACGGATGTCTGCCGAGGGACAGATTCTACAGCCACTGGATAGCTCGGTGGCGTCGAACATGATTCAGGAAATTATTCACCTTGGTGCAGAACATATAGCGATATCACTACTTCATTCCTACGCCAACCCCATACACGAGCGCATCCTCCGCGACCTGATATCAAACCTTGCTCCAGGCTTACCTGTGACCCTGTCGAGCGAACTAAGACGGATCTTTCGTGAATTTGAGCGCACCTCTCTCACCGTCATGAACGCCTATATTCAACGGAGCATGATGACTCACCTGAAAATCCTGCATGACAAATTCACAGACCTATCTGCACCGCCGGACATATTAGTAGCGCGATCGGATGGAGGATTGATGGGATCGGAACGCGCGCAGCACTCCCCTATTTTCGCCGCACTGTCCAGTTCCGCCTGCGCCGCCAGGGCAGCGCACGAGATTGCCTGTTCCGCTGCGCCCGGCGATGCGCTCGCTTTGGACTGGGGAGGAAGCACAACAAAGATCACGCTGCTCCATCAGACTCCACGACCACCTGTGCGCGATGGATCGGTCGGCCCCTATCGCCTGGGACTCCCAACACTGGGCACGCGACACATCGGAGCTGGCGCAGGCTCCCTGATTGACATTCCAATAACTGGCATGATTCGTATAAAGACCCCCGCCCCCAATGGCCCGGGTCCGGCGTGTTACGGACTTGGGGGAACCGTCGCGACATTAACCGATGCCAATGTAATCTTGGGACGACTACCCCTCGGCTTGTTAGGGGGGCGAGTTCCAATAGATACCGGTGCAGCCGAGACCGCGATGTCCGTGGTGGCGAAAGCGCTTGGAATGGATCTGGTAGAGGCAGCCAAAGCAGTAATTGATGTCGCAAACGAGAAAGTTTATGGAAACATATGTCGGCTAGCGTCGGAAAAAAATCTAGATGCGAAACATTTAACGTTGATTGCATTCGGCGGTGCTGGCCCACTGCACGCCAACGCACTTGGAATGCTGGGAAATATGTTTCCTGTTGTCATACCGCCCCAACCGGGAATGCTATCAGCCCACGGGGCCCTGTCCGCATCGCAACGTCACGAATTGTCTCAGACCATACTAAAACCGATTACCACAGTGTCTAGCACACTGCTCGATCAGGTATTGCAAAAGTTACAAACCCACGTTAGCACCCAATTACAAGACGACGGATTAACCAAAGATAAATACACCTTCCTAGCAGAAGCGGATCTGCGTTACTCTGGCGATAACGTGGAGATAACACTGCCCTTACATCTCGCAGACCCAAGTGCGAACCTCGACAAGTTGGAAGAACAGTTTGTATCCGCACATCAGATCCTATCCGGATTCGAGAAAGAGCTACCGGTTGAGATTGTCAACTTGCGAATCATCGGATATACGCAATCTCAAGTATCGACATTAAAGGCGAAAAGCCAGTTACGCGAATCGGAATCCGCGACCCCAGATCAATGTCGAATATGTTTTGATGGAGATTTCCTGGACACTCAGGTATACGAACGCCTGGATTTGACGCCAGACATGTCTGTTTCAGGGCCTGCTGTAATACTCCAATACGATGCCACTACGCTAATTCACCCAGGCCATGAGGCTACTGTTGGCCCTGACGGCACCCTTTTGATTCAACCTCAGGCAATCGAGCGCGTATAACGCGATACCACTGTGAACAAACCTGACCTGTCCTTAGAGGAACTCGCCGACGCCAACAAAAGCGAGTTTGATAGATTATTTGCAACCCAGATGGCGCTCGGTACGCCTATCGCAGCTGGTGGGGCTGCCCAGACGCTTACATCCCCGCATCTAACGGAGAAGGTTACCGATAACGCGCCATCCGCAGTGGGACCACACATTACGACTTTGCTTACAGACACTTACGCCAAAGCCTGGTCTTACGAAATTGTTGAACATAACGTGGAACCTGGCGAGGTCCGAGTGCTTTGTCGTCTAACAGCGATGGGACAAACTCGAATGCAGTTCGGCACGGCCGTTAATGATGGCAACATCGGCATCGCCCTTCAACGGGCAACAGATGATGCGCTCGCCCGTTGTCACGCCGATTTAGCACCGAATACCCACGCTGATTTCGTGTCGCTCCACGGACATCAAAGCACACCCCAGGTGCCCGGCCTCGGGCCCACCGACGCGCTGCGCCAGAGCGAACATATCTCGAGAGTTCGAAAAGCCAATACTCGCGCTGGAGATGATGTTGAAAAATCGGTTCCATATATTGTGGAGACTGCCCTGAGGTCCGCTCGAGGAGAAATGGAGATCGTCCTCGTTCGCAGTGCCATGTCCTCCGGGATCCGCCTCCAACGTGACGCCGGCACCATGATCGCAGATGCCAACGGGCATTTGCTGGTTGGTCATACCGAAACCGATTTACCTAAAATGTTACGAGCCTCGATGCCTGACCTCGCCCCCGGTGATGTCTTTCTACACAGTGACCCTTATAGCCCGGGTGGAGCCGGCGGACACTTGAACGACTGGGCCGTGGTGACTCCCATCTTTCTAGGGACCCGCCTCGTGGGATTCAGTTCGGCCTACGGACATATGACGGATATTGGCAGTGAATCACTTGGCAGTAACTCGGTAACCACACATTCGATCTTTGGGGAAGGCCTGCGCGTTCCACCCATCAAGTTATACAAAAACGGAAACCTAAATCACGAAGCGCTTGCCATTCTCGTGAGCAATACCCGGGCGCCCGCTGCGAATCATAATGATTTAATGACACTAGTGGCGGCCACGAAGATAGGTGAGGCCCGAGTGCTTGAATTATGCGCGCGCTTTGGTGAGCAAAGCTATACCCGGGCAAGTCAAATACTGCTAGAGCAGACACATCAGGTGATGCGCGCCATCATACCCAAGTACTTCCCCATTGAGCCGCAATCATTTGAAGATTACGTGGACGATGACGGCTGTGGAAACGGCCCA
The DNA here is from genome assembly GCA_012960345.1 of Gammaproteobacteria bacterium. Lineage (GTDB taxonomy): Bacteria > Pseudomonadota > Gammaproteobacteria > Arenicellales > UBA868 > UBA11791. Next base: position 5,262 of record DUBL01000236.1, on the reverse strand, counting down.
TTTCGACTAAAGGTGACTATCTGGCGAGAAGAAGATAAAGCGTATTTGGATTGGACTGGCACGGACGCCCAAGCGTTCGGAGCCATTAATCTCCATCTTCAGGAATCGACTTTACAGAATCTTGTTGGTCGATACCTCCTTCGTCGTATCGACCCAGAGATGGAACCATCCGGCGGTGGCAATTCATTATTCGACATCACACTACCCGAAGGCTCACTGATTAAAGCAACATTCCCTGCAGCCTTAGGTAGTCGCAGACACGTGTTAGGTCGATTACGAGATCTCATCAATGGGGCGTTCAGCCACTCGGCCGATTCTCTGGTCGTAGCGGCGGGCGAATCAAATCAGGGCCTTTTGACTTTTATACCGGAGGACGCTACACAGGGGATTGCGCTGACTGAAACCCACTTCGGGGCGGTACCAGCGCGTTCGACTGCGGACGGCATCGATGGACCGAGTTGGGAACACACGACAAAACTGTATTCTGTTGAGGCTATGGAACATCAAGCACCAGTCAGAGTTGACTCCCGTCGCTGTATTCCAGACTCTGGTGGTGCGGGATCCTTTCGCGGTGGTAACGGCGTAGCAACAACCTACCAATTTACGGCACCCGGAGCATTGTCAATTCAAGATGATCGCCAAACTGGCCAGCCGTGGGGTATTTTTGGCGGTCGACCCGGATCTTGTTCTGAAAAGTCTTTAACCACCAAAAACGGTGAACGCCGAACGCTCGCTCCCAAAGTGGACCGTTTGCCCGTTTACTCGGGTGATAAACTTCTTTACGCAGGTCCCGGCACTGGAGGTTGGGGAGACCCGCTGCGACGCCCTGTGGAAGCCGTCCAAAAGGACGTCGCACGTGGATTAACCACCATTGTGTCGGCCAAAGAGTATTATGGAGTGGTGATCGATTCAGACACAGGGACGATCCACGTTGAGGAAACAGAAGCATTACGCCGACGGCTCCTGGGCGTCCCAGGAAAACGATCGCATTTCGACTTTGGAAAAAAATCAATTAGAGAAACCAGCTAAAGCATCCTAAGCACCTACACTCCAAACCATGTCGCATTAAACCCACAGAATAACGCCGCCACAGGCATTACAATCAACAACTGAAAAACCACCAAACCGCTGGAACGCGCCTATGTCCATCGAAAGCCTAATTACTATCGTTCTCCTAGCAATCGTTGCGGTTGCTATTTTCTATATCATTTCTATCTGGGTCTACAAACGGGCTCCTGCAAATATGGGCTTCATCCGTACCGGTTTCGGTGGAACCCGTGTATGCCTGGGGCAAGGTGCCATTGTTCTACCTGTATTTCACGAAATCTCCTGGGTTTCGTTGGAAACTATAAAGTTAATCGTTGGCCGTGCGCGGGATCAGGCCATTCTGACTCATGACAATATTCGAATTGACGTAGTCACTGAACTCTATACTCACGTCGGGTACACCTCGGAGTCGCTTCTCACCGCTAGTAGAAGTCTGGGTCAAAAGACCTTTGATCCAGACACTGTTCGAAGTCTCCTAGAAGCAAAAATCGTCAGTGCATTGCGCAGTTACGCCGCAACAAAAGACCTGGCAGAACTCCATGAGAATCGTGACACTTTCGCCCGCGACATAAAGTCCCAGGTCATCGAAAGCTTCAGCGCCAATGGACTCGTCCTAGAAGAAGTCACCATTGTATCGATGGAACAAACAGGAAAAGAGTACTTCAAGACCGATAATGTATTCGATGCAGAAGGACTTCGAATCATTACCGAGATCACTTCACGGGCGAAACGCGACGTTCATGAAACTGAAAAGCGCACCAGTATCGCTATTCGACAGAAGGAATTAGAGACTCAGCTCGAATTACTGGAAATTGAACGGCAAGAGGCGTTCGCTCGTTCAGTGCAAGACAGGGCGATTTCCAATGAACAAGCCCTCCATGTGGGCGAAAAACAACGTTACGTCCTCGATCAGAAACTGTCTGTCGAGCAGAAGGAGATCGAAAACGAACGCGTTGTAGAACAACTCCGCACTGAGCGTGATGTTGCCATCATTGAGGAATCTAGAAAACGCGAATCGTCGGAAATCGAGAAAGGCAAACAGATCGAGCAACAACGACGCGATCGTGAGATCGTGCTGATCGGCAAAGCAAAACAGGAAGAACTCGCCGAAATCACGCGAAAGCTCGAACTGGATAAAGCAGAAAAAGATCGGCAGATAGAGCTCGTTGAAAAAACGAAAGAGGAAGAGCTCGCTCAAATTACACGCGAGATCTCATTGGATGCGGCACAAAAGGATAAACAAATACGGTTAATCGCTAACGAACGGGAACGAGATGAAGCCGAGATCGAGCGCCAGACGGCTATCACTGCCCGTGAAGAAAGTGCCCGCCTTGAACGGACTAAAGCAGCAGAACAGGCGGAAATCGCCATCAATCAGGAACAACTCAAAACCCGACTCGCTCTGTTAGATGTCAGTAAACAGGATGCCCTTTCCACTTCTGCTCAAGAGAAAGATGTAGCCGAAGCACAAGCCACCTTGTTAAGTGAAAAGCAGCGCTTCCTGCTCGAAGAGAAGTGGAAGGTCGAACAAGAGGAAATCAATAAAGAGCTGGAGCTCGAGAAGGCGCAGATCGCGAAAGACACGTCGATTCTAAGTGAGTCGAAAAAACGGGAGGCTGCGGAGGTGCAACGTTCTTTGGCACGCCAAAGTGAAGAGCGAAATCGGGAAATAGCGTTAGCCGCGAAAGATTCTGACCTTGAGTTTGCGGCGGCAAAACGACTTGAGGCTACGGCCTCCAGACAACAGGCTGAACATAATGCGGACTCGGTGCGATATATCGCTGACGCAGAACGTCAGAAGATCGTCGACCTGATCGAAGCTGAAAATAACGCAGATACACGCCGTGTGGAGGAGGAAAACAACGCCGAAATTACACGAATGCATATGCTTGCTCAGGCCGATGCAAGGAAAGAAGCAGCTGATCGCGAAGCCGCAGCCACTCTTACACGGGCACAGGCCACCAGTGACGCACAACAAATTTCCGCTATCGGCATCGAGAAAGAAGCAGCAGCAAAGGGCCGCGCGGAGATGGAGATCGAACAACTCAGGGTCGCCAATACGCAGCGCATGCTAGAAGCTGAAGCGAGCGGCATCGAAGCAAAAGCAGACGCTTTGAAGAAATACAACGATGCGGCTACGTTCCTGGAACTATCAAAAATGCATATAGAAGCCGAGCGAGACGTTCGTAGTGATCAGGCTAAAGCGATGGGCAACGCTCTGCAGGGGGCCCAAATCAGAATGTATGGCGGTAGTGATGACGGAACCATAGACAACATTCGAGGTCTCTTTACCACCGGTTTTGGAATTGGAGAGGCGCTTGAAGGGCTCGCCCAATCGCTTCCCGAAGGACTGCGCCAGCGATTCGCTCAGAATGGCGTTCGCGGCCTCTTGGGGACTCCAAATGGCGCAGGACGGTTTCAGGAGGCGGTCGCCGCTATCGGCAGATTACTTAAGACGACCCTGAAGACAAAACGTGAGCGGGAATCCACAACGTTCGAGGAAGCGATCCAAACACTACAAGGCGCCGCCGGTGCAGACACAACACTGCTAGAGGCGGTTTCAACGCTCTCCCAATTTAACCAGGATGACGTTTTCAACGAGGTTCCATTCGAAACCGTATGGAGCCTCATTCTCGCCACATCAAAGGCCGTAAATTAACCACGACCGCTCGGTTCACCCGTTATGCCTGACTACGACGTCGTCCTAACCGACGTCTGCAAGACCTACCCCGGGGATACCCGCGCGGTTATCGATTTCAACGCCAGCATTGAAAGAGGTTCTTTTGTCGCGCTGTTAGGCCCCAGTGGCTGTGGAAAAACGACTACTTTGCGAATGATCGGCGGCCTTGAGGAGGTAACCACGGGCAAAATTTACCTCAGCGGTCAGGACGTTACTGATCTGCCGCCATCGCAACGCGACACCTCGATGATGTTTCAAAGCTTTGCCCTCTTCCCGCATCGGACCGTATTACAGAATGTGGAATTCAGCCTGAAGATGCGGGGCATTGAACCAACGGAACGGCTCCGGCAAGCACAAGACATGATCGCCCTCGTCGATCTCACTGAATTAGCCGGCCGTTATCCGCGTGATCTGAGCGGGGGCCAACAACAACGAGTGGCTCTCGGAAGAGCCTTAATCAGTCGACCTACTGTCTTGCTCCTTGATGAGCCCCTTGGTTCGTTGGATTACAGTCTTCGACAAGCCATGATGGTCGAACTGAAGAAAATTCAACAAGAGATTGGCATAACATTCATTATGGTGACTCATTCACAACAAGAAGCACTCTCTATGGCTGATTCGGTCATCGTTATGAGTGATGCTGTTATTCAACAAACAGGCACCTCCAGAGAGATTAATGAGATGCCCCGTACTCGGTTTGTTGCCGAATTTATTGGAAACAACAACCTCTTTGAGGGCATTCTCACCTCCGTCAGTGGTTCTATCGCTTTGATAGAACATGATGACTCCATGTTCTATGTCAGTGTCCCCGATGGACAACCCCATCACACCGTCGGTTCATCCGTGTCACTCTCCGTCCGAGCAGATTGCGTCGTCACCGGACATCACCCGGATATGGCCAATCGCATCGATGCGACCTATGTCGCGACAGAATATTTAGGATCGCTCGAAACAGATGTTTTTGAGTTCGCGCCAAAACACTACGTCCAGGTCGAACAACATCGGGACAGCAAAAACCGGGTCTATCAAGTGGGTGAAAAAGAAACGTTATGTTGGTCCGCTGCGTCTGCAGTCCTGCTCAACTGATACAGGCGCCACCCACACGGGAGGCTTTCGCTCCTTATCGCATGAATACATGCGGCAGATCCTTCTCAAGCCCAGGTCGTAACACCGTGTCGCCTGAGCCCATCGAGTCTCAGATTAAACAATTGTCAGTTGATACGCCGATACAACAGGCTATAAATCCCTAAAAAAAGTCCAATCATTAGTAGGGAAAACAACGTTGATGCTGTCCCGAGCGCGAAAAGCGTTGGCCTTATACGCTGAGTCATGGATGCATTAATGTCCAGCGGTAACGTATTAAATTCGCCAGCTAAGAGCGTTGTTCTGGCAAATTCATCGTATGACAAGGTAAATCCAAATAGGCCAGCGGCAACAATGCCGGGCAACACCAGTGGGAATGTGACCTCTTTAAACACAGTCCACTCGTCCGCGCCCATGTCTCGAGCCGCCTCCTCTAGACTCGTATAAAATCG
>DUBL01000235.1 GCA_012960345.1 Gammaproteobacteria bacterium | reverse complement strand
ATTCTCGTGAAACGCTACGGCGCTGGTGTCGTGGTCATGGCGTTCGATGAGAGGGGCCAGGCCGAGTCCATAGACCAGAAAGTAAAAATCTGTGAGCGCGCCTACCGAATACTGACAGAAGTTGTCGGCTATCCGCCGGAGGACATCATCTTTGATCCCAACATCTTTGCGGTCGCAACGGGTATCGAGGCGCACAATGAGTACGCGCAGGCATTCATTGAAGCGACGAGGCTGATCAAAGAAAAACTCCCAGGTATCAAAGTGTCGGGTGGTGTTTCTAACTTGTCTTTTTCATTTCGAGGCAACGACCCGTTACGAGAGGCCATGCACTCGGTATTCCTGTATTACGCAATTCAGGCTGGACTCGATATGGCCATCATCAATGCGGGAAAGCTTCCCGTTATTGAAGATATTCCGCCACTCTTGCGAGAGCGTATAGAAGACGTCCTTTTCAATCGCCATGAGGGCGCAACCGAACGTCTACTGGAAGTAGCTCAGTCCGCGAAGAGCGTCTCCAGTGAACGAAGTCAGGACTTGAGTTGGCGTCAGGACAGTCCGAAGGAGCGCCTGGTCCATGCTCTGGTACACGGGATTGATACGTTCATTGTTGACGATACCGAGGAGGCAAGAAGCGCTGCAAGACGGCCCCTGGAAGTGATTGAGGGCCCCCTTATGGACGGGATGAACGTGGTGGGGGATCTTTTTGGATCAGGCCGAATGTTTCTCCCACAAGTCGTAAAAAGTGCCCGCGTCATGAAAAAGGCGGTAGCCTACCTCGAGCCTTTTATGGCAGCCGATCGATCAGGTTCGACTCGCCAACATGCTGGGACGATCGTTCTCGCCACTGCCAAAGGAGATGTCCACGACATCGGCAAGAATATCGTCGGCGTGGTCCTTGGCTGCAACAACTATGAAGTCATTGATCTCGGCGTAATGGTCCCCGCTTCCAAATTACTCCAGACAATCAAAGAAACCGGTGCTGATATTGTCGGAGTTTCGGGGTTGATCACGCCCAGTCTTGATGAGATGTGCCACGTTGCGTCAGAGCTTGAGCGCGAAGGATTCGACATTCCGCTGCTGATCGGAGGAGCCACCACTAGCCGGGTTCATACGGCGGTCAAGATTGCACCCCACTACACTGGACCGACGATATATGTCACAGATGCTTCCCGAGCCGTCGGTGTAGTCTCCCGACTACTCGGAGACAACAGCATAGACTTTGTAGTCAAGACAGCGACTGAGTACGAGGCAATTGCTACGCAACGGGCAGCGGAGCGCAGGCAGGCCGTTCGCGTGTCGCTTAGGACAGCGCAAGAGAATCGTTGCCAGATCGACTGGTCATCCTACGTTTCCCCGCGACCAAGCTATCTCGGTGTCAAAACCTTTGCGGACTATCCTCTCCGTGAACTTTGTAATTATATTGACTGGACACCATTCTTTAGGACTTGGGAACTCAAAGGGACTTACCCGAAGATTCTTGAGGATCAGATCATGGGCGAAACTGCACGTAATCTTTTCACCGACGCGAAGGGACTTCTCGAACAAATTGTTGAGAAACGACTACTCACAGCGAAAGCAGTCGTTGGATTTTGGCCCGCCAATAGCGTCGGTGACGATATTGAAGTATACGAATCTGTTGACCCCATTCACAGGCAAGCGATACTTCACACTTTAAGACAACAGATGCGACAGGGTCGCGGGAAAGCCAACTTTGCGTTGGCCGATTTCATAGCACCGCTGGCCTGCCAACACGTGGATTACATCGGTGGGTTTGCTGTTTGTGTTGGTTTCGGACTTGGTGCATTAGTCGCAGAATTTGAAAAAAACCACGATGACTACAACGCGATCATGGCAAGAGCACTGGCGGACCGTTTGGCCGAGGCGTTTGCAGAGAGAATGCATGAGCGTGTCCGTACGGAGTTGTGGGGCTATGCGAAAAATGAAGCTTTGTCAAAAGATGAACTGGTTAGGGAGCAATATCAGGGCATTCGACCTGCACCTGGTTACCCTGCATGCCCAGATCATTCAGAGAAGCAAACACTGTTTGAGTTATTGGAGGTGGAAAAGAGAATTGACATTAAACTTACGGAGAATTATGCGATGTGGCCTACTGCAGCGGTCAGTGGTTTCTATTTCTCCCATCCACAAAGCCGATATTTTGGGGTGAGCAAAATCCAACGAGACCAAGTAGAAGATTACGCTCGACGCAAAAATATGAACGAAGTGGAAGTCGAAAAGTGGTTAGCTCCAGTACTCGGTTATGAACCGAACATCAGTGGCATGGCAGCGTGATGACATTTCATCACTGATGATATGTGAATGGTAGATCGATAATTTAGGTAACTGATGGGG
>DUBL01000234.1 GCA_012960345.1 Gammaproteobacteria bacterium | reverse complement strand
GTGTCGGAGAAATCATCCCGCCGAATAAAGGCGCCCATTTCTAGGTTCTCTTGCACTGTGAGCGAGGTAAAGACGTTGTTGTTCTGAGGAACGAAGCCCATTCCGTTGCGTACTCGCTCTTGTGGTTTTAAGTGGGTAATGTCCCTGTCGCCCATCAAAACGCTTCCCTCCCGCAAAGGCAGCATGCCGAACACCGCCTTCATCGCAGTGGATTTACCGGCGCCGTTTGGGCCCACCACAACCGCGATTTCGCCTTGTTCCACGCCAATGGTGCAGGCGTGAAGGATGTCGGTGCCTCCATAGCCGGCGGACATCTCCTTGCCAATTAGAAAACTCATTGATGCGGGTTACGTGCTCTATGGCCTGCGCCAAGATAAGACTCAATAACGGAGTCATTGGCCATAACCTCCTGCGCGGAACCCGTCGTCAGCACTCCACCTTCGGCCATGACGATGACCGGATCACACAGCTTGCTGATGAACTCCATGTCATGTTCGATCATGCAGAAGGTGTATCCTTGTTCCTGATTGAGTCGCAAGATGGCATCAGCAATTTTGTTGAGGAGCGTTCGGTTTACGCCGGCACCCACTTCGTCGAGAAAGACAATTTTGGCTTGCCCCATCATGGCTCGCCCCAGTTCGAGTAGCTTTTTCTGGCCGCCGGAGAGGTTGCCTGCAAATTCGTTCGCGACTGATGTCAGTTCAAGGAAATCGATGACTTCATCTGCTTGTTTTCGTATAGCCAGTTCTTGATCGTGCACAGTCCTGGGACGAAGCCACGTATCAATAAGTCGTTCCCCCGGTTGGTTTGCAGGTACCATCATGAGGTTTTCCTGCACCGTCAGCGTCGCAAATTCGTGGGCAATCTGAAAAGTGCGTAACAGCCCTTTAGCGAAGAGTTGGTGGGGTTTAAGGCCAGTAATCTCCTCGTTTTCCAAATAGATGTGGCCGGCGGTCGGAGGGTAGACGCCCGCAATCACATTAAACAGGGTGGTTTTGCCCGCACCATTGGGGCCGATGAGGCCGGTAATGGTGCCTTGCTCAACAGCTAGGGATACATCGTTGACTGCGTGAATACCCCCGAACTGTTTGTGGAGGTGTTCGACAACAATCACGGTGGCAACGTCGAAAGCGAAACGGTCCGGGAATACCCGGACCGTTTCTTAGGATGGGTTAGCGGAAACGAACGGTTGTGTTCTTGCCACCTTTAACGAGTATTTCTTTATAGTTGCCAGCCGATTCACCAGCACCGATTAATTCCACAGCAGAGGCACCAACGTAGTCGACGTCACCGCCACCAGCAATGATCTTGAGTGCTTTGCCGAGTTCACCGGGAAAGATTTTCTGACCCGGTGCGTTAGCAACAGACATGACCTTACCTTTAAACGCCTGGCTGTCAGTTGAATTGGCCGCCTGCATCGCCATGATCATCAACGCCGCAGCATCGTAGGATTCCGGGGCGAAGGGGCCTGACTTAAAGCCCGCCGCGGTCGCCATTTTTTCAAACGTCGCTGCACCCGGACTATCCGTTCCTGGCACATCACCAATTGATCCATTTAGACCGTCACCAATGGCCGCTGGCAGACTGTCGCCGATCATGCCATCGGGCAGGTAGAACACGTCAAATGCGCCTGTATCGAGGGACGCCTGAATGATGCCTTTACCGCCTTGATCAAGATAACCCGCTACAATCAGAATCTCTCCACCTGCCTGTGCCAATGCCGCGACTTCGGCACCGTAGTCACCCTTGCCGTCTTCATGTGCGGCATTAATCGTGACTTTTCCACCGACTTTTTTGAAGTTGGTTTCGATACTGTCAGCAAGACCTTTGCCGTAGTCATTGTTGGTGTACGTGATTGCAGCTGATTTGTAACCTTGATCTTTTAGTATGGCCGCGACCACCTGTCCCTGACGGGCGTCTGAGGGTGCTGTGCGGAAAAAGAGTCCGTTATCTGCCACCGTTGAGAGTGCGGGCGATGTGGCAGAGGGAGAGATCATGACAACGCCATTAGCCATGGCAACATTTTGCAGAATAGCCGTCGTGACGCCTGAACAATCGGCGCCCATAATGGCGTTGACTTTGTCAGATGTAATCAGGCGTTCGGCCACAGCCGTTGCCGCCGCAGAATCGATGCAGGTGGAATCACCACGGACAGCCGTGATTTTCGATCCGCCCATAAAGGAACCACTGTCGTTCACTTCCGATATCGCCAGTTCAGCCCCTGCTGCCATGGCCGGTGTCAGCGATTCAATGGGCCCGGTAAAACCTAGAATAATTCCGATCTTAACGTCATCGGCTACAGCTTGGCCGGTAAGCAACGTCGCCGCTGCCAAAGCCAGAAATACCTTCCTCATCAGAGTTCTCCCCAAAATAGAGTTTGTTCTACCCTGGCCTGTGTGTCGGTCGGTTTCGGCCGGGGGATAAAATTATACACAGTGCCCGGTGAGTTGGGTAATTGAGGGTTGGTTCGCGACTCCTGGTATGGAATGTTCTGAGAAATGTGTGAAATTGGCGATCGCACATACCGACAGGAGGTCTGTGTAGGGGCGACCATCCGTGCACAGAACGGCTCGTTATAATGACGGGTGTCTCATGGCCAGAGAATGATCGGATGATTGAAAAGCGCCTTTTTGGGCGGACAGGTCACTGGAGCACTGCGACTATATTCGGTGCAGCAGCCCTTAAGAACGTAAGCCAGTCTGTCGCCGATAGAACCCTGGATGTCTTGTTTGAGTATGGGGTCAATCATATTGATACCGCACCTGCCTACGGTGATTCTGAAAAGCGGGTAGGCCCTTGGATGTCGGCGCATCGCAATCAGTTCTTTTTAGCAACCAAGACGCGGCAGCGAACTTACGCGCAGGCTAAGGTTGAATTACATCGCTCCCTTGAGCGGCTGCGGGTAGATCAGGTAGACCTGATTCAGATGCACGCCTTGTACCATCCTGATGAATGGGATACAGCGATGGCCGACGATGGTGCGTTGCAGGCGCTGGTTGAGGCGCGTGAAGAGGGCCTTGTTCGCTTTATTGGGGTTACTGGGCACGGTTGGACAATTGCCGCGATGCATCGTCGTAGTCTCGAGCGATTTGATTTTGATAGTGTCTTGTTACCGTATACGCCTTCGATGCAGGAAAACGAACGTTACTCACGTGAGTTTGAATGGTTATTGTCGACCTGTCGTGAACGGGGGGTTGCGGTTCAGACCATAAAGGCCATTGCTCGGGGTCCTTGGGCTGGAAGGGAAGAGACATACAACACTTGGTACCAGCCGTTAGATGAGTCATGGGAGATCGATCAAGCGGTTCATTGGGCGCTTGGGAGGAAAGAGATTTTCTTGAATACGGTCGGTGATGTGAATTTATTGCCGCGAGTGCTGGACGCCGCTGCGCGATATTCGAATCAGTTGGAGTCCGTTGATTTAAACGAACTGCAATCTCGTGGCCGTCTTTCCTCTTTATTTGGTATTGGCACATGAGATCGATTGAATCCACAATGTATTTGCTGATCGGTCATTTGTACTTGTGCGATCGGTTGCCCTGAACTGGTATTACACCACTATGGCTGACAGCCGTCTTAGGTTTCTTATTGTCGGGGCAGGACGCGGGGGCACCAGTTTGTTGATGGGCTTGCTGGACGCGCATTCTCGACTAGAGGTTGGACTCGAACGACACACGGTTGAATGCCTCATGGGGCATGGATTAGGGGTTCCCGCCGCTGAAATTCGGAAGGATCTGGCACAGGTTCGTTCAGCGCAATTTCGTGCGGCGTGTGATAACGATGCGGCGCAACATCCGGCGGTGGCATGGGGTAACAAGATCACGACGGAACAGATCTATGGGCTCGAGGATCAGAACTTTGCTAACCCCGGCCAGGTTGATGTGCTGAAGGTTTTGTTTGAGGGGTGTCTTTCCGATGTCATTGTTATATTTATTCTGCGTGATGGTAGAACCTGTGTGCGGTCAAAGTTGGCCAGAACCACGCAAGAATTAACGCATGCCTGCGCGCGGTGGCGGTACTCGGTACAAGTCATGGATTACCTAGAACGTCACCATCCGCATACCGTGACAGTTCGATATGAGGAGTTGGTTAGAAATCCACAGACTGTATTGCGGAATCTTTGCGATGTCTTAGAGGTTGAGTTTGAGCCCAATATGCTGGCTGGTGTAGCGAATGAGAAGTTACCGGGTGAATATCGAAGTGATCGCATTTCAAAGGCGAGCTTATCCTTCGTGGGTTCGCCGGTGCTGGCGTTTCCGTTGTTGATGGATGAACTGCGTCGTCTCGGGTATATCAGTCCCGCGCGTTTCTGGATCGGGCGATTCACCTACAGTCGTTGGAGTCCGTTGTTGTTTTTGGTGATCGGCGCTATTGCGGTGATGAGCGTGCAGTCTTTTCTAGGTTAGTGATCGACCGGGACAGGAAGTTCTGTGTAGAAACAACTCTTGAAGCCGTGACCACAGATGGGAAAGTCAGCCGTGGTTTCGAATAATACAGTGTCATTGTCGCAATCGATTTTAGCTCGACAAATAGCCACGAACTGGCCATCGTCTTCTCCCATGACCCAGACGCGGTTTAGCGTCCGCCGATACAAGGTGAGGATGCCGGTTTTACAGGAAGTTTCCCATGCCTGCTGATTAAGAAATCCCACCATCAAGACTTCGTGGGTATAAGCGTGCTGGAGAACAAAAGGAGCCAGGCCACCCATCTTGTCAAAATCTAACTCGCTTGGTGTGAAGTGGTGGGTGCCTGTTGGTACAGGGTATTGCGGGTTCTGATTAGTCATTTCAGGTAGTCAAAGTAAATTAGCGAAGATAGTGTTTTTTTAGGCAAAACGATTCATCTCGTCAGCCAGAGTTTGGGTTGCCGCATGAGGGTCACTCGCGGCGCAGATACGACGCCCGATGATTGCCCGCCGTGTCGCAATACCCTGGGCGGCCTGGAAAGATTCTGTGATGGAGCCGCCCAGTGGGCCGATTCCGGTGACGTAAAGCACGGGTTCGATGACGTGTGTAAGCAACCATTCGCTGCGTCGTTGGATATTTTCAGGCTCGTTAGCCGGGAGGACAAAATGCGTTGCCCCGAGGCTTGCAGCAAGCGACATGATGCGGTCGACGGTATCGTCAGCTAGATAACCCCCGCCGCTGATGGCGTAGTCGGGCACTGGGATATGACCCCCAACGACCGGATCGAGGCCAGCGTTTAGGCTGTGGGTAACGAACTCTCGCACCGCTGTAGGGCCTGCGACTGGGAAGAGTATGAGCCCGGTGATCCCGGTCTGTTCGCAAATTCGAACAAATCCGCCGGCGCTGTCGGGCATGTCTGCTCCGGCTTTTTGGTGATCATAGATGACGGGCTTTTCGGTGAACTCCCGAATGGCTTTAACGGCATTAAAAAGACCGATATGAAGCACCGCGTGCATTCCCAGTTTGTATTCGACGACCTCGTCGATGTCACAGGTGGCGTCGACGACACGTTTTAGATCATCGAGCGTTTCCAGATCGAGTGCAGGTACCAGTCCCAGCGACTGCATAGATTTCATCCTGATTGATGTAACAGATTGGACTGTGCCTACCCCGTGTGGTGATTTTCAACCACGATGTTATTGGGGAAGGTGCACGAAGCCGCTATCCATCGCCCGCAGTCGATAGCGGGTGACGAACATCGCGCAACAGTCGTTGGTTCGGTTCGATGAGTTCACCGTCCCGGATTACCCAGGCCGGAATCAGTCGTTGGTCCACGGTTAAGGTTTCTGCTTGCCCATCTGACAGCGTCCATGACCCCTGTTCGCAATCGAGTATCGTAATGTCGGCACGGGAGCCAACCGCCAGTGTGCCGATTTCATTCTCTTCGCGAATGAGTTGGGCCGAGTGATAGGTGGTTCGTGCAATGATGTCTTCCAGCGCCATGCCAAGACTCCATAGACGGGTCATCACTCCGCAAAGGCTGTAATCCAGTTTGCTATCGTCATGGTAGCCGTTGAAATCTGCGTGTACATCGCTGCTGATAGTGTGGGGAAGAATTCCGGCTTCCAGCATGCGCGATGCAATGGCATAGCTGAAGTTCAGCCCATACCCGATATCAAAGTGGATACCTTTGTCCAGGGCTTCGAACACCGCCGGTGGAATAGATTGACTTTGACCCATGATTCCATCGGGCATCGCGCTGTAAACATGGGCTAAGGTGTCGCCGGGGCGCAGCAGTGAAACGGCTTTTTGTAGCACTGTCTCGGCGCTTGGCCGGGTGGCCTCATTAACAGGGAATAACTCACCGGTGTGCACGTAGATAGGTAAATCAGCCTGGTTAGCGGCGACCAACGCCATTTCCAGAACTGTTGTTCCCCAGTGTGAGAGTCCGCCCGATTCTGCGTGGGATTTAATCCCTTTAACAAAGCTGGGATACTCGTTAGCAACCCGCACAAGTTCGTCGACTCGTGTCATGTCTGGGCTGTGCAGGGTGGTGCCTTCCATGCCACCTTGCAATGCACCTGCCAGATTAGCAGACACAAAACTACGCACATCGGTTTTGGCGTGGTCGGCAATATGTGCTTTAAATCCGCCGACAGTCCACGCGCCGGCACTGCCTTGGTCAACGATCGTGGTCGCGCCTGAATGGATGCCGGCATCATCTGCCGGTAACCCGAAATTGGTGACCCATTCGTAGGCGTGCACATGCAGATCAATGAGCCCAGGACAAACAATCTGTCCCGTGGTGTCGAGTACCTGGCGGGCATTCCACTGTGTCGAAGCGGCTCCAAAAGCGACAATCCGTTTGCCCGAGATGGCAATCTGGCCGTGTCCCTTAAACCCGGACAAGGGGTCGATCAACAGATCGCCGGTAATCAGGAGATCACAGTCCACAATCGGAAATGGTCGGATCAATAGTAATGGGGGCTAGCGGACAACCTACCATAAGAGTGACTACGATATCCAAAGCAGTTTTGCCGCGTTTGCTGTTACGGGTATATCGGGATTTCACCTGGAAACGCATGCTGGTTGTTGTGGTCAACTGGAATGCGGATAACTCGGATAATGGCCGTCATGGGTAGTGTGTCATAAAGGTGCGGAAACAGGTCACCGTCTCTCGCTGGTTCCCAGGTGATGGACAAATGAGTAGCATCCACAGTGACTAAGAGCAAATCGCGTTGCCCGACAAAATGACGAGCAGCCGTCTGCGCAACCTGTTCGGCAGTAGAGAAGTGAATGTAGCCATCGATGAGGTCGATGCCCCATCCTTCAAAAATGCCACGTGTTTTGGCTTTTTTCCAAATTGATGCAGGACAGATTTTGTAGATGAGCTTAACCATGATGAGTGATATTACTTTGGCTTTTGAGCGGTCTGGATCTGGACCACCTCTTATTATCCTGCATGGTTTGTTTGGTTCATCGACCAACTGGGGGTCTATTGCACAGTGCTTAACGAAGTCTTATTCCGTTCATAGGATTGATCTTAGAAATCACGGTGCTTCGCCATGGCACGACACGATGGATTACCTGGACATGGCTGACGACGTCAAGCAGTTCATCGAACAGCACCAATTAGAAAACCCAATCCTGCTAGGCCACAGTATGGGTGGCAAGGTGGCGATGGTGTTGGCCGTGCGTTATCCAATTCTGGTTAAGGCGCTTGTTGTCGTTGACATTGCCCCAGTGGTAACGGATACCCCTCATACCAGCGCCGTGCGCGCATTGCGCAACCTGAATCTCGCAGCGGTGAGGAGTCGGCGGGATGCGGAGGTGGCATTGTCTTTTGATATTCCAGATGCCAGTTTGCGGCGCTTTCTCCTTCAAAATCTAATCCGGCGGGAAACGGGCTACGTATGGCGAATTAATCTTCGGGCGCTCGCCGACAATATGACGATGCTGGCGGACTTTCCCGTGTTACCAGGTTGTTATTCCGGTCCGACACTCTTTGTGCGCGGTGGTGATTCCAAGTATGTTCAATCTAAGCACGAGTCGGTAATTCGAAAAATGTTTCCGAGTTCAGTCATTCGGACCATTGTTCGAGCGGGGCATTGGCTTCACGCTGAAAAACCGCGGGAATTTCTCCATGAGCTGGAGCGCTTTCTGACCCCTGTTGATAAGGATTAGTTAGCTAGACGAGTGATTCCGCCGGCATTTGCCCCGTTGGGGAGGTGACAAGATGTTGTGGTAAGCGGTGTTTAGGCCAGGTTCAATGTGGTCTAACTTGCCGGACAGGTAGGTAATTAAGTTAGTTCCAGCTCAGCGATAACGGCATCGGTAAGTTCACGAGCGGCAAGAGACAGCGTATCGACACCACGGGCAACAACGCACAATGTGGAGGTTTATCGTTGGGCAATCGGACAGGTGACAACGCCACCCAGCGCGGCGATTGTTTTCGAGGGTCGACCTTGCCCTCCCTGTGCTGCGCCTTGGCCGATGACGATCGATGAAGAAGTCGTCGGACAGGTAACGACGGCAATCTGGTCACCTGCGTTCAAGAAGAATATCGCTTTGGGTATGGTCACAAAAGACCATTGGACGTTCGGTCAGGTAGTTGATATTAACTTTCCAGACGGCAGGGCCAAGCGGGGGAAGCTATGTCAGTTGCCGTTACGCTGAGAGTGGCTCTGAACACGGGTTTTGATGTATATGGCGTGTAAGGCTACTTTGAATTGAGTCGACTGTGCAGAAACCCAGGGCAGTGACGGCCGACATGAAAATAACGTTGTTATCCGATATCTTCTTTGAGTGCTCTGGCGGGTGTTTGTTATGGTCATCCAGGTCATAACGAGATGACTACGGGTGTTAGGGTTAGAGCGGCGACTGAATGTGATATTTCCGACCTCGGGTATGTGCTGATGGCGGCCTCTGGCGGTGTGATGGAGGCGATTTATCATGAGGCTATGCCGGGGCAGGGGGCCAAACAGGTGATCGAACGGTTGTTCTCCCGCGTTGGGGCTTCTACGGCGCTAGCTAATTGTTGGATTGCCGAATATGAAGGACAAGTAGTGGGTGGACTAAATGCCTTTTCGTTAGCGTTGTTTGATGTAGAACCGCCTAACCCTTGGCTGCGAGCTGACCGTCACAGTCTCTTGACGCCCTTTAGAGCGCTATTCAACGACGTCGGCTGTGATGAAGCTTATTACGTGAGGGCAGTAGCTGTTTATTCCAAGTTTCGTGGTTTGGGTGTGGGTGACGCGCTCATGGCGCAGGCACATAACGATACCCGAATTAACCGCTTTTCCAGGACATGCCTGGCTGTTTTTGCTGACAATACCTTAGCGGTGGAGTTTTACAGGCGCTTGGGATACACAGAGGTCGCGCGCCATCCCGCCCCCATGCATCGACTGATGCGCTACCAGGGCGACACCTTGTTGCTGGTTCGAGAGCTCTGAAGCAGATCAATCACGTGGGCTGTGTAGTGAAGGAGGGTAGTTGGCGTTCAGCCTCCACAATAATGATGTGTATTAGCACTAAAGAAGATGCAAGCACGGAAGGAGGAGCCTCATGCTGATCGAGGTAATTACGTTTCAGTTGCCGGAGGAGATGGCACGAGAAAGCTCATAAAAAATTATGAGGAGACAACTGACAAGTGGAGAAGCATCAGGGAACTGATGCGTAAGAGTCACATCTACGATGCTGATTCCCGGCTAGGCGGTGGTGTTTATCATTGGAAGTCAGTAGCAGCGATTGCTGATGAATAGCATGGAATGGACTGGCGTCAATTGGTAAGAGAGCTCTGCGGAAGGGATCCAGTGGTCCGTCGCTTTGAAGTACCTATTGTTGCGGGCAATGAGCAGGATAAAAAGTTAATGTTTTAAATCGGTGGCTTTGTTGCGGTCTTTGCTTGGCGAGGTAAAGAGCAGATCGGTTTGCTTCGTGTCCGATGGTGTTGTGTAAGGTCAACTCGATCGCCCTTGCAGGTGTCGTTCTACCGCCGTCGGTAAAGTCGTGAGTCGTCGCATTTCGTTGGTTGTTAATACGTCTGGGTTCTTAAGGTAATCCAGCATCATGTCTGTCCTGTCGAGTCCCCAAAAAAGTGTATTGTTAATAGCAAACGTGGGAACGCCATAAATTCCGAGGGCGATGGCCTGTTCGGTATTCTGACGTAGGTCATCTTTGACAGAGGCAGAAGAAATTAAGTCGTTAGCATTCGGAATGTTCGCTTCGAGCGTGAGTTGATGGAAACCCTCCTCGGTATGCGCGTCTTTCCCCTCTCCCCAGATATAGTTAAAAATCAGGCCCACCACCTCGTGCGTTGTGTTTAGTGCGACGGCGAGACGCAGAGAGTTAAGTGGGTTGAATGGGTGAGCCGGAGGTGTTTTGAAGGGGATGCCATGTTGTTCGGCATACCAGTGACAATGCTGATACGTGTCTGTTCGTTTGGCCGGGATTTCCGCGGGACCTTTTTGACCCCAGTGATTGAGCAGGCCGGCAAATAAGATCGGAACCAAGTGCACATCAAGAGAGTTCGGTAGGCGCTGGAAACTCTTGAACTGAAGATAAGAAAACGGCGAGATGAAATCAAAATACCAGTTAGCTGAATGATTCATGTCGGGCTCCAGACGTGTTTCGTTGGTGATTCGAAATTTAGGGAAGGGGAGGTGTCTGCGTTGGAAGATTGGCGCAGGGGCTTGGGGTATCCAAGGAAGTATGCTCGATCGCGCTGATCCGTCGATCAACGCAGGGTGCGAGCGAAAGCGCGGATATCGTCGATGAGCAACTCGGGCTCCTCTAGGGCCGCAAAATGACCGCCGCGCGGCATCTCTGACCAATGGGTAATATTGTAGAGCCGTTCTACGTAAGATCTCGGTGGCCAAGCGAGTAGTTCCGCTGGGAAGAGCGCGGCAGCAGTGGGCACTTCGACGCGACGATTGTCCGTCGATAATAGACGGCCACCTTCCTCTCGTCTTCCATAGTAGATCCAAGAGGCAGTGTTGAAGGTTCTAGTGACAAGATAGACCATGATGTTGGTTAGTAGAGAGTCCTTCGTATGGGCACTCTCAATGTTGTCGCCATCGGTATCTGACCATGAGTTAAATTTCTCAATAATCCAGGCAGCCACACCGACCGGGCTATCCATCATTGCGTAACTTAAGGTCTGTGGTTTGGTGGCTTGCTGTGTCCGATAGCCGTTCTCCAGCGACTGATCTTGCTCAAATTGAGCTGCCCAGGCTTCTTCTTCAGGCCCGTGCGGGCCATCGGGATGGCGCATGGTCAAAATGTTGATGTGAATAGCCTGGCAGGCAGGTGCGTGCTCGAAACCAAGCCAGCTTGAGATGGCGCCACCCCAATCTCCTCCTTGCGCCAGGTAGTTCGGGTATCCCAGGACGTCGGTCATCAATTTGTTGAAGAGGTTGGCCATCTTGCGTGGGCCGATCGGTCGCCCCGGGCGACCTGAGAACCCAAACCCCGGCAAGGACGGAACGATGACATCGAAAGCATCGTCTTCACTCCCACCAAATCGTTGCGGGTGAGCCAGTGGTTGGATGATGTCCAGAAATTCGACGATGCTGCCGGGCCAGCCATGACTAATAATCAAAGGCAGGGGCGAAGGTCCATCTCCTTTCTCTTGAATGAAATGCAGGTCGATCCCCTGCACTGGAGCAATGAAGTGGGAGAAGCGGTTGATCGCGGCTTCCTGTTTTCGCCAGTCGAATTCATTTATCCAGTAAGCGCACAATTCCTTCATATAACCAAGCGGGGTGCCGTAAGCCCAGCCACCGTCATCTGGCATTTCGTGCCAGGGGTAATCCGCGACTTGCGTGCGAATCTGCTCCAGAGTTTGATCAGGAACGTCTATTCGAAACGACTGGATCACGACCGAGTCTCAAAGTGTTTTTTTGTCGTCATTTATTTAACAATGTTTTCATCAGTGGCTGAGTGTCAGGGCTGGCCCGACGGGTGTTTCTTTTTGCCACCGAGGTAGTTATAGCATTTACCCGACTGCTCGAGTTTGTGAGCGATCGACTGGTAAGTCACTGGTAGTAAAACCAACCCAACGTGTTATAGCAGCAGCTTGTTCCTGGTCTCCTTTTATTGAGTGTTAGGTGCCTGCAGCCCATGAATTACCCAAAATAAACACGTGCAAAGCGGTGTTCGGTACAATTTCGGTGCAGTCGATGGATCAATACAGACTAATCTAGCAGCCAGACAATGACCCTTTCGGTTACAACATTTTACTGATCCAGGTGATAACGCGATGGATATATTTGATGTGATTTACAACTGCCGCTCGATGCGGCGCCTTGACGAGAAATCGGTGCCTACGGAGTTGTTGGTTGAGTTGGTCGGGGCGGCTAACCAGGCACCTTCTGGGTCCAATATGCAAATGGCGCGTTGGTTGGTGGTCACTGATGCTGACGTCAAGAAAGACTTGGCTGAGTTAAATAGAAAGGGGGTCGAAAGTTATATCGGGCCGAAGAAAACAAGACCTGATGCGTTAGCACATCAATCAAAGGAAAAGCGTTCAAGAATGCTGGATGCGGTTATCTGGCAGATGGAGCACATGGCGTCGGTACCGGCGATTGTTATGGCGTGTATAGACTTTGGAGAGCCCGTGAATGACACCATGATGAGTCGCGGTGGTGGATCCATATGGCCAGGTGTTCAGAATCTCTTACTGGCAGCCAGGGCATTGGGGTTGGGTGCAACGCCGACCACTCTGGCGTTACGGGATCGGCAGGCAGTTGCTGAGGTGCTCAATTTGCCGAGTACCATGGCTGCATTTTGTCTTATTCCCGTAGGCTACCCATTGGGTCGGTTCGGGACTGTAGTCAGAAAGCCGTTAGACGAAGTCATGCGCTGGGATCAATGGAGCTGAGATTGGCTGATGCCATGATTTGGATCTAATCGATGAGCGTTAACCGATAACCAACCCTTGGGAAATGGACTGCCATTTCGCCACACTGGTTGTTATTGATCGTTAGAGAAACGCTCTCTTTGCTCACTGAGCGGACCTGTCCTTTGATGGGTTTTTCTCCACTGTCGGTGACAGGAGAGATGCAGGCGTTCATTCCCGGTTGAATACCCTGTGGATCTCTCGAGTCGGATTGTTCCTCGCCCACGGGCTGGGCGTCTTTGGCGATATCGAGCGCATCTTTGGGAGACATTGGGGTGGGGTCGCCATGGCCCACGGCTTTCATGCGTACGGCCCAGGCGTTCAGTAGTGGAAATTCAGACAAGAAATCCTCGGCTGATGCGTAGCGTTCGGATATAAACCAGACAATGAACCATGCCAGAAGATCTGGAAGACCGGGGGTGTCTCCAAGGACATACGGGCGACCCGTTTCAAAGCGCTTCTCCAACCAGCCCAATTGGGGCCGAAGTTGGGCCAGCGTGTGTGGGAGATCTTCAGCTTCTTCAGCGAAGTTGCCCGTTGGCCCAAGATAAAGGCGCGCACGATCAGAAACCAATGCGGGGGGCAGCGATTCTGCAACCGGGGCAAATGCTACGCGTAGCGCCAGATCAAACAGGGGCCCGTCAGTCCATCGGGATAGAGCAAACGGCAGGCCCGAACCTTGATTAGGAAAAAATGTCGGCTCCGGAAAGCGTTTTTCAAGCTCGCTAAAAATGCACTGGGTATCACAATACATATCGGCACCAATTTGCATAACCGGTATTCGTCTATAACCGCCCGTCATAGCAAATAATTCTGGACGATCAGGAAGCCGATTTTGTTCTACCGAGTACCAGGTAAGTCGTTTAAGACCCAGGCCTGTTCGCACTTTCTCCGAAACGGGGGACGCGGGATAGTGGTGAAGAATGATCTGTGCCATGTAAGTAAATCGCTCCTGATTTTGAATGCACGATGGAAGTTTGAATCGAATGCGGGCTGCCGCCTTCGCTCGGCTCGATGGAACTGCCCCTTAGCAGGTGAATCCGCTATACGTTGTTACCAGGGCGGCGGCTGCCCCCAACGGTCCCACGAGGTGGTTGCGCTGGTGGGCAGTCGGCTCGTTGGTCCAAATTTTCCGCGTGGATAACCAAAGGGG
>DUBL01000233.1 GCA_012960345.1 Gammaproteobacteria bacterium | reverse complement strand
CATCGCAGACTCCCGTATCGAAATCGAACAGGCGCGCCTATTGGTGTTAAAGACCGCACACCTGATCGACACGGTTGGCGCACGCGCTGCGCGATCGGAAATCTCCATGATTAAAGTCGCCGTGCCCAACATGGCATTAACCGTGCTTGATCGCGCGATTCAGGTGCATGGCGCCGCGGGAGTCAGTCAAGACTTCGGTCTCGCTTATGCTTGGGCTTATTCGCGCGGCCTTCGATTGGCCGACGGACCGGACGCAGTCCATCGACGGACCGTTGCTCGCCTCGAATTACGACGACAGGATCGCTTGGGCTGGATCACTCAGGATGACCGCTTCGGCCACTGAATCAGTTCAGATGCGTTAGCGTGACCAGGCCCACATTAGATCCCGAACTGATTCACCAACGGTCGGACGAAAGCCTGCCCACTGAACGACTGGAACCGTTTCTTCGTGAACGGCTACCCTCTACCGCCGGCGAACTATCAGTCATGCAATTCGGAGGCGGCCACGCCAACCTGACTTATCTGCTGCGGTTTGCCGAGCAGGAATATGTGCTCCGGCGCCCCCCACTCGGGCCGATCGCGCCACGGTCACATGACATGGCCCGCGAACATCGGGTGCTTTCACGGCTCAGTGCAGGATTCCCCCTCGCCCCAAACAGTTTCCTGTTCTGCGATGATGACGAGATTATTGGCGCACCCTTTCAGGTCATGGAACGACGCCACGGTCAAGTCATTCGCCGCGAACTGCCTTTGGAATGCGACGCTCGACCGGATATTAATCGCCGCATCGGAGAGATGATGATCGATGCTCTGGCGGATCTTCATTTGATTCGCCGAGCCGACGTCGGTCTTGGGGATTTGGGCCATCCTAAAGGCTTTACCCAACGTCAACTGGATGGTTGGACGAAGCGTTGGAAAGCAGCTGGGGCAGAAAGCAATCCTGACATGGAGCGATTGATCGCCTGGCTCTACAAGAATCGCCCCACCCTCGAACAAAGCGCTTTAGTTCACAACGACTATAAACTCGATAATATGCTGGTTAATCGTAGCGAACCCTGGCGAGCCGTTGCCATCCTCGACTGGGACATGTGTACCAGTGGTGAACCGCTGGCCGATCTCGGTTATCTCCTCAATCAATGGGCGCAACCTGATGATCCACCACTTTGGATCGAGGAAAGCACTATGCCTACAGCGCAACCGGGATTCGCCTCGCGTGCCGAGTCGATCGAACGTTACGCAGCAAAGACAGGTTATGACTGCGATGCGATCCACTGGCATTGTGCATTTGCCGCCATGCGCTTTGCCGCCATCATTCAACAAATCTATATACGTTATGTTCGCGGCCAGACCCTGGATGATCGGTTTGCCACGTTCGACGTGCGCGTCGCCACCTATATCGACAAAGGCTGTAGTATCGCCCGCCTATGACGCAATTAACCCCCTCCTCTCCAACCGGCTACGACACTCTGTTTAACCTCAAGGGGCAGGTTGCTATTGTGACCGGAGCCTCTCGTGGGATCGGTCAAGCGATCGCCGAGGCCATGGCAACTCACGGTGCAAAGCTGGTTATCTCCAGCCGGAAAATCGCCGCCTGTGAAATGGTCGCAGATAGGATTAGACAATCAGGCGGGGAGGCCATCGCGATTGAGTGCAATGTGTCTAGCCGCACCGCGCTGCAATCTCTGGTCGACCAAGCGATGTTACATTGGGGGCAGATCGACACCGTCATCTGCAATGCGGCAGTCAATCCGTATTTTGGTCCGCTGCATAAAATCGACGATCAAGCTTATGACAAAACCATGGGCACCAATGTACAAAACAATCTTGCCTTCTTTGCTATGGTCGCCCCACAGATGGCGGACCGTTGCGGCGGGTCCGTCACCATCATATCGAGCATTGCCGGGCTCAAAGCAACGCCAAACCTCGGTGCTTACGCATTATCAAAAGCGGCCGACATGCAGTTGGCGCGAAGCCTCGCCGTCGAATGGGGACACGCCAATATTCGGGTCAACTGCATTGCGCCAGGATTGGTCCGTACCGACATGGCACGAGTGCTATGGGACGATCCGGAAAAACTTGCTCGTGCTGAAAATGCCTACCCACTTGGCCGCATCGGGGAACCCAGTGATATCGCAGGAGTCGCGGTCTTTCTGGCGGCATCGGCGGGTCGCTTCATCACTGGACAAACAATCGTTGTCGATGGCGGTGCGACGATTTACGGTGGAGAACCCTAAGTTAGCCCGTCCTCTCTGATCAGTTACGCACAGTTACCACGCACTTTCCTACTACCTCTCTACGCATCAATACCTTAAGCGCTTGCGCCCCTTCGGTAATGGGAAAGCGATGTGAGATATT
>DUBL01000232.1:8049-14030 GCA_012960345.1 Gammaproteobacteria bacterium | reverse complement strand
TAGCAAAGTCAAACAACACATTGCCATCGGGATAAAATGGTGAACCGTCGTAGAGCAACAGCGTTGCCTCCGTGGCAAGCCCCGACACCAACCAGTTCCACATCATCCAACCACAGGTGGTGAAATAAAAAAATCGGTCACCGGACTTCAGATCAGAATGCAGGCGATGCTCCTTCAAGTGCTGCAGTAACGTTCCGCCCGTACCGTGAACGATACATTTCGGCACCCCGGTCGTACCCGATGAATACATGATGTAAAGCGGTTGGTTGAAAGGCAATTGAGCAAAATCAATGTCCGCCGCTGTGGGCACTGCGTAGTCATCCCATAACAAGGCGCCATCAACCGAACTAACCTCTGGTACCGATTCGAGTAAGGGCACCACCACGACTCGCCGCAGGGTCGGTAATCCGGCCTGAATGTCGACCAGCCTGTCGATCGACTGGTGCGCCTGCCCACTATAAAAATAACCATCGGCACTGAAAAGCACCGTGGGTTCAATCTGCCCAAAACGGTCCAACACCCCTCGCACGCCAAAGTCGGGTGAACACGATGACCACACCGCACCGACCGCAGCGGTTGCCAAAGTGGCGATGATGGTCTCCGGCATGTTCGGCAAGTAACCACACACTCGATCCCCGGGGCCAATGCCGTCGCGACGAAACGCGGCGGCGATGGCAGCCACCTGCGCGTAGAGTTGCGCGTAAGTTAATTGCCGTTTCACCTGCTCTTCCGCACGGAAAACGATTGCCGGACGGTCGTCGCGACGTCGGAGCAAATTCTCTGCGAAATTTAATCTGGCATCGGGAAACCATTGGGCACCGGGCATACGTTCAAGGTCGTCAACGATGCGCTCGCCACCGATATCGCCACACACATCGCAGAATACCCACAGTGATTGCCAAAACTGGGCCGGATGGTCGATCGACCAACGATGCAATTGCCTGTAATCGTCAATTTCGATGTTCCAGGACTGACGCACAACCTCAGTAAAACGAGTGATGTTCGCCGCCTGGATCCGCTCAGGCGCAGGGCGCCACAGGGGTTCTGTCACGTCTACCATTGCTCCTCTTCACTGTCCCCACTTTATTTACATGACAGGGAATTCTGATTCATCCAGCAACTTCTTTCCTATCATATACTCTGGTCCCGTACTGTTGGCCGTTTCGCTTCAGCAAACCCACCAACGCTCACATCACGAACCCTGGCATGCGCACTTCTCAATTCCTCCTCGCCACACTCAAGGAAACACCGGCTGACGCGGAGATCGTCAGCCATCAGTTGATGCTACGAGCCGGCTTGATCCGCCAGGTTGCCGCGGGAATCTATAACTGGTTACCCACGGGCTTTCGTGTGCTGCGAAAAATTGAGCGTATCGTGCGCGAAGAAATGGACGCCAGCGGCGCCCAGGAAATGCTCATGCCGGCCGTGCAGCCGGCTGAACTTTGGCAAGAATCAGGGCGCTGGGAAGACTACGGACCCGAATTACTGCGCCTGACCGATCGACACGATCGGGGTTTTTGCATCGGCCCTACCCATGAAGAAGTGATTAGCGTCCTCGCTCGCGGCGAAATTCGCAGCTATCGACAGTTGCCGCTCAACTTCTATCAAATACAGACCAAGTTCCGTGATGAGGTTCGGCCTCGTTTTGGGGTCATGCGAGCGCGCGAATTCATCATGAAGGATGCGTACACCTTCGATATCAGTGCGCAGGGTATGCAACACAGTTACGACATTATGTATGACGCCTACGCACGAATATTTCAGCGCCTGGGCTTGGAGGCCACCGCCGTCGAGGCAGACAGCGGCACTATTGGCGGCTCTCACTCCCATGAGTTTCATGTCATGGCTAACTCTGGTGAGGATGCTATTGCGCAATGCCTGGAAGCTGGATACTCGGCCAATGTGGAAAAAGTGTCGCTGCCCATACCGCAGCACACGCGTCCTAGCGCAACAGCGGAAATGAAAACGGTGGCGACCCCTGGCGTCCACACCATACAAGCCTTGTGCAAATTACTGACAATCTCCCCTGAGTCAACGCTAAAAACATTACTCGTTAAGGGCGTCGAGGGGCCTGTGGCCCTGGTGCTTCGCGGTGATCATGCGCTGAACCAGATCAAGGCGGAAGCGCTGGACCGAGTCGCTACCCCCCTGCAATTCACCAACGCCGAGGAAGTGCAAAAAGCCACTGGTGTGGAACCAGGTTCCATTGGGCCGGTCGAGTTATCAATACCTGTCATTGCCGATTATGATGCCGTGACGCTGGCCGATTTTGTCTGTGGTGCCAATGTCGATGGACACCACCTGGTTGGCGTGAACTGGGGCCGTGATCTTCCGGAACCGCAACAGGCCGATCTTCGGCGCGCCATCGACGGCGACCCATGTCCACTGGACGCATCAAAATCACTGACGATTCGCAGAGGGATCGAAGTCGGCCATGTCTTTCAGTTGGGCACTAAATATAGCGAGGCATTAGACGTCACCTGCCTGGATGCGTCCGGCAAACCACAAACCCTTTATATGGGTTGTTACGGCATTGGCATCACCCGCATTGTCGCGGCCGCGATCGAACAGAGCCACGATGAAAACGGCATCATCTGGCCTGACCCGATTGCACCGTTCGATGTCTGCATCGTCCCGATTGGGTTAAAAAAATCAGTCAAAGTACACGAAGCGATCGAGAGCCTCTACCATCAACTCCACGCCGCTGGGTTTGACGTGCTGCTGGATGACCGCGATGAACGGCCCGGCGTGATGTTCTCTGAGATGGACCTGATCGGAATACCGCACCGACTGGTGATTGGTGAACGCGGGCTTAAATCCGGTACCGTCGAGTATCGAAATCGCCGTGACCAAGCAGCACAGGACTACCCGCTGGAGACACTCGTCGAGACCCTAAAGACGCTGAGCAACATCTAACGGATCTCGATGTGAATACCTACCGAATCACGAAAGCCTCGCGCCCGCTATAGTCATCACCAGCCGAGTCTGTCTCCTGCACAGCGTGCACCTTCGCCGTGGGGGGCCCCTGCCAAAGCCATGCAATGAGTTGATCGACCGATTGGGACGGACCACGGGCCCTCACTTCAACACTGCCATCCGCAAGGTTACGTACCCAACCGAGCACACCGAGAGCGCGAGCCTTGTCCTGGGTTGCTAGCCGAAATCCAACCCCTTGCACACACCCAACGACCCGTAAACCGCACACCTTCAAGGAACTAAGACCTGGCACGAAGTTCCAACGCGAAGCACCTGCCCTTTGCTTTCGAATTGAACGTGAACAGCGTAAAGAGCCGGACCGCCGGCAGTTTGAACAACGCTCGGCTCAAGGGCTTTCCAAACCACCGTCCCCTCCCTAGGGCCCTCGTAAGTAACCACCTTCAGTCGCTGACCCAGGGCCACATCACCCAGGCGCACGACCGGTAATGCCAACACCGCGACATAGCGATCGACCGCCGCCAAGGTCAGCAGCGGGCGCCGGAAGGCCTTGGGATTAACGTACTGCCCTAGATCGATGTGCAGATCGATGACGATCGCATCAAAAGGCGCGCGCACTTCAGTCAAAGCCAGGCGGTGCCCAATACGCTCACGCTTGAGAACAACTCTCCGGTGTGCGAGCTCAGATTGACGTGCCATTGCTACAGCTTCGGCAAGCGACACCCCGGACAAGGACCCCTCTGCATAGAGTTGTTGACTTCGCACCAGCGCTGCGTGGCGATCTGCCACCTGAGCTGCCAATGCCTCTTCCTTTGCGTTGACCCGTTTCATCGCCAGTTGCAAGGGCACAGGATCCAGCGTGACCAGCACGGCGCCTTTCGTTACCCGTTGACTCGGAATAACCTTTACCGCCGATATCGATCCAGCAACTGCCGCGTCGAGCGCTACCCGGCGCTGCCATTCGACTGTGCAGTCCAGCGGTGCCGCCATTGCAATGACCGCACTCATCCACAGCACGCCACCCGTCCATCCTACTATCTGTCGTCTCGTCATCCAGTGCCTCCCTTTGCACCCAGCAACATCGGCCTACCCAACAACGCGTCGAGCTTGGACCACAGAATCACGTTTTCGAATTCCACCTTCGCACTTTTCCACAAGGCTTCAGCAACCTGTGCCTGTGCGTCACCCAGATCCGCCTTCACCTCCATCTCGTACAAAGAGCGACTGCGGTCCTGGTACGCGCTACGATAGGACTCCTCAACTCCAGCAGCTATCCGGGCCACCTGGTTGACTCGGAGCTTGTCGATAAGCGTCATCAGCTGCAGTTGAACTCGGTGGGTTTTTTCGATCAACTCCGCTTCGAGCGAAGCGAGATGGGCAGCGCGCTCGATGTAAGCCAAGCGCTCGTGAGACTCTCGCGACACCAGGGGCACACGTAACTGCAGTAGAGCGCGCACCCGATCACGACTAAAGCCAGTAAACTGATCGTGGTGCTGAAGCAACAACTCGCCCGTCAGGCGCGGGCGGTTAACGCGTTGACTCAGTAGCAACGACTGTGTTGCTGTCTCGACGCGAGCTCTCACGGCCGTCAGCGCCGGATTGGTGTGCAAAGCCTCTGACAGCAACACTTGATAGTCAGGAACGGGACGGTCGTTGTAATCGGCCAGATTTGGACGAACAAGATCACGCGAACGTGCATTCGGCCATCCCATAGCCACCGCTAAATGATGTCGCGTCCGCCGTCTTGCCAAATCGCTTTGTAAACGACGAACGCGCTGCGCCTGATAATCACTTTCTCTCGCCTGCACTTCGACCATCGAGTAAGCCTCAAAACGCTCGCGCTGTTCCCGCACGCGTTTGAAACGCAAGAAAGTCATCGTCATCTTCTCATCCTGGGCATAGAAGTGCATATCCGCCAGCAGGACAGAAAAAAATCGTTCCATAACAGCGATGTGGCGAGTGTCTTGCAACGCATGAAACGCCGCTTTCTCACTCGCGAGTTGCGCACTCGCGGCCCGGTGTTGACTCTCGCTCTGGCCAAAATCGCTGAGCGTAGTGGTCAATGAAAGACCGTAGCGTCCATCACTCACTAAACCGCTCGTCAGTGCACTACCCTTGTCGGCAGTCCGGGGTTCGAGGACTAAACCAATGTGATAGTCAAAGCCCGCCTGTGTCGCAGCCACACGCGCCTCGGCCAGTTCAATCGTCGCACGATGGTGGAGTTGTAACAGAGGCTGTTCTCGCGCGATGGTCATGGCGGCGACCAGCGTTAGCGGTTCCGGAATCGCGGGGCTTTGTGCACTGGCCTGAGACACCAGTAACACCAGTGCACTGAAGATCACGACCCGACGTGAAATGCCACTCAGTCGCCGGGCGTAAGGCGCGTCGGCAGATCCATTTAGGACATCAACCTGCCGCGAAGCGTCGGCGCTTGTATTGGGAAAATCGCTCATTCAGATAATGGCCATCGACTACAAACTCGCCCAGCCACAGAAACTCCTGTGCATTGCGCGTCGTCCCGGTGTACTTCAGCAACAAACGACCGCGCGTATCGAAAAATGCAAAAAGTGGGGTTGCTCTAACCCGATGTGCTTCCAGAGCAAATGTTTTTTCAGTCATATCTTTGCCCTGAAAATCGCTCATCGGTGCATCGCCCTCGGCATTCAGAACCAACACGCGGAAATGGCGTTGGTAGTACTGCTGGACTTCGGTATTGTTTAGTACGGTCTCCTTCATACGTCGACACCAGGGACAGTCCGCCGTCTCAAACATGATCATGACACCGACCAGACCAGACGCCTTCGCTGCTTCAGCCTCTTCCGCCAAATCACCAAAACTGTCCTGGAAGAAGTATTCTGACGGGTCTCGAGGTGCAGCTGCATCAATCTTAGCAACGGCCACAACGATCAAAACGAGCGAGAGCAGGACTTGCCAAGCCTGTTGCTGGTATTTCCCCCGGCCCGCCTAGAAGTTTAACTAGGCCATCGTACCTTCCACCCCCTCCCAGGGGAATTGATTTTTTGTCTAACACGTATTCCATATCAAAA
>DUBL01000232.1:0-8020 GCA_012960345.1 Gammaproteobacteria bacterium | reverse complement strand
TCAGTGATTTATCTGATTAATCAACAGATCGAGTGACCGCGCTCCAATCGAGCCCCCTTACCAACTGAGCGCTTTACGCAAGTACTGAATGTCTGTGGCCTCGATTTCACCCAATACCCAAGCCCCACGGGTTTTCGCATGGCTAACTGCGATGTTGATCTGGGTCTGCGACAGATCCCGCTCTATGTGCAACACCTGGCCAGGATAGATCAAGTCGGGGTCGTAGATCTCGTCGCGGTTACGCTTGTATAAAAGGGGCCACTGGTAGGGATCACCATAAACGGCGGGTTTGGCGGAAATGCCCCAAAGGTGATCACCTTTTTGCACCACATATCCCACGATCCCCTTTGGTGCTGGGGTGACTGCCGCTGTCGTGGTGGTGGTCGCGGGGGCCGGGGTGACTGCCGCTGTCGTGGTGGCTGTTGCTGTGGTGGTGGTCGCGGGTGCCGGGGTCGCCTGCGTCCCTTCTGACGCGGCCTGTGAGGCCTGTTTCGCCGTGACACAACCGGTCGCAAAAAGGCCCATGGCTGCGAGTATCATTAGAGTGCGGATAGCCTTTCCGGTATTCATAAGTGAGGTCCTTTTAAAGGGGTGTGTATGTCGGAAAAACAGACCACTTGGCCGAGTATGCTAAAGCGCTGAATTAATTGAGCGGACGGTACCATTGGCCCATTTCACTGTCAACAAGGAGCCCAATTTGTCCATACAGATCTACCACAATCCCCGCTGTTCAAAGTCCAGAGCGACCCTCGCCCTGCTGGAAGCCAATGGCCATGCCCCAGAAGTCATTGAATACCTCAAAACCCCGCCCGATGCTCGAACCATTCGTGAGTTGGTGGAAAAACTCGGCATCAAGAGCCACGAATTGCTTCGCAAAGGGGAAAGCGAATACCAATCGCTGGCGCTTCAAGACCCAACAGACGAGCAGGTGGTCGACGCCATTGTAAAGCACCCCATTTTGCTGCAGCGTCCCATTGTGGTGGCCGGAGACCGTGCCGCCATTGGGCGCCCGCCCGAAGCAGTGCTCGACATCCTCTCGTGAATACCATCTTAGTGTTGTACTACAGTCGTTACGGCGCCGTCGCTGAAATGGCGCGGCTAGTCGCCCGCGGCATCGACTCGGTAGCAGGGTGCGAGGCGCGCTTGCGGAGCGTCCCGTCCGTGTCAACGGTAACAGAGGCGAGCGAACCTGATCCGCCTCTTTCCGGTCCACCCTATGCGACGATAGAAGACTTCAAAACCTGCCAAGGCTTGGCGCTCGGCAGCCCGACTCGACTCGGCAACATGGCCGCTCCACTCAAGCACTTTCTCGACCAAACTGGCATGGAATGGCTGGGGGGGGCAATGACCGGCAAACCCGCAGCAGTTTTCACCTCGTCATCCAGCCACCATGGCGGGCAAGAATCAACGCTGCTTAGCATGATGCTGCCGTTGCTGCACCATGGCATGGTCGTGGTTGGACTCCCGTATACGGAAAATGCCCTCAACACGACTCGAACGGGTGGCACCCCCTATGGGGCCAGTCACGTTGCCGGCATCGACAATGCCGAACCCATCAGTGCTGAAGAAGAATCCTTGTGCGTGGCGCTTGGAAGGCGAGTAGCGAAGGCGACTGCCGCCCTTGCACCAGCCTTCTTAGCCATCAGACCAAAAGAAGGTGCCTAACGTCCCAAATCTTTTTCTATTTCCTTGACGAAAGGCACCGTCAAACGTCGCTGGTGCTGCCATGCTGCCTCATCAACCTGATCTAGTATCGAGAACACGCTGGTGCTGTCTCGCCTGAAGCGTCGCAGTAGATATTCAATCGTGTTATCAGGCAACGCCAACCCCCGCGTTTGCGCCCGCAGCCGCATTGCAGCGGGCAATTGCTGCTCGGTGAGACCTTTGAGCGCGTAAACAGCACCCGCGCCCAGTCGCGACGATAAGTCCGCTAAATAAAAGCCCAACTGGCGCGGAGGCAAATCGGCTGCCACCACCAGCGCACCCGTCCCGCCCAACAGCCGTTCATAAAGTTCGAGCAGCGCCTCTTCCCAGTCCGGGAGACCCGCAATTTGATGCGCATCGTCAATACACACAAAACTAGCATCCCTCAAGTCGCTCACCAGGGCTGGGGCCACCCCACTTTGTGACAACGGCACATACAGCGCGTCGCCCCCCGCTTCAATGGCCTGCCGGCTTAGCGCCTGAAGAAGGTGAGTCTTTCCCGCACCCGGCGGGCCGTGCACAAACAGGTTTCCATTGGCGCCAGGCCCACCCAAATGCGCTAAGGATGCCCACAATTCCTCATTGTCACCGACAAAAAAATTGGCAAACGACGCACTGTCGCGTAAGGCAATCGGTAACTTGAGTTGTGTCGTCACGGCGTTGTGGCCCTTTCCTGGGGACGATATCTCTCAGCCAATGGTTCAGGCTGTCGGTTCAGCCCGAATCACCCCATGATAGATATAGTGCAAACCACTTGCGACGGTGGTGATCGTCACTGCAATAATCAAAACATCAACCAAAATGGCACCGCCAGCCCAGATCCCATGGACCAGCAAAACCCCACTGACCAGCACGATCTGCAAGACGGTGTTGATTTTACTGAGCAAGGTGGGCTGGATGACCATCTCATCACCGAGTAATTGCAAAATCACGTAACCACCGACAATACCCACATCCCGACAAACAACCATCAACACTAACCAGAATGGGATATCACCCAACAGGACTAACATCACGAAGGTGCTAGAAATCAATAGCTTGTCCGCCACCGGGTCCAATATGGTGCCCAGTTGGCTGACACAATCAAAACGCTTCGCTATCCACCCATCGAGACCGTCGGTGATGCCCGCGAGCAAGAACAACACCAGCGCAGAAACATATTGTCCTTCGCGCAACGACAATATGACCACGGGCACCAGAAGGATGCGAAGTAGGGTCAATATGTTGGGCAGGTTTCGCAACAAAGTGGTAAGTCCCGATGCTTGAACGCAATAGGCAACCCCGCCAATCGGAGCAGCTAAGCTACCATAGCGTAACTTTATCCTGAGCACATTTCCTCACCACCCGATTCCAACAACCATGACTTCTTCACGCAAACCCCCGCTGACCTACCTGGACGCTGGCGTGGACATTGCAGCAGGCGATCGGTTGGTCGATCGTATTCGGCCTTTGGCTGCCAGCACTCAACGACCCGGCAGCCTGGGAAAGATAGGCGGTTTTGGCGGTTTATTCGAATTGCCACCCGGGCGCTTTCGCGCCCCCGTACTTGTCTCCGGCACCGATGGCGTTGGCACAAAACTAAAACTGGCGTTTGAAATGAATCGCCACCACACCATTGGCATCGATCTGGTTGCCATGTGTGTTAACGATGTGGTCGTATGCGGCGCGGAACCGCTTTTCTTTCTTGACTACTTCGCAACGGGTGGCCTGGAAAGTGCCCAGGCGGAAGCC
Organism: Gammaproteobacteria bacterium; assembly: GCA_012960345.1. Classification (GTDB taxonomy): domain Bacteria; phylum Pseudomonadota; class Gammaproteobacteria; order Arenicellales; family UBA868; genus UBA11791. The sequence goes on along the minus strand of DUBL01000232.1, from coordinate 4,585 downwards.
GTCATCGCAGGCATTGCTGAGGGATGCTTGCAGGCAGGCGCAGCACTCATCGGAGGCGAAACGGCCGAGATGCCGGGTCTGTATCGAACGGGAGAATATGATCTCGCCGGATTCTGCGTGGGCGCAGTCGAGAAGGATCAGATCATCGACGGTAACGCGATCAGCGATGGCGACCTGGTGATCGGCATCGGCTCTTCCGGCCTGCACTCGAACGGCTACTCTCTGGTGCATGCCGTGCTAAAGCGATCAGCTGCTGATCTTACCGATGCCTTCGGCGATAGCACCCTAGGTGAGACCTTACTCACACCCACTCGCATCTACGTACCCGCGCTGCTTAATCTCATCCAATCCGTACCCGTGCACGGCATCGCCCATATCACGGGCGGGGGCATCGCGGGAAACCTTAAACGTGTACTGCCCGAGCACTGTAGAGCCGAACTGTACCGCGCTAACTGGCCGCAACCCGCAATCATCGACTGGCTTCAGCAGGCGGGTGATATCGACGACGACGAATTACTCCGAACCTTCAACTGCGGGCTAGGCATGGTCGTTGTCGTTACAGCAGAACAAGCCTCGACGGTACTGGATGTACTAAACCGTCATGGGGAACAAAGTTTCATTGTCGGGAAGATTTGCACCGGACCACAGAGTGTTGTCATTGTCTGATCGACCATCACCGTGCCGTGTGGTGGTGCTCGTCAGCGGCCATGGGTCCAATCTTCAGTCGATCCTCGATCGAGCCCAAACACCTGCCTGTGCTTTTGAAGTCGTCGGTGTGATCAGTAACGAACCCACAGCCTATGGGTTGAAACGCGCCTATCAAGCGAATGTGGCAAACGACATTGTTCATCATCTGGATTTCGAATCACGGGATGCCTTTGATCGCGCCCTGGGCGCCGCGATTGATCGGTACCGGCCTGATCTTGTGGTACTGGCTGGTTTCATGCGCATTTTGGGTGCACGGCTGGTCGGCGCTTATACAGGACGCATGATGAATATCCATCCCTCTTTATTGCCGGAATACCGTGGATTAAATACCCATACTCGAGTGCTTGCCGATGGTGCCCGATATCATGGGGCAACGGTGCATTTCGTGGTGCCCGCGCTAGATGCCGGGCCGATTATTCTCCAAGGTCGTGTGCTTGTGATGCCCAACGACACGCCAGAAAGTCTGGCCGAGCGAGTGCATCAGACCGAGCACCAGATCTACCCCACGGCAATCACTTGGTTTGCCCAAAAACGACTCAGCCTGGTGGGGCAATGCGCCTGCCTTGATGGGCTACCGATTACGCCTTAAGACCCCGTGTACTTCAGCAATGATCGTTTCAGCACTGAAAAAACGGTCTACTGCGGCTTAATGGACCTCGATTCGGCCAAACTCTCTTAAATGAAGTCGCCTATCCCAGTAGAGGTCTAGCTGAATCCCTTGCCCAATCAGTGGCGAGTCGCCGCTTGAATATCGAAGGCAAGTTCACCGTCTTCCTCAAACAATCGAACGCTACCACCAGCGGTGAGTTTTCCGAACAACAGTTCATCGGCGAGTGATTGATTGATGCGCTCGCGAATCAATCGACTCATAGGCCGTGCACCCATCGCAGGATCATGTCCGTGCTTGGCCAACCACCGGCGGGCGGATTCATCAACAGACAATGCAACCTGTTTATCGGCCAGTTGCTGTTCGAGTTGTAAAATGAACTTGCCAACCACGTGGAGAATCGTCTCGCTGTCCAGCGCACTAAATCGAATGATGGAATCCAATCGATTTCGAAACTCAGGAGAAAACATGCGCTTGATAACTTCACTGTCATCACCGCTGTGATCCTGCGTCACAAAACCCACCGATCCTCGTGCCACCTGTTCGGCACCCGCGTTTGTCGTCATGACGATAATGACGTTACGAAAGTCTGCCTTACGCCCGTTGTTATCCGTTAGCGTTCCGTAGTCCATTACCTGCAATAACAGGTTGAACACATCCGGATGCGCCTTTTCGACCTCATCCAGCAACAAGACTGCGTGCGGATTCTTGGTAATTGCCTCGGTCAGCAACCCTCCTTGATCAAATCCCACATAACCCGGCGGAGCACCAATGAGACGGGACACCGTGTGGCGCTCCATGTATTCCGACATGTCAAAACGCACAAACTCAATTCCCATGGTCATCGCCAATTGACGAGTCAGTTCGGTCTTGCCGACACCGGTTGGCCCAGAAAAAAGAAAAGACGAAATGGGTCGATCAGGATTACCCAGCCCTGAGCGCGCTTGCTTGATGGCACCAACCAGGGCATTAATCGCATCGTCCTGGCCGAAGACGACGCGCTTGAGGTCATCGCCTAGGCTGCGCAACGACTCCTTGTCGGACGAGCTCACCGTCTTTGGTGGTATGCGAGCCATTTTCGAGACCACCTGCTCAATATCCTGGACGCCAACAGTCTTGCGTCGCCGCGCTGCCGTCATCAAGCGCGTACGGGCACCGGCTTCATCAATAACATCGATGGCTTTATCTGGCAGTTGTCGATCAGTGATATAGCGGTCAGCCAACTCCGCCGCAGATCGAAGTGCTGGCAACGTGTATCGCACCTCGTGATGGCTCTCGAACTGCGTCTTGAGTCCTCGAAGAATGGCGATGGTTTCATCGACACTCGGTTCAGTGATCTCAATTTTCTGAAAACGCCGCGAAAGTGCTCGGTCTTTCTCAAAAATCCCACGATACTCTTGGTAAGTGGTCGACCCAATACACTTGATGTCGCCAGACGCCAGCATCGGTTTCAACAGGTTCGACGCATCCATGGCACCGCCTGACGCCGCGCCTGCGCCAATCACCGTATGTATCTCATCGATAAACAAAACAGCGCCGGAAGTACTGCTGAGTTCACCCAACACCGCCTTGAGCCGCTCTTCAAAATCGCCGCGGTATTTCGTGCCGGCAATTAACGCCCCAAGATCTAGTGCATAGATAGTGCTGTCGATTAAGACATCTGGCACCTCACCTTCGACAATCTGCCTGGCCAAACCTTCTGCGATCGCAGTTTTTCCCACACCCGCCTCGCCCACATACAAAGGATTGTTCTTGCGCCGTCGACACAGAATCTGGATCGTCCGTTCCACCTCATGCGCTCGACCAATCAAAGGATCGATCTTGCCAGCCATCGCTTGTTCATTGAGATTGACCGCGAAAACCGATAGTGCGCTCTGATGCTCCTCGTCGTCTGAGTCATCGTCTCCCTGCCCTTCGCCATTCTGGCCCGGCGCTGACAACCAGGGATTCTCGCTGCCGCTCTTTGTAATCCCGTGTGACACATAGTTCACCACATCGAAGCGGGTCACACCGTCTTCACTAAGAAAATACGCCGCGTGCGAATCTTGCTCAGCGAAAATTGAAATTAAGATATTAGTCCCCACCACTTCTTTCTTGCCGGTATTTTGAACATGCAGAATCGCTCGCTGTATAACCCGTTGGAAACCGAGCGCCGGCTGCGCATCAACATCCGCCTCCTTCGGCAGGACAGGCATGTGTTCATCCATGAAGTGGGTGAGCGCCGCGTTCAAGCGCGAAGCATCCCCGCCACAGGCCTGAATCGCACTGATAGCCGAAGGGTTTTCCAACAAGGCCATCAACAGGTGCTCAACCGTGATGAACTCATGCCGGGCCTCGCGAGCATGTTGAATCGCTTGGTTTAAAGAAGCTTCAAGTTCAGCAGAAAGCATCAGTCAGGTTCCATCGTGCATTGGAGAGGATGTTCGTTCTCACTCGCGAAATTTAACACCTGACGGACCTTCGTTTCAGCGATTTCGGCCGTGTAAACACCACATACCCCCGATCCCCGCGTGTGGACATTTAACATAATCTGCACGGCTTTCTCGCTTGAAAGATGGAAGAACCGCTGCAGCACAATCACCACAAACTCCATCGGCGTATAGTCATCGTTCAAAAGCAGCACACGATAAAGCTGCGGCCGCTTAAGTTTCGGTTCAGCCTCTTGCACCGCGATACCGTCGGATCGCTGAATCTGTTTCTCTTCACTCATATCATAGGCCGCCAATCACCCGCATCAAGTGCAATATCCAATAATAGAACTCCAGGCTCTACTTCTCAAGAAGACGACCGGTGGAAAGTGGCGAAAGGCTAGCGGCTACAATACCCTGGAAAAGACTTTTTCCCTTTGATCTTGACGTTTGACACTTTGTATTACAGCATCACTCATTCCATGTTGACCCATTTGCGATGCGTTAAATTGACGCAAGCATCGCTCGTCATACTTCTTGTAGTGCTACCTACCTCGTTAAGCGCTGATCAGGGGGTCGAAAATCTGCCCATATGCTATGACTTTGGTTGCAAAACCCAGGTCAAGATCAACATCACTGCGCCAGAGTGGCAGAGCGTCGCGGGCTGGTTTCACCCGAGAGCAACAACCGCTGAAGCAGAACGACGCCAGATTCGCCAGGCCATTGGATGGATGGAGGCCGTTGTCGGTCGTTACACCCCAACCTATCGGGACAAAGCGCTAAACCTGGAACATGGCGGGAAATCACCCGGGCAGATGGACTGCATTGATGAATCACTCAATGTGACTCAATACTTATCCCT
>DUBL01000231.1 GCA_012960345.1 Gammaproteobacteria bacterium | reverse complement strand
TGTTCCGGCCCGTGGAATAATATGCCCAGATGTACCTTTGTGATAATAATTCTCGCGCTCTTCTCCCTTGAGCGGTGACATCGGAGTATCAATCAGCCCGGGGGATACCCCATTCAGTCTTACCGGCTTGATTTCGTTGGCGCCCAATCGAATAAAGGCCTCGACCGAACCGCCGACGCTGCCGATTGCAATCGTCCCCGCCCGCCATTTACGCGCCGGGTAGCCGCTGATCAACACGACTGCACCGGTTTGCGACATATGCGGAACCCCCAGACGGACGCTGTTGGTGTAGCCCCAAAGTTTGGCAAAGGAGTTTTGAAAACCGTCCAGGTCCATTTCGAGAAAAGGCCCAATGGCACGCGACCCACCGGTTGCAGCGTTAACCAGGTAGTCAAAACCGTGATGTTTTTCGAACAAGGCGCTCAAGGCTTCGCGATCGAGCACATCGACCTGCACACATTCGACACCGTCGATCTCACATTCCCGTCGACTGCCGGCGATAACCTCTGCACCGCCATCGCGCAGCATCTGGGTAGTTGACAACCCGATACCAGAGGTACCACCTAAAACGATCGCTTTCTTGTTTGTAAACTGTCCCATTTTATATTCCCAACAATAATTAAAATCACTCCCGTATAAGCATAAAACCTGCTAACACGGGCACGAACCAAGATTCCCGCTTGCACGAGAATAACCAAATTAACTTTCGAGTTTCAGATTATCCCACTTTCTAGGCTCGCCGCCATCAACATGCCCAGTTCTTCGCGTTGCAGCTCAAACTCCGACCGGTAATCACCAAACAGTATCACCGATTCTCGCACCGCCTTCAATTTCACCCTCTCCTTTTTTCTGTATTGAGCTCACGTCACACAGCGTCACCTATGCTGTAGACGTTATGCACCAGCGCCTGCTATCGTTTGGGCACGGCGGCCATGGCCGCAGCCCCTTGCAGTAGCGGCTGCGCGGCGTTTTGAGTTTGCAGATCGCCGATGACATCGCCCAAATCATGAAGACCACTATTACCTGCGCCCGCACAGGGCGAACCGCCATACCCGCTTGAGAACTGCCCGGACTGCACTATTAACACAAGGGCCTTCTACCTCGAGCGCCTTAAGGCAGTCAGTGTGGCGGCTAAGCGTTAATATCCCAGTCCCACCCGCAAGGCATGATCAACACCATAACAGAGGTAGATAGGATGGCAAGTAAACCCAAACTCGGATATCTTGGTCTTGGGCTGATGGGCTCACAAATGACCAAACGCCTGATCAAAACCGGCTATCAGGTCACCGGCTTCGATCCCGACCCCGACAAGATGAGTGCGGCTACGGCGAATGGCGTTATCGCCGCTGCATCCCCTGCCGAGGTGGCACGGGCCAGCGATATCATCCAGGCCTGCGTCATCACCACACCCGCTCTGACCGAGGCCATATTCGGACCGGGCGGTATCGTTGAAGGAGGCGGTGCGGACAAAATCTTTCTCGATCACTCGACTACCATCGCTGATAAAACACGCGACCTGGCCGCCCGTCTAAAGGGAGAAACGGGTATGGGCTGGGTCGATGCACCAGTCTCGGGTGGGCCACCTGCTGCCGGAACGGGCGAACTGGCAATCATGGTTGGAGGCAGCGATGATGATGTGATACGAGTCCAGCCGGTGCTCGATACGCTGGGCCACAACACCCACATGGGGGAGCTTGGCACGGGGCAGGTGACCAAGATGGTCAATCAGGTTCTGGTGCTGAACAATTTCACACTCCTGGCAGAGGCTGTAACCTTGGCGAAAAATGCCGGGATCGATCCGGCTAAGGTGCCAAAAGCACTCAAGGGCGGCTATGCTGACAGCCCGATGTTCCGGCGATTTTTCCCGCGCATGATTGAGCGTGACTTCGACCCGGCGGGTTATGCGCGCCAGGTCCTGAAGGATCTCGACATGGTTGTCGACTTGGCCCAACAGACCAACACCCCGGTGCCAATGTCCAGCCAATCGACTGCGCTGTACCGTGTTCTGATCGCCAAAGGCCACAGCGAACTCGACGCCACCGCTATCCTCAAGATCTACGATGATCAGATGTTATAGATCTTAAAGGCGATAGATGCGTGCTGCGTTATCGTGGAAAAGTTTCAGGCGCTCCTCGTCGTCAAAATTGGCGGTAATCGCCTTGAAGCCGTTGAAGATTGCATCGTAGGTCGCGCACAGGCGGTCGACCGGGAAGTTGCTGGCGAACATGCAACGCTCTGTGCCGAAGGCATCGATGGTGTCCAGTACGATGCTGCGGTTGCTATCGACTGTCCATGCCTGGCCTGGTACACCAAGGCCGGAGATTTTGACGACGACGTTGGCGGCTTGCGACAGGTGACGCATCGCATC
>DUBL01000230.1 GCA_012960345.1 Gammaproteobacteria bacterium | reverse complement strand
CGGTCAGCGACACGACCCATGACGACGCCGCCGACAGCGAAACCCGCCATGAAGCTGGCATAAGGGAGGGATGCGCTACCACGGCCACTGCCAAACTCGAGAGCCGTGGGCTCCAGCACCATAATGGCGGCGTACATCGCCGACCCCCCGATCGTCATCAGGGTCAGCGCTGCAACAAGACGGATCACTGGGTAGGAAGAGGGCATTGGCAGTGATACGGGCACAGCAGTTAGGTGAGGTCGTGGAACATCATGTACCGACATGCTCGCTTAAGGCGTGTAACGTCGAGAGGATTCTTTCAGATCGATGACAAGTGATGACAACAGACACTGATCTACCAGGCGGTATAGCCGCCATCAATCAGGAGATCCGCACCCGTCATGAAAGTGGAGTCGTCGCTTGCCAGAAAAACGGCACCGCGCGCGATTTCGTCAGGTTCACCAAGTCGACCGAGCGGATGCTTGGGCCCCCATATACGCTGCGCGCGCTCCAAGTCACCAAATCGTTTTGCCAGCCGATCGGTCGCAATACCTCCCGGTGAGAGGGTATTGACTCGGATCCCAGCATCGGCATAGTCGAGCGCCATGCCTTTGGCTAATTGGACAAGCGCACCTTTAGTCGCGCAATAAGCACTTTGGCCCGCATTAGCGACCTGAGCCATCTGTGAGGCAATCAGCGTAATAGTACCGCGCGAGGTTTTCAGGTGAGGTATGGCGTACTTGCTGATCAGAAAACAACCGGTCAGGTTAACGTCAATGGCGCGTTGCCAGTCGGCCTCACTCAATTCATCGATGGGCACGACTGGTGAGAAGACAGCTGCACTGCCAACCACAGTAGTCAGGCATCCGAATGATGTGACGGCATGTTCAACAGCGCGTTCGGCATCATGTGCCTGGCTGACGTCGCAGGTAATAGCGTCAGCGCGTCCTCCATTCTCACGAATATGAGTGACAACAGATTGAGACGTTTGGTTATCAAGATCAGCAATCACGACGGATGCACCCTCGTGTGCAAATCGTTCGGCAATCGCGCGCCCGATGCCATTGGCGGCTCCGGTGATCAGCGCGACCTTGCCAGAAAGCTTGTCTCCATGATCAGCTGCTTGAGGCATTACGGTTTATCCCGGGGTTGTTTCAAGCGTTGTGCAAGATCAGCCAAGGGCCGGTGACTGGCGTTGCTTGAGATGCGGTGATTGACGGTTCTCTTATTGGTATCGCCAACGAAGCGCCCGTGTTCGTTGTCGTGGCAGTAAAGACATAGATTTTCCCAATTACTGCCGTCGGGTGGATTGTTATCATGGTCATGGTCCTTGTGGTGGACTGTCAGTTCATGAAGGTTGCTTCGGTCAAACCCGCGACCGCATCGGCCACACACCCAGGGATGAAGTTTGAGCGACTGGGCGCGGTAGCCCCGTTCGCGCGTCTCGCGCGCTCGGATAGCCTCGGCCACGACGCGATCTATCGAGTCATCAGTCACGACAGGCTAGGGCTCCTTGCACGAGGTGTTAAAAAAAAGGGGTTAATCGATGACCCAGAGTCTGCCACACCTTGAGTCACACCATCAGAGTGTTACGTGGTTAGACTGCTGGGTTAATGAGGTCAACCATAGCGACGACCCGATGCGCCGACGCAAGTTGATTTTTCTGGGTAGCGATACGTTTTTCTCCCAAGCCGTTCTGCGTCACCTGGTGCAGGTTGGCGCCCTGATCATGCGGGTGATGATTCCGTCGCTACCCTTTCATGTTGAGGCTGGATTTCCTGTTCCGCAGCGTCAACCCCATGGTTTGGCAGCGATCTGCGATTCCCTTGGGATACCCGTTGAGACCATTGACCCAACAAACCCAGACAGTTTGTGTGTGCTTTTATCTCGCTTAGACACAGAGCTTCTCTTTAGCGTGTGTTTTCCAAAGGTGCTGACATTAGACGAATTACGGGTCCCCACATTAGGCGCCTACAACTTGCACCCCTCCCTGTTGCCGGCTTACCGCGGGCCGATGCCACTTTTCTGGCAGTTCCATGCCGGCGAGCAGCGCATGGGTGTCACCTTACACCGCATAACTCGGGCGATTGACCAAGGACCGATCATGGCTCAGCAGTCCATTACCGTGGCAGCGGGTCTAAGTGAAGCTGTGGTGCTTGCTGACTTGGCCCAGATCGGTGCTCGCATGATTGATGAGTTAGCAGGCATTTCGGGGACCATGCCTGCACATGCTGCCCCCGGTGGGGCCGGTCACGGCAGTTATTATTCGTGGCCGGTCAGGGAAGACTTCAGTGTTGGTTCTGACTGGTCGGCAGAAAGAGCATACCGGTTCATGTCAGGTACAGCGGCGCTCGGAGTGCCCTATCGAATTGAAATCGATCACACGGTTTGGATGATCAGTCGAGCGTTGTCTTTTGAACCGGAGGGAACGCTCGATAGTGGTTTGGTCAAGATCGACGAGAGTTTTTACCTACAGCTCTCACCGGGTGTTCTTCATGTGCAATGGGCTGATCAAGTGTAATGGCGGTGGTCGATCAGACACACCAAAAACCCAATCGATTCACCCGTGCCATTCGAGAGGGGGTTCATTCATCAGTGCTGCCTGTTCTCGAAGATCGAGAATATGTTGTTCCCAGCACCGTTGTGTATTGAACCAGGGATACGCTCTGGGAAAAGCCGGATCGTCCCAGCGTTGCGCAATCCAGGAGTAATAATGTATCAAGCGCAAAGTTCGTAGTGCCTCAATGAGATGTAATTGGCGTGCGTCAAATTGGCGGAATACGCTATAACCCTCAAGCAGCGCATCGAGGCACTGAGTCTGATCGGCACGTTCTCCCGAAAGGAACATCCACATATCTTGGACAGCTGGGGCGTGGCGAGTGTCATCCAAATCGACAATATGAGGGCCATCGTCCGTCCATAGGATGTTGCCCCCATGGCAGTCACCGTGAAGGCGGATCAGTTCGACTTCTCCGGCGCGTTCATAACACCACCGAACTTGTTTCAGCAGGTCTTCAACCAGCGATCGGTAGGGAAGTTCGAGTTCGATCGGAATGAAGTGCGTGTCTAGGACAAAGCGGTAGGCTGATTCGCCGAAAGTATCGATGTCCAGTGCTGGTCGATGTTGGAAATTTTCCACGCTGCCTACGGCATGCAATCGTCCCAGAAAGCGCCCGAGTTGCTCAATCTGCTCGAGATTGTCGAAATCAGGAGCGCGCCCACCATGGTAAGGGAAGAGGGCAAAGCGATGGACACCTAGTTGGAGCAGCGTGTCCCCGCCATCATTTCTGATGGGTGGCACGATCGGAATTTCCGCGTCCGCCAGTTGCCAACTGAAGGCATGTTCTTCGCCGATGGCTTCGTCGCTCCATCGATGAGGGCGATAGAATTTACTAATAATGAAAGAGCCATCCTCTAACCCGATTCGGTAGACACGATTTTCGTAACTGTTGAGCGGCAACAGTTGACCATCGCAACGGTACCCATGGCTCTCCACAGCGTTTAGCACCCGGTCGGGGCTAAGATCCCTAAAGGCCAAAGTCTGTTCGTCGTGCAGTTCAGTGGTCATTGTCAGGTGTGAGTATGCGCAGGGGTTGGCAACACACAGATGGGGTCATGCACCGACAAATGCGATGGCTTCAATCTCAACCAACATGCTCGGTTCGGCAAGATGTGCCTGCACTGTGGTGCGAGCCGGTGGTGTCTCCCCAAATGTCTGCGAAAAGATGTCATTCATCTTTTGAAAGTCTGCGATATCTTTCAGGTAAACCGTGCATTTAAGGACATCTGCAGGCGAGGCTCCACCTTCGGCCAGCACAGATAACACGTTGTGCAGGGTTTGCTCGGTTTGTGCGACCACATCGCCAATGCCGATGATTTCGCCGCTTTCGTCCCAGGCCACCTGGCCCGCCGTGAACACGAACCCGCCCCCCGCTGTGCCGGGCGCGTAGGGGTAGGTGGGCCTAGGCTGGAAGTTAAGATGAGCTGGGCATAACGTTTTTTTGGGCATCGGCTTGGTCCAGGTAGTGATTCGCAGTAGAAGCGTGCCTGAACAAGGTCCGGCACGCTATCATGTGAATGAAGCATGTTTGAGGGATAGTGTAATGGCCATATTCCAGATTCACGTCCGAATTCGGACTCGATCAGGATCGGCGATTGGGCCTGGCTGGGGAAGCGACGGCAGTTTTGATACTGAACTCGAATTACCTGAGCACTTAAGGGGTACAGGGGGTGCTGCATTGAATGCGGTGCAGGCCGATGATTTGCCGGGGGATGTACGGGAGTTGGTTCAGAGTCTGATTCAAGATGAGTTCAACGGAACGTGGCCAGGCTCGGTGCCTCGCGGAAAAGCCAACGTGTTTGTCGAGAATGCAGCGGGCGATGCGGTGGCCGTTTTTTATGATCCGGGACTGTGGGGGATTGTCGATTGGGAAATTGTTGGCCAACTGAAGGAACTCGATGAGATGTCGGGAGATCAACTGCACTAGGGCGTGCTCACAATGCCTGCCATGAGTTCGTAGGCATTGGCTGCGAGACAAAGACGCTATTAATCCACTTGAAGCGAAGCCAGTGCGCCGGTGAGTTCAACTGTCGTTTAACACGAAGATCTGAGCACCAAACGACTAATTAATCACGTGAGATTCTAATGACTGACGCCGACTTTATCGCTAATGCGATAGCATTTATGCACCCTGACGATCGTGGCCAATTATTTGTACCGAGTTCCACGCGTGAGTCTATGCCGCTGGTGCCGAACTATTCCTTGAACGAGGATGGTGTCGACAGCGTCAAAGTTTTGATGGCGACACCCCACTTGATTGTATTCGAGGCATTTCGCCCCAAAGGGGCGGTTGACCGCACACACATGCATGTTGACCACCATTCTGTTGCCTATCAGAAAATGGGGAGGGTTCGTATGATGATTGATTCTGAAACCTACATCGTGGAGACGGGTGACACTTATCGGCACCCCATGGGCGTGAAACATCAGCATGAGGCGTTGCAGGATTCCATTCGAATTGAGTTCAAATCCTACCCCGCTGGTAATGCCATTGAATCCTGGAATGCGCTGGTCGGTGGTGCCCATAAGGCTGAATAGAAACAGCGTCGGGAGATAGGCCCATTCATTGACAGTGATTGGTTTCGGACAGAGTTATTTGTCCGCAGTGGCGGAAACGTTTGTTAGAACGTCGTCGACGAGTTGCATTGCTTCACCCAGATAACCGATGGGATCGAGCAGCTCATCAATCATAGCGGCATCCAGATGCTTCATTACACGAGGGTCCGCGAGCAGGGCATCTCGAAACAGCTGCTCGTTTTCAAAAGCCATCATGGCAATTTCGTGAACGATTTCGTGTGCGCTCTGTTTGCCGAGTGTTTCGCCGAGTGCCAGCATCACCCGCTCGGACATCAATAGGCCACCTAATAAATCCAGATTGGAGCGCATGCGAGCAGGATTCACAACCAGTTGCTCCAGCACGGTCCGCATCTTGGCCAGCAAGGCACCGCAGTAGATCATCATCTCCGGAATAGCGGCTAGTTCGATACGTAATAGTGCTGAATACCGCTCGTGTTCCTGAAAGGCTGCGTCTGTCAAGGCCACCTGTTGGGCGCGAATCAGTCGCGACAGGCTGATTGAGGCTTCGACCATGGCGGGGTTTCGTTTATGTGGCATGGTGCTACTGCCGACTTTGCCAGGGGGGTTCGGTTCGGCGACTTCACCGAACTCGACCTGCTGTAGGGTGTAGATTTCTCGGGCAATTTTTCCAAAGGTGCCTGCGATCTGGTTAATTAGGTTAGCCAGTTCAATTACCCGATCGCGTGCAGAGTGCCAGCAGATGGTTGGCGATAAAAGGTCGAGCTTATGAAGCGTGAGCGCCTGCATGGCCCGTCCCTGTGCACCGAACGAAGCCATCGTGCCAACGGCGCCGGTGATATTGCCGGTAAAGATTCGTGTCTCGGCTTCAGTGCAGCGTTGTAGCTGCCGGTTTATCTCGTCGATCCAAACGGCACATTTGTAACCAAAGGTGATCGGTAGTGCCTGTTGGCCATGAGTGCGACCTGCCATCGGCGTGGCGCGGTGGGTTTGTGCAAGTTGGGTTAGGGCAGAGCGACTCGCTTTGATGTCACGAAGTAGCAGTGGCCAGGCTTCCTTGATCTGCAGCACCATGCCTGTGTCCATGATGTCCTGGGTGGTGGCACCGTAGTGCACAAATTCACCTGCACTGGCTTCACACGTATTCTGTAGTGCTCGGACAACGGGTACGAGGGGATGGGCGGTGGCCGCAATTTCCAGACCGATGGCTTTGATGTCGACGTTTTCGACGCGTGCTCGCGCACTGATCTCAGCCGCTGCATCGACCGGGATCATGCCCAGTTCTCCCTGGGCTTCTGCAAGTGCCGCTTCGACGTCGAACCACTTTTGGACACGGTTGCGATCATTGAAAATGGCAATGAATTCAGGCGTCGAAAACGAACTGCCGTAAAGATCCGATTCGGTAATATGGCTGGGCATCACAGGTTTCCGGTTCGGTTAATTGTCCTGGTGAGCAATGCGCCGTGCCAGTTCGGGCGGTAGCCCTGTCGATGGTTTCGCTGGGGGTCGGCGAAAGGTGCCCGCGATCGGGCGTCGCAACTTAAGTCGAATGAGTGTTTCGAGCTGCATCACGGCAGCTGCTGCACAATCAATCACAGGCACAGGAATGTCGTTTATCACTTCTTTAACCAACCCGCTCAGTGGGGCGCCGCCAAACACAATAACGTCAGCCTGATCTTCTGTTACGGCAGATTGCGCAAGAGCGACCAGCGTTGTCTGCATTTCAGTTTGGACATCGTTAATGTTGCTGAAGTCCGTATCAGGCATGCGGATACTGGCTAGCCGGTCAACGAGCTGGTGCCATTCCACTGTTTCTCGATACCACGGGGCAAGTGCCCGCGCAAAACTGACAATGGAAAATCGTTTTCCCACCATACACGCAGTCAGCATGCCTGTCTCAGCCAATCCTACGACGGGGTAGTCCATGAGCTCTCTGGCAGCGCCCAGGCCAGGGTCCCCAAAAGCGGCGATGATGGCGCCGTCAATACCGTCGCTGTGCTCGGCCAGCAATTCCATCACCACGTTGCTGGCGATCGCAGCTTCGATACGGGAGGCAATATAGGGGACGCCGCGGTGCGCTGTAACGGGCACGAGCTCGGTGTCCTTTGATGTAGCGGCAGAAGCCGACGCCATTAATCGATCGGTAATGCTAACGGATGTGTTCGGGTTGATCAGCAGTATTCGCATTCATTTCGCCTTCTGTGCTGGATGCCGTTGGGCACTGAGTTTCGTTGCCATGAGTTGCTGCACGACTTGCAGGCCCTTAAGCGGTCGCAGCCAGACTCGAAATTCGGTGATTTCCTGATTCATATTCCAGCGGATCAGGTCGATGCCATTGACTTCGATATCTTCAATAGTCACTGTGAATTCAAGCATAGCCTCGTCAGTCCCACGCAACTCGCGCACATATCGAAAACTGTCATTAAAGAGAATCTCAGCTGCTGCCTTAAGGTACCCAATCACTTTGGCCTTGCCGGCCTGCGGGGTATACACCACCGGTGAGAAGAAAACGGCGTTTTCGGCGATCAGTGTATTGAGAGCTGCGGGGTCTCGTTCATCGCAGATGGCGTGCCAACGTTCAAGCGCACAAGACATGATCTAGAAGACGGCCTTAATGGGGTGTTTGATGGTGGCGGTCAGGTGAATACGCATCATGGAGTGGTAGGGACTCGTGGGTGGGGCCAATCCGTTGTTATGATGAACTTATCATGCGTTGGGTATTGGGTGGCGATGCTAGCGCGTAGATCTGAGTGTCGGGCGGGATCTGATCGAGTTTAGGCCACTATAATCGGGAAATGAATGCGGACGCGTTACCCTCCATCAGCTGCCAAGCGCAGGCCCCTTGTCCGACAAGGGCGTTCGGCAGGCCTACCCATATTTTGATTGGTTGGCATTATGGATAATCCCTTTGCCCGTTTCGACATTGACCATCTGTCGCCGACTTCAATGCTGCAGTTCCGCAATGATCCCGCGCTCGGGATCATTTACCTGATTTACGGTATTCGCGAAGCCGGTAGTCCCGCGATGCATCGCGGCCAGGCGCTGGATCAGGTAATCGGTGAAGTGCTCGCGGAGTCCGGGACCACAAGTTGTGAGGGAGCGGTAACTCTTGCCACCGAAAAATATGACGCATTGATTGCGAAGACCGAGGAGACTTATTCAAAGGCGGCCATTCGCAAGGAGCGAGACATTGTGGTGAAGTGTATGACGCACTGTCACTCAGTGATTGCCGATTGGAAAAGTCCACTTTCCTACCAGCATCCCATTCGATTGATGCTCACGGATATTGAGGTGCCGGTGATCGGGTTCATCGATTTGCACTACCCATCGGAGGTTAGAGAGCTGAAGAGTTCGGCTCGACCCCGTTGGGATATAGTCGAAGATCATGCCTTCCAGGTCGTGGCTTATGCCATGGCCATTCGTCAGGAAACTGGCGAATGGCCTAAAGCCGTTGTGGATTACATTACGCCACAGGGAATGAAGTCTTACCGTGTGGTGGAGCGAAATCGTTGGGTACAGGAAGTGGTCGACACAGCAGGCCAGATTCGGGAACTGTTGGCGTCGTGTGAGAGTCGGGAGGCGTTGTGCAGCAAAGTGCGACCCGACTTCAGCCGGTGGATCTGGCGTTACCGTCCCAATGCCAAGCAGTTTGCCCTGAAGCATTTCATTGATGGCAATGGCTAGTGAGTGAGCGCCTCGTAGAATGACTGAATTACTGGATCACATTTGATGTCAGCAATACTGAGGGGTCGATTAAAACTGATGCCATCCAGTGTGCGGCAACGGCTTAGTGCCACATAAGCTTGACCTGGGGCGAACATACCCCGGCCGAGATCAATTCGTATACGGTCAAGGGTCAGGCCTTGGGCTTTGTGAACGGTGACGGCCCAAGCGAGGATGAAAGGGAATTGGGTATAGGTGCCGATCACTTCTGCCTTAACGCGAAGCTTGTCTGCGTCCCAGTTGTAACGGTAGCGTTCCCATGACTCCCGTTCGACGACAACGACCGAGCCACGTTGAGGCTCAGACAAGAGTTCCACTTCAATGGTCGTGTCATCAAGATCCACGATTCTGCCAATGGTGCCATTGACCCAGTCGAAGCCGTTTTTGGTGAACATCACTTGTGCATTTCGTTTTAGGCGTAAGTCGCTGGGGGAGGGGAGTTGCGCTGCAGTATCTCTCCACTCACCGTCAATCTCCCCAGCATAAGACCAGGCGTCTCCGGACAGCGAATCGAGTTGTTGTTCGTTGAATCGTCGCGCACGGGCATTGACTGCCGTGAGTATCAGCATCGATTCGTCTTCATCGAGCGTTTCGTTAACGCAATTATTCAGTTCCTTGACCGTCGATTCAAGATTTTCGCCCACTCGAAGATCGTTCAAAATCGCAACAAATTCTTCGTCGGCCTGCCGGAAAGATTGAGTCAGTGTACGAGTGACTAGAGGCAGCCCTTGCAAGCAGTATGCGCTGAAGAAATAGGGTGATTCATAAACCTCTTCAAAGAGTCGCGCCTCCTCACCCCCGCTAATGACAGGAGGCAACTGGTGCATGTCACCAATCAGTAATACCGTTTTTCCTCCGAACGGCACGCCGGTTTTTCCGGTGTTCGTGCGAAGTGATTCATCAATTGCATCCAGAAGATCCGCACGCACCATGGAAACTTCATCAATGATCAGGATATCCATCTTCGCGACGACATCCCGCGATACCCCTTGCAGTTTTCTGCCTACGGGTTGTGGCCCAGGTGGCAACTGGAAGAATGAGTGGATGGTCTGACCTCCCACATTAAGGGCAGCAACGCCAGTGGGGGCGAGCACAACCAGATTGCGGTCGAGCTCATGGCGTAGCACATCGATCAAGGTCGATTTCCCAGTGCCGGCGGAACCAGTGACGAAAACGACAGGCGGGCATTCGACAGCCAGGAGATTGAGAACCTCCTGGAACTGTTCAGTGATGTGATAGCCCTGCGGCGTTGTTGTTGGATAGTCAGGCGAGGGTCAGTCCTCCATTTTCGAGCGGGTGGTGTCCATTATTCATGATGCGCCAGGCAACGGTGCATAATGAGAGCCTACAATATTGACCGCCATTCTGACGACCGGCCCTTATTATGGGTGTGGCGGTTGAAAAGGCCTGCTAACAGGGGAGCTGAATTTCATGATTGACGTCTACACCTGGCCAACACCGAATGGACACAAAGTCCACATCATGCTCCATGAGACCGAATTGGAACACAATATCCACCCGATCAACATACAGGCAGGAGATCAGTTCGGACCGGAATTTCTGAAGATCAGTCCGAACAATAAAATGCCTGCCATTGTTGATCAAGACGGTCCTGATGGTAAATCGATCTCAGTGTTCGAATCGGCAGCGATTCTGCTCTATCTGGCAGAAAAAACGCATCGCTTCATGCCGCAAGATGCGCGTGCGAGGGTTGACGTGTGGCAATGGCTAATGTTCCAGATGGGGACCGTTGGACCCATGCTGGGCCAGGCGCATCACTTCAATGCCTACGCACCTGAACGGGTCGAACGAGAAAAGATTCAGTACGGTATCGACCGTTATGTTAACGAGAGCAATCGAGTTTACGGGGTGATCGATCGACGGCTGCAAGAGGCTGAGTGGATAGCGGCCGGAGAGTACACCATAGCGGATATGGCGATCATGCCGTGGCTACGCAACCCCGATAAACAGGGTGTAGATATTAGTCGGTATCCCAATGTTGAGCGTTGGCGTGACCACATCTGGCAACGACCGCAGGTGCTGGCAGCTCTCGAAACGCTGGCAGATCAGTCACGCCAATCGGCCGCTCACTCGGATAAAGCGTGGGAAATCCTGGATGGCAAAACACAATCCAGCCAAGGCGGTGCCAGCGACTGACGTCAGGAGTTAATGCGTTCAAGCTGCGACTTCGATTCGTTCGAGTCGCATTGGCGGATCGGTGACCCAGACATCGATCTGGTTGTTGTCCTGATGAAAATTATCGAGGCAATCCACACTGAAACATTGTGAAAGTTCCGCTTTGATCGCCATATGGACACCGCCGTGTGCAACGATGAGAATCGCCCCGGCTTCGTCACGGACAGATTCGAGTACGGGGCAGATGCGAGTGGCGACATCGTAAATGCTCTCGCCGCCTGTCCCGTTGCCGCGAGTAAAGTCGCCACCCTGAATCATGAACTGCGGAATCACTCGATGAAAAGTGCTTTCCTTGTAGGACAATGGCTTTCGCCATTCATCGTATGCTGGCCCAATTTCTTCTCGAAGGTCCGCTTCAAAACGGCCTTCGTAGTCCCCTAGGTTGATTTCCAGCAGCGCCTCATTAGTTTCAACTATGTTGGTTGAGTCATCGAGAATGATTCGAGTGGTTTCTTGTGCGCGATTGAGTGGCGAACAGATAACACGGCTAAAGGTAAGGTTGCGTCGGCGGAGTTCACGCTGCATGGCGCCTGCTTGTCGATAGCCGGTGTCATTGAGCGGTGTATCTGTTCTCGATTGCCAGCGCCGCTGGAGATTCCAGTCGGTCTGGCCATGGCGGGTTAGATAAAGCGGCATAGCGCGATAATGCAACAAATGAAGACCTTCAGTCACCCATGTCCGGCTAACTGTTTTCGTTATACTGATATCAAGTATTGACGTTGTTTATAAATGATGACCACACGCGCTATCACCACCGGCCAAACACCGTCCCCCGAATACGATGTCGTTATCGTAGGGGCTGGATTTTCTGGGCTCTATATGTTGCACCGCTTGCGCGGTACAGGATTCACGGCTCGTATACTGGAACGGGCCAGCGATGTGGGTGGTACCTGGTACTGGAATCGGTATCCGGGCGCCCGCTGTGACGTCGAAAGTATGCAATATGCCTACAGTTTTTCCCCGGAACTTGAGCAGGAGTGGGTGTGGACCGAACAATACGCGACGCAGCCTGAAATCCTGAGTTATGCGAATCATGTGGCAGATCGCTTTGACCTTCGTTGCGATATACAGCTCAACACGGATGTCTTATCCGCGACGTATGACGAAAGTGCCCAGCGCTGGCGGATTGAAACTAAGGATGGCCCACCTATCTCAGCGGCTTTCTGCATCATGGCGACGGGCTGTTTGTCGACGACTAACACGCCTCATTTCGACGGTCTTGGGACATTTGCCGGTACTGTCTATCACACGGGCGAATGGCCACACGAGGTGGTCGATTTCACCGGCCAACAAGTGGGAATTATCGGCACCGGCTCTTCAGCCATACAGTCCATCCCAGTGATTGCTGAGCAGGCGCGGCACCTGTATGTATTCCAGCGCACTCCGCACTACACCGTGCCCGCGCGTAATCGTTATCTGCAAAGTGACCCCGAAACCCGCCATTCCGGCCGGAGCGCTTATGGTTTTGATGTTGATCTGACGATCGAAGAAATCAAGGCTGACTACGCGGGGCTGCGAGAGCGCGCGCGCAATATGTTCGCGGCACTGGCCTTTACGCCAAATAGGAAATCCGCACTGGAAGTGAGTGAGAGTGAGCGCCAACGGGAATTTGAGGCGAGGTGGCAAAGTGGCGGAGTGCCATTTCAGGGTGCATTCATTGATTTGGTTAGCGATCGGCAAGCGAATGAGACTGCTGCAAGGTTCGTGCGAAAGAAGATTGGTGAAACGGTGCATGATCCCGTTGTCGCTAAAGCATTGATGCCAACCTACACCTTTGGCTGCAAGCGCCTGGCTGTCGACACAGGTTATTACGAGACGTATAACCGCACCAACGTGACATTGGTGGATGTGAGTCGCTCGCCGATCGAGCGAATCACGCCCAACGGTGTGCGCGCCCAAGGCTGTGAGTACCCGTTAGATTCGTTAATCACGGCGACCGGATTCGATGCTATGACGGGTACTTTGCTGAACATTGATATCCGAGGGCGCAGGGGCGTCAGTCTGCGTGACAAGTGGGCCGAAGGCCCCACCAGTTATCTGGGTCTCGGTATTGCTGGATTTCCAAACCTGTTTACGATCACAGGGCCGGGTAGCCCCTCAGTGCTGACTAATATGTTGCAATCCATTGAGCAGCATGTTGACTGGGTAGTGGCCTGCCTCGAGTACCTTCGCGAAAGAGATATTCCTGAGATCGAAGCGACGCCGGATGCTGAAATCGCATGGGTTGCCCACAATAACGAAGTTGCGAATGACCATATTCGTAGCTCATGCACGTCCTGGTATATCGGTGGCAACATCGAAGGCAAGCCACGGGTTTTCATGCCTTATGTCGGTGGGTTTCCGGTTTACGTGGAAAAATGTAATGAGATTGCGGCCAACGGTTACACGGGTTTTTCTTTCGGTGCTGTATCCGCCTGATGGTGTGCCTAATAGGCGCCTTAACTAACACGTTTTTCCAGACAGTTCGATGACCCGGATCGACTCGAGCACACCGAAGGGTTTGCCATTCATTCTTATTGTCATGGGAGTCAGTGGTTCCGGTAAAACAACCATTGGTCAATGGCTATCCGCTAAGCTGGATTGCTCGTTTTTGGATGCCGATGATTTTCATCCCCCGGGTAATGTCAGGAAGATGGCTGTTGGAGATGCGCTGACAGATGAGGATCGCTGGCCATGGTTGGAGGTTCTGGCTGGAAAGATTCGCGAACACATTCACCACAAACAACCGATGGTCATGGCTTGCTCGGCGTTAAAGCAGGCCTACCGGCGGGTGCTGCGTGTGGACAGCGCGTGCGTGCGCTTTGTTTACCTCAAGGGAGATTACGACACCATCTTGCGAAGAATGCACATGCGCCACAGTCATTTCATGAAAGCGTCATTGCTTAAGAGCCAGTTCGAGGCGCTTGAGGAACCGAGTCGGGCCACCGTTGTGAATATCGAGGCATCACCAAGTGAGATTGGCAGTGCAATCTGGCGTGAGCTCGAGTTTTGAGGCGATGCTGGCCTTACAAAAAGCGAGTCGTGTCGGCTTTTTTTTTGAAGCAAATGGGTATTTCGCTGACGCTTGCCAGTCATTTATTG
>DUBL01000229.1 GCA_012960345.1 Gammaproteobacteria bacterium | reverse complement strand
CCTTGCCGACAAACAGGTGCGTTTCCATGGCGAAGCCGTTTTCGCAGTATTGGCGCAAAGTTACCGCGCCGCGCGTGCGGCGGCTCGGTTGGGTCACATCGAAACAACACAAACAACTCCTGTTTTAACGGTGGATGAAGCCGTGACGGCCGGCGCCGAACTCAGCGAGCGCCAGGAAATGACCCGCGGTGACTGGCACGCTGCGCTGGCGGCCGCCCCCCAGCGCGCCCAGGGAACGCTTCGCATCGGTGGCCAAGACCATTTTTACCTTGAAGGTCAGATCTCGCTGGCTCTGCCGATGGAAGATGGGGACGTCCATATTCATTGCTCGACACAACATCCGACCGAGGTTCAGATTGCCGTGGCTCGCGTGCTCGGTCGCGCCGCCAACGCAGTCACAGTCGAAGTTCGACGCATGGGTGGCGCCTTCGGCGGCAAAGAAACCCAGGCAGCCCAATGGGCCGCCCTGGCCGCGCTCGGTGCCGTGCACACTGGACGGCCAGTGAAATGCCGACTTGATCGCGACGACGACATGATCCTGACGGGTAAACGCCATGATTTTCGCGCGGACTGGCAAGTCGGCTTCGACAACGACGGCCGTATCTTGGGCGTTGACGTCAACTTTGCCGGCCGCTGTGGCTGCTCACGGGACCTGTCGGATGCGGTCAACGATCGGGCCATGTTCCATTTTGACAATGCCTACTTCTTCGAAACTGTGCACATCTCCTCGGCCCGCTTGCGAACCAACACGGTCTCTAATACCGCCTTCCGTGGCTTTGGCGGACCACAGGGCACGCTGGCGGGCGAACGGGTGATGGAAGCCGTCGCTCGGGCTTGCGGTCGCGACCCACTGAGCGTGCGCAAACTGAACTTCTACAGTGAAGACGATAATCGTGATCTCACACCGTTTCACATGAAGGTAGAAGACTTCTGTCTGCACGAACTCGTTGGCGAACTAGAAACCAGCAGCCACTACTGGGCAAGACGCGAGGCCATTACAGCCCACAACGCAACCAACCCAGGGGTGATTCGAGGGCTGGCACTGACCCCGGTCAAGTACGGCATTTCATTCACCAACACCGCCCTCAACCAGGCCGGCGCCCTGCTCCATGTCTATAAGGATGGCAGTGTTCACCTCAACCATGGGGGCACCGAGATGGGCCAGGGCCTTTTGATAAAAGTAGCCCAGATCGTCGCTGAAGCACTGCAGATCGATATCGACCGCATCCAGATTACCTCCACCCACACCGGCAAGGTTCCAAACACCAGCCCAACGGCGGCGTCTGCCGGCTCCGACCTCAATGGCATGGCGGCGCGGAACGCGGCCAACACCATCAAGCGACGCTTGATCGCTTTCGCCCAGGATGCGTATGGGGTCTCCGAGGATGCAGTGACTTTCTTGCCCGGTCGAGTACGGGTCGGGGAACACACGCTCACTTTTGATGAGTTAGTGATGCAGGCACATCTGGCACGCGTGCAGCTCTCCGCGACCGGTTTTTATCGCACTCCGAAAATCCATTACGATCGCAAAGCGGGTAGCGGCAGGCCGTTCTATTACTTCGCCTACGGGGCGGCCGTCGCCGAAGTCGCCATCGATACCCTAACGGGGGAAAATCGAGTCCTCGCCGTCGATATCCTGCACGACGTCGGCCGGTCGCTGAACCCTGCGATTGATCTAGGCCAGATTGAGGGCGGCTTTGTTCAGGGCATGGGCTGGCTGACCACCGAAGAGCTGTGGTGGGATGAAGCAGGCCGATTGAAGACCCATGCCCCTTCGACTTATAAGATACCCACATCCCGCGATCGCCCCGAACACTTCAATGTGCAGATCTGGGCTGCGGGCTATAACCGGGAAGGCACCATTCATCGCTCGAAAGCAGTCGGTGAACCTCCTCTGGTGCTGGCCACCTGCGTGCACCAGGCGATCTCCGATGGCCTGGCCAGTCTCGTCGACTACCAACAGGTGCCCCCGCTGGACGCTCCGGCAACGCCAGAAGCGATTCTGAACGCGATCGACGACTTGCGCGGCGCTGCCTGATCGATGAGCTCTACCCATACTCAAGTGCTATCGCATGTCGGCCCGATTGATTGGATCGACTTTGCCCAACGGTGGGTTAGCAACGAAGAACGGGCCGTGTTCATTGTGGTGACTGCGCTGCGTGGTTCAGCACCGCGCGAATGTGGCACCTGGATGCTGGTTTCCCAGTCGAGGATCGCAGGCACCCTGGGGGGTGGCGAACTAGAACGCATGGCGGGTGAAGCGGCACAGGCCATGCTGTCGGGCGACGGTCAATGGCAACGCACGCCATTGCGATGCGTCCTTGGACCGGACCTGGGCCAATGCTGCGGCGGCGCCATCGAGTTACTGCTGGAACCCATCGATGCCAGCGCATCACCGTGGTTATGTCTCGCCGCGAAGGCTCTCTCGTCACCGATAGCTCAGGCGCTCGGCTTCGCCATTGATCGACCGCACCTCACTCCATATCTCGTAACAAACGAGCACAATCACGCACCAGATGCCAACACCCATTTACAGTCGTTAGGCGATCCCAGACTCCAATTGTTCCTCTTCGGGGCTGGTCATGTCGGGCGAGCCGTGTGTGGAATCGCCACCGAACTACCTGTGTGCATCACCGCAATCGACTCGCGCACAGAATGGCTTGCCAGATTGCCAACGGCGACAAACGTTCATCCCCAATGGGAAAAAACGCCGGAATCGATCATCAACACCATGCCAATGGGCGCTGCTGCACTGGTCATGACCTTCAGCCACGACCTTGATTACCGGCTTTGCCTGCGATTACTGGCGCGCAAGGATCTCGCCTTTATTGGTCTCATTGGCAGTCACAGTAAAGCCACCAGTTTTCGCCGTCGTCTCAAGGCCGACGGCGTTACCGAAACAGTGAGCGAACAACTGGTGAGCCCCATCGGTCGTGACGGGCCGCCAGGAAAAGAGCCCGGCGTGATTGCATTGGCCGCCCTTTCTGAAGTGATGTCGCTGTTACACAAGCCCGTCCTTGAATCAGCACAGGCGGCACGCATTGCCTGACTCGCCACTTCTGCAACTCAAGGGCATCGACAAGTCCTTTCCCGGTTGTCGTGCTAACGAGGGTATTGATCTCGACATTCAAGCGGGGGAAATTCATGCATTGCTCGGTGAGAATGGGGCAGGCAAAAGCACACTCGTCAAAATCATCTATGGTGTGCTGCGTCCTGATCACGGCGACCTATGGTGGCAAGGCAAACCACTGCGAGTGGCAAGTCCCGCCGCGGCACGCCGGGTGGGCATCGGCATGGTGTTTCAGCATTTCTCATTGTTCGATGCCATGACTGTACTGGAGAACATCGCCCTTGCCTTGCCAGCGCAAGACATCGGTGCACTGCGGGACAATATCGATGCCACTGCCGCGTCTTACGGACTCGCCCTTGACCTTGACCGCGACGTGTACGAACTGTCTATGGGTGAACGGCAACGAATTGAAATCGTGCGCAGCCTGCTGCAGAACCCCCAACTATTAATTCTGGACGAACCGACGTCAGTGCTCACACCGCAGGAAACTGACATGCTGTTCACAACCCTGCGTGCCCTCGCTGACGAGGGCCGCGCCGTGCTCTACATCAGCCACAAACTGGAAGAAGTGCGCCGCCTGTGTGACCGCGCCACTATCTTGCGCGATGGGCGGCGCGTGGCCGATTGCATCCCCGCCGAGGAAACCGCACAGTCACTGGCTGAAAAAATGATCGGCCGGCGGATCGAACAACCTATCGGCAAAGCGCCTCGCCAACCCGGCCAACCCGGCCTTCGCGTCTTGGAACTCCGGACCGGCTCTGACACGCCACACGGCATCAGCCTGTCTGATATGTCCTTTACCATTAACGAAGGCGAAATTCTCGGCATTGCCGGCATTGCCGGCAATGGACAGACCGAGCTGATGAGCGCATTGACCGGCGAAACCGGGCCACCCTCGTCTGGATCCATCGAAATCATGGGCGCGCCGGCCAATCAGCTAGGCCCTATTGCTAGGCGCAAATTAGGCGCGGCTTTTGTCCCGGAAGAACGTGTCGGGCACGCCGCGGTCGGCGACATGACCCTGGTAGAGAACAGTTTCCTAACGACCCTCGACGACCCCGCGTTTTGCAAGCACGGCGTGATTAAGTGGCCTGCTGTCCGTGCGTTTTCAGACCAGATTACTCACGATTTCGACGTGCGCACTACCGGCGTTGATGCGCTGGCGAGTAGCCTTTCCGGGGGCAATCTGCAGAAATTCATTGTGGGGCGAGAGATGCTGCAAAGCCCTGGTGTGCTGGTGGTTTCGCAACCGACCTGGGGCGTCGATGCCGGGGCAGCGGCCGACATTCACCGCGCCATTCGATCACTCGCCGAAGCCGGTAGCGCCATTCTAATCATCTCGCAAGACCTCGATGAAATCCTCGCGCTGTGCGACCGTGTTGCTGTGATCTCGCAAGGGACCTTGTCGCGTGTTCAACCTATCCACGACGTCACGCCAGAACAGATCGGACTTCTCATGGGTATTCGCCATGATTCAATAGCGAACGAGGCCAGCCGTGCTACGACTTGAACCCCGGGCCAGTCACTCGGTATTGGCAGCCTGGCTATCTCCTTTAGTGGCCCTCGTTATGACGGTCATTACCGGGACGGTGATCTTCATCGCCATGGGCAAAGACCCCGCGGCCACTCTTTATATTTATTTTCTCCAGCCCCTGGTCTCCGCATCTGGACTGTCCGAGGTGGCTGTCAAGGCGGGGCCACTGGTATTGATCGCAACGGGCCTGTCATTTGGATTTCGCGCCGGCGTCTGGAATATCGGCGCCGAGGGGCAATACATCCTTGGCGCGATTGTCGGCGGCGGCCTGGCCGTGTTCTTTCATGACAGCACCAACGCGCTATTACTCCCGTCCATGCTCGCACTTGGTATTGTCGGTGGCATGATCTGGGCGGCGATTCCTGCCCTGTTAAAAACCCGCTTCAACGCCAACGAGATTCTGGTGTCCCTGATGCTGGTGTATATCGCGGAGTTGTTGCTGGTCTATCTCGTACACGGTCCCTGGCGAAACCCACAGGGCTGGGGATTCCCCGGTACTCGAACGTTTCCCGACGCTGCGGTGTTGCCTGTCTTCTTTGCACAGCACCGCCTGCACTGGGGTCTTATCTTAGCCCTGGCTACGCCCTTTCTGGCCTGGTTCTTGGTCGCAAAAACCCGCTTTGGCTTTCGAGTCCGCCTGTTTGGTTCGGCGCCGCTGGCAGCGCGCCATGCCGGTGTTCGCAGCACGCGTATGATCTGGATGACATTGCTAATCGGTGGCGGGCTCGCCGGCCTTGCCGGTGTCATCGAGGCATCCGGCACCATTGGCCAACTGATGCCAAATATCTCGCCGGGTTACGGCTTTACCGCCATCATCGTGGCCTTCCTTGGCCGACTCCACCCACTCGGCATATTGCTGGCGGGCGTCGTCATCGCAGTCACCTATATCGGAGGCGAAAATGCACAAATTGTCGCCGGGCTACCCAAAGCAGTAACCGGTCTCTTTCAGGGGGTCATCCTCTTCTACCTGCTGGCGTTTGACCTTGTCACCCGCTACCGGTTGGTCTTCAGACGCGAGCGTGGACCAGAACATGCTTGATCTGATCATTCCCTCGATGATGACCATGATGACGGCCGCCACGCCGCTGATCTTTGCCGCCACCGGAGAACTTGTGTGCGAGAAATCCGGCGTCCTGAACCTTGGCGTCGAAGGCATGATGCTGGTTGGCGCTGTGTTCGGCTTCATCGGGGCGACCGTCACCGGTGACGCGTATGTGGGATTTCTCATCGGCGGCTTTTCCGGCATCATGGCATCACTGATTTTTGCGGTCCTAACGCTGCTCTTAGTCTCAAACCAGGTCGCGACCGGACTTGCGCTGACTATCTTCGGCACGGGTCTGTCGGCGCTCGTCGGCGCGGATTACGTCGGTGAAACGATTGATCGAATCCGGCCGCTGTACGTGCCGAATGCGGCCGATGGCCCCAACGTGATCCAACTGTTCTTGGGTCACGATCCCGTGGTTTATCTCGGTGTGCTCGTATTGCTCGCCTGCGCCGGCTTTCTGTCACGGTCTCGCTGGGGGATGATTCTTCGGGCCGTTGGCGATTCTGATGTGTCCGCCCATGCGATCGGCTATCCGGTGATTCGTATTCGCTTTGCCGCAGTCGCTTTCGGCGGCCTGATGGCCGGTCTCGGTGGGGCTTACCTGTCGCTTGCCTACACCCCGCTTTGGGCCGAAAACATGTCGGCTGGTCGGGGCTGGATCGCACTCGCTCTAGTAGTCTTTGCGAGTTGGCGACCAATTCGTGTACTGTTCGGTGCGGTACTCTTTGGGGGGATCACGATCGTTCAACTCAACGCTCAGGCAATCGGGCTTGGTATCCCCGGCGCAGTCATGTCGATGCTGCCCTACCTGGCAACAATCGTCGTACTGGTACTGATTTCCAGCAACGCAACGCGGATTCGTCTCAATGCTCCCGCTTGTCTTGCGCAACCGTTTCGACCCGAACGTTGACTGGGCCATTTATCACTAACACTCATTGAATAGACTCACTACTTAATCATTAATCAACAAATGTACTGCCATCGGAGAACATACATGAAAATCCTTCATCGCGTTGCTGTTGCGCTGTTTGCGACCCTGCTCAGCTTTGGGGTCAGCACCAGCGCCAGCGCGGATAAAACGAAAGTCGGGTTTATTTATATCGGCCCACCAGGTGATCACGGCTGGACTTATGCCCATGATCAAGCGCGACTTGAGATCGAAAAAGAACTCGGCGATCAGGTCCAAACCACGTTTGTCGAAGGCGTACCAGAAGGACCCGATGCCGAACGCGCGATCGCCAAACTGGCGCAGACCGGACACAAACTAATTTTTACGACCTCGTTCGGTTATATGGAACCCACCTTGAAAGCTGCCAAGCGCTTTCCCGACGTTAAGTTTGAACATGCTACGGGCTACAAGCGGGCGGATAACGTGGCGACCTACTCGGCTCGCTTTTACGAGGGCCGCTATGTGCAAGGAGTCATCGCTGGCAAAGTTTCCAAGAGCGGTGTCATCGGCTATATCGCCTCTTTTCCCATCCCTGAAGTGGTACGAGGCATCAACGCCTTCATGCTCGGGGCGCACACACAAAACCCCAACATCAAGGTCAAAGTTGTCTGGGTATTTAGCTGGTACGATCCTGGCAAGGAAGCCGATGCCGCCAAAGTGCTGATGGATCAGGGTGCGGACATCATTACACAGCATACCGATAGCACTGCCGCCCTGCAGGCGGCAGCCGACCGAGGCATCCATGCTTTCGGCCAGGCATCGGACATGATTCAGTTTGCTCCCAAAACCCAGCTAACTGCCATTATCGATGCCTGGGGGCCCTACTACGTTGCCCGCACTAAAGCGCTACTGGATGGGAGCTGGAAGTCTCAAGACACTTGGGATGGTATGGGCGCGGGGATGGTTGTGATGGCACCGTTTACCAATATGCCAAGCGACGTGGCGGCACTGGCGCAAAAAACCTATGACGACCTGCGCACTGGAAAGCTTCATGCGTTTAGTGGACCGATCAATGACCAATCGGGTAAGCAAGTAGTTGCCGCTGGGGCTGTTGCCGATGACGGCATGCTGGCGGGCATGAACTTTTATATTGAAGGCATTGATGGCGAACTGCCGAAGTAGTCTGTTGCGACGCGATCGATGGAGACCCGCCCCCTTTGGGGGGCGGGTTTTTTAATGCCCAGACTCTGGATCAAGGACCCACTGGCTATCTTTGCAACACAGGCCGAACGCGGTCTGGTTGTCGAAAATCACCGCATTATTGAGCGCGTCTCGACTGGCGCTGAGCCGAGCCATGCCATCGACGACGTCTTTGATGCCTCAGCGCATGTCGTGTTACCCGGGTTAATCAACACCCATCATCATTTCTTTCAGACATTGACACGCGCAGTCCGCCCCGCCATCGGGCGGGAACTGTTTGACTGGCTCAAAGTGCTTTACCCGCTGTGGGCCAAACTCACTCCGGAAATGCTGGCGGTTGCCTGCGAACTCGCACTGACTGAACTGCTGTTGTCTGGCTGCACCACAACAGCGGATCATCACTACGTCTTTCCCCCCGGCCTCGAAAACGCCATCGACATTCAGGTGGAGGTCGCTCGCCGCCTGGGCATACGCGCCGTACTGACCCGCGGATCCATGGATCTATCGGTCGAAGACGGCGGACTGCCCCCGGTGAGCGTGGTGCAGTCTTGCGATACGATCTTGAACGACAGCGAACGCGTCATCGGCTCTTACCATGAAGTCGGGCCCGGTGCGATGATTCAAATCGCACTCGCACCGTGCTCTCCGTTTTCGGTCAGCACTAGAGTCATGCGCGAAACAGCGGACTTAGCAAACACACACAACGTCCGCCTACACACCCATCTTGGAGAAACCGCAGACGAGAACAACTACTGCACTCGGCAATGGGGTATGCGCCCCCTGGATTATCTTGAATCGTGTGGCTGGCTCACCGAACGCACCTGGCTCGCTCATGGGATTCATTTCAACAGCGCAGAAATCGAACGGTTAGGCCGCGCGGGAACCGCCATCGCTCATTGCCCCCATTCGAACATGGCTCTCGCTTCCGGGCTTTGCCGAGTAAGTGACCTGGAGCAGGCGGGCAGTCCAGTGGGCCTGGGAGTGGACGGTTCCGCGTCCAATGACGCCTCCAATGCCATCGAGGAAGTCCGCCAGGCAATGCTCTTGCAACGCACACGAACCGGCAGTGCCGACGGCGCTCGCCCTGAGGACGCTTTGCGTTGGGGAACACTGGGGGGCGCCCGCTGTCTTGGGCGAGATGACATTGGTGAAATCGCCCCGGGCCTCGAAGCGGATCTGGCGTTATTTCGCCTCGACGAACTCCGCCATTCAGGCTATCACGACCCGCTAGCTGCCTTGATTCAAAGCGGTGCCCATCGGGCAGATCATGTCATGGTGGCCGGGCGCTGGGTCGTGACCGATCGCCAGCCCATCCATACGGATGAAAGCGATCTCTTCCGTCGTCACCAGGCCAGTGCCTACGCATTGCGCCAACGAGCCGGGCTCGAGGGCTAGAGGGGTTGATGACGATGACGATTGTCTGGAGCGACTGGATCTTGCTGCTGGTTCGCTGGCTTCACATAGTGACTGCGATCGCCTGGATCGGCACCTCGTTCTACTTCATCTGGCTAGATAAGAGCCTGCGTCAACGGCAGGGCCTCGCCCCTGGCATCATTGGCGATTCGTGGAGCGTGCACGGTGGCGGTTTTTACCAGGTACAGAAATATGCCGTGGCCCCTGCCGAACTCCCCCCGGAGCTGCATTGGTTCAAGTACGAGGCTTACTTCACCTGGCTGTCTGGTTTCGCGCTCCTCGCGATCATGTACTACTGGGGGGCCGAGAGTTTCCTGATCGATCCAGAGCGCATCGCTGTTAGCCCGCTGCTCGCCATTGCCAGCAGCGTTGCTTTTCTCGCCGGGGGTTGGCTGGCCTACGACCTGCTGTGTCGATCGCCCCTTGGCCAACACACCGGATCGCTCGCTACCAGCGTCTTGGTTCTGATCGTATTCAGTGCCTGGGCGCTGACTCAACTATTCAGCGATCGAGCCGCGTTTCTCCACGTTGGCGCCATTATCGCGACCATCATGTCGGCCAACGTCTTCTTCATCATTATCCCCAATCAGAAAAAAGTCATCGCAGCACTCACAGCAGGGCAACAACCGGATCCGCAACTCGGCCAACAGGCCGGGCAACGTTCACTGCATAACAATTACCTCACGCTGCCAGTCGTGCTATTGATGATCAGTGTCCATCACCCGTTCTTGTTCGCCGGCGGTGCAGACCTTGGCTGGGCGGTGATCGCGCTGATACTCGCGATGGGGGGCGTGATCCGACATTTCTTTAATACCCAACACGAAGGAGGTCACGGTGTTCGACTACTGTGGCAATGGCCGACGGCCGTTCTGTTGATGCTGGCAATGGCCGTGCTACTGACCAATCCGGTAAAGCCAACGCATTCAACAGCGGTGAGTGACCGCGCAGTGCTCGCCATTGTCCAAACGCACTGCAGCGGCTGCCATGCCACAGCGCCAACCGCAGCCGGTTTCAATGCAGCGCCGGCGGGCATCCGCCTTGAAACACTGGATGACCTTGCCCGACACCGCCTCCAGGTACTGGCGCAGGCCGTTAACTCACGCGTGATGCCACTTGGCAATCCCACCAAAATGACAACAGCTGATCGTACCCGCCTGGGTGCGTGGATCAACCAGTCATCGCTTTGAGCGAGTTAGGTATCGTCGTTATCAAGCTGGGCATTTTGCCCATTATTTACCCGTATTCACCCACCGCTTTACCCGATTTCACTGCCACACTTAGCCTTCACGTTAATCGCTGTAGAATGCGTTTCTATTTCCAGCTATTTGCTCAATTAAGGAGCCCCTTCATGAAATGCCAAGCCCTCACGATACTTCTCATTGCTGGCACACTGTCATTCGGCGGCTGCAGTACCGCCACCAAGGAAGAAATTGGTACCGCCACGGGTGCCATCCTCGGCGGTGCGCTCGGCTATGGGTTAGGTAAGGGCCACAAGGACAAGGGCATGGCCATTGCCATCGGTGGGCTATTCGGAGCCATTGCTGGCAATCAGATCGGCCAGCAGCTGGATGAGGCAGATCGCGCAATGGCAGGCCACTCTTTACAGCAGTCTCTTGAAACCAGC
This sequence comes from Gammaproteobacteria bacterium, assembly GCA_012960345.1. GTDB lineage: Bacteria > Pseudomonadota > Gammaproteobacteria > Arenicellales > UBA868 > UBA11791. Next base: position 3,326 of record DUBL01000229.1, on the reverse strand, counting down.
CCCGTCGGCACCGCCAGTGGCTGGACAAATCCAGACAGTGGCCATAGCGGCCAAACCGTGCCAACACGGACTTTCGCCACCTCAAGCGGCACCCCTTGCCGTGAATTCACCACCACCGTGAATGTCGGTGGTCAATCCCAAGAAGCCTATGGCACCGCCTGCCGTCAGGCTGACGGCAGCTGGAAAATCACCAACTAGAAAAATAGATCGATCGCGCTCCTTCGAGGCGGCACAGTGTTGAGATTCAACGCCGGGCTGCGCCGAAGTTGTATTTCACAATGCACCACAGGGCGTACACACCGTCCTTCCAACCGATCTTCTTGCCCTCTTCATAGGTCCGCCCAGCGTAGGACACCCCGACCTCGTAGATCCGTAATCGACTGCCATCATCCCGGCGAAAGCGGGCCAGTTTGGCAGTCACTTCAGGCTCAAAGCCAAAACGGTTCTCCACCAGAACAATAGACTGTATAACTGAGCGTCGAAACACCTTGTAACCCACCTCCATATCGGTGAGATTCAGGTTGCTCAGCATGTTAGACAATAACGTCAGCAATCGGTTACCCATTGCGTGCCAGAAGTACAGTACGCGATGTGAATCACTACCCACAAAACGCGAGCCGTAGACCACGTCCGCCACATCCTTTTCAATGGGTGCAAGCAACCGCGGGTAATCAACCGGATCGTATTCAAGATCCGCATCCTGAATCAGCACAATATCCCCGCGAGCAGCAGCAAACCCCGTACGCAGCGCCGCACCCTTGCCTCGATTCACCTGGTGATAGTGCGCTTCGACGCCCTCACGAGTGGCCAGCTCTGCAACCACCCGGTCACAACCATCGGTCGATCCATCATCAATCAGCAGAATCTCCTTGTCCATCGGCACGTTACAGACCCGCTCGACAAGAATCGCGAGCGTGTCCGCTTCGTTATACACGGGGATCACTATGCTTAACTTCAAGGATTGGCAATCTCCACTAAGGGACTGATAGCGAACGAAAAGTAACTGCAGCAAGCGAGTTTCGCATACTTTACAATGATGCCTCTGATAAGCAACTAGTGAAACGAGTTTTCCTTGACCAGAAATTTAGAATCACCTTCTGAGCGTGGCTGGAAAAACAGTCGGTGCGGGGGCTTCACCCTGATTGAATTGATGATCACCATCACCTTGGTCGCGATCGTCATGGGTATCGGGGTACCCAGTTACCAAAACCTTGTGGTGAAAAACCGCATTCAAACCCAGGCCGACGAGATTCGAAGCTCGCTTGCCATGGCGCGCGTCGAGGCGATCCGCCGGGGTCTGTGGATTCGCATCTGTCCGGGACAAAACGGGTGCGCGGGCGGGAATTGGCATGAGGGCTGGAACAGTTTTGTCGACAGAGATAGTAACAACACCCGCGATGAGGGGGCGGGTGAAACACACCTTGAGGTCCATATAAGGCTCGATGGCGGCAGCACCCTCACGGGGGCAAATCATGTTATCTTCAAGAGCGACGGCACGGTTGTAGACGCCCGCACAATGATCCTCTGCACTGCCGACCGCGACGCTCAGCACAGGCGCAGAATCGACATCAGTAGTGTTGGCCGCGTCCGAGTCTGTAGTCCCCCCGATGCGGGTGAACCGGCCTGCGATATACCCTGCTAATGAGACACACGGTCGTGCACCAAAATCGGATCATCCTAAGGGACCGCGAGAAGCTATCCCTCTCGCGGACCGACGGGTTCAGCCTGCTGGAGTCGCTGATCGCCCTGGTAGTGTTCTCGATTGGCTTCCTGGCATTGACGCTGTTGATGCACACATCACTGCAGAATACTAACAGCGCGTTTTATCGATCAGTGGCAACAGAGCAAGCTTACGATATGGCCGACCGAATCCGCGCCAACCGGGGCGCCGCAGGAGCCACCGTAGTTAGTTATCTGGGCGTAGAGGACGACGCTGACCCGGGCTGTATCGCGGGCGCGGCTGGCTGCACTGCAGCGCAGTTAGCGCAATACGATGGCTGGCACTGGAATCAAACCAACGCACGGGTGTTGCCATCCGGTGGTGGCAGGATCGTCCCCACCACTGCCACCGGCAAGGTCACCGTCACCGTGTCGTGGGACGACGACCGCACCGGTGCCGGCTGCGCGGTGGTTGGCACCCCTGGTTGCATGAGTTTCGTCGTCGAGTTCATTCCCTAGCACCACCATGCCCACGCACTCCATTATTAACCGTTTACCGCACGACCCGCGAAGCCAACGCGGCTTTACGCTGATTGAATTGATGATCTCACTGGTCATCGGGCTGCTGCTCAGCGCGGCTATCGTCAAGATCTATGCCGACACCAGTCAGATCTATAAATTCCAGAGCGCCGTGTCAGCAGTACAAGAAAATGGGCGCTTTGCCTCGACCTTCCTGCGTCGTGCCGTTCGCCTGGCGGGAAATTTCGGTTGTGATGCTTCCAAACCCATATCAGGCTCAACACTATCCGACGCCGATGCCACCAATTTGCAGTTTATCAATGGCGCATCACCACCAGATCAACTAGCCCAACCCGTCGGCGGGAGCGAGGGTGGCGGTATAAACAGTGACGAGCTGATTCTGCGCGGCTCCACGGGCGGCGGTGTACGACTTGACGAAGACGGGGGCCCAGATTCGGACCTGACGGTCGAGGCTAATTCGGGCCTTACAGCCAACAGTTTTGCCGTCATTAGCGACTGCGATACAACTCATCTTTTCGAGATAAAGGGCGTTGCTGGCACGACGATCTCCCACACTGGAACCACAAAGGAATACACCACTGACAAGGGGGCCCGGGTACAAGAGATTGAAGTGGTCCGCTATTGCATTGGTCGAGCAACGGCGTGGACTGCAGCAAACACTCTTATGGCGCTGAGACGCTTAATCAACCCCGGTGCAGGACAAAATTGCCCGAATAATGGCGTAGAACTTGTCGAGGGTATTCAAAACCTGCAAGTACGTTATGGCATCGACACCGACGGTGATGGCTTCGCCAACCGTTACGCCACCGCTCCAGCAGCAGGACATGCGGATTGGGCTTTGGTCAAGACACTACGCATTGAACTCCTAGTCCGTTCGCTGTCGAACAACATCACGAGCACTGCGGTTCCACCGACATTGGAGGGGGCCGCTATACCGCTTGCGGCAAACGATCGTCACCTGTACAAAGTCATGACCAATACCATGACCCTCAGGAATAAGGGCACCTGAATGATCGCTCAACCCAAGCCTTTGCCCACAACGGATGCGCCCCAAGAAGGGTTTGTCCTGATTGTCGGCCTGGTGATCCTGGGTTTACTGACCATGCTGGCGCTGAGCAGCATGCGCG
>DUBL01000228.1:392-14283 GCA_012960345.1 Gammaproteobacteria bacterium | reverse complement strand
TTTCGCGCAAGGCGCCAAAGATCGTAACGGCGAACAGTATGAAGGTGAGATTTACTCTCCAGCGTTCCGGCTCAGGGAACCAGCCGTAGACCAACAGTTTGAAGCTGCCGAGAATAAATGCCCAGCAGGCGCCATCACGTGGCGCGCCCATCAATGCCCAACACTCCTTACGGGTATCAGCGCTCCAGACCGCTTCGGTCAATAGCCAATTAAGTGCTGGCGGCACGATTGACCACAAAAGCCAGATCGAGAACAGTGTTAACGCGATATTCAGGGGCGATGAAAGTAGGTTTGTTCTTACCCAACCGACCACGCCCGTGGTCCGCACTGGTGGTGGCAGGTCCGGGTGGGTCCCGGGCGTGTAAGCCGGTATTGCCTGATGTTGTGCCATTGCCGGTTTTCTAGCGCTCGGTAAGTTTGATACGCTGGTTAAACCAGTTCATGAAGCTGGAAATGGTCAGTGATATCACGAGGTAAACCCCCATCACAATGATCATCGTTTCCATCTCCTTTCCGGTTTGCATTAGGCTGATGCCGCCTAAGGTAGCCGTGATATCCATGTAGCCGATAGCGATGGCGAGCGACGAGTTCTTGGTTAGGTTGAGATACTGGCTGCACAATGGCGGCACGATGACACGCAGCGCCTGCGGTATGATAATTAATTGCAGGGTGCGATTGTTTTGCAGGCCCAGTGCGTGGGCGGCTTCGGTCTGACCATGACTGACGGCGAGAATTCCGGCACGAACGATTTCGGCAATAAAACAGGCGGTGTAGTAGGAAAGTGCTAACCAAAGCGCTAGAAACTCTGGCTTGATTGCCATGCCACCTTTGAAGTTAAAACCCTTGAGCACCGGAATGTCCCAAGACAACGGCATACCGGTTGCGACAAAGGCGATGCCCGGCAAAGTGATAATGATCGTCGCCGAGATCCAGAATATAGGATAGGCTTTTCCTGTTCGGTCCTGGACTTGTTTTGCCCAACGCCTAAAACCCACCGCAAGGATAATCGCAAGGATGATCGCAAAGCCGACTATCGCGGCGCCAGGCTCAAAAATCGGTGAGGGTGTATAAAAGCCCCTGTTTGACAAAAAGAAAGCGCCTGCGCCGACATCAATAGCTTTTTTGACCGGAGGTAGCAGGGTCACTACCAGAGCATAGAAGGCGAGGATGTGAATTAGCACCGGGACGTTACGCATGAATTCGACAAAAACGTACGCTATCTTGCTGACCAGCCAATTGCGGGAAAGGCGCATGATGCCGAGCGTAAATCCAAGAACAGACGCGAGAGCGCAGCCACATACCGCAACCAGTAGCGTATTGAGTAGGCCAACCACTGCAGCCCGAAGATGGCTGGACTGGTTGGTGTACTCAATAAACGGTGAGAAGCCAATGTCATAGGCCGCAGGCCAATTCAGGAAACCGAAACTGAATTCCTTGCCCACCTCGGCAAGATTAATTACCACGTTGCGGGCAATGGCAGCGATCAGTGTAAAGAGCACCACCATGGTGATGATCTGGATAATAACGCCGCGCGAGTCCTCGTTGCGCCACAGGCGCAACAGCAGGTTAGAAGTACTGGGGGAAGCTTGTGCCATTACCGCGCCGGCTTGCTGAATCGTAGTCGTTTTAATCGATTGGGGATTGAAAAGGGCTGACGCCGGGGGTTAGACGAATCCCCGGCGTCAGCCTACAACTAATGCAACTTGAAAGAACGGACGTTTAGCGGAACGGAGGCGAGTAGATCAGGCCACCGTCGGTCCAAAGCGCGTTAAGACCGCGCGCGATGCCGAGCGGGGTATTGACACCAATGTTGCGCTCAAAAATTTCTCCGTAGTTACCAACCTGTTTGATGATCTGGTAGGCCCAGTCATTGGACAGACCAAGTTCCGATCCCTGGCTTCCGTCCACGCCCAGCAGGCGTCGGACTTCAGGGTTATTGGAGCCCTTCTGCTGGTCTACATTGGCGCTGGTGACACCGAGTTCTTCAGCCGTGATCGTCGCATTCAGCACCCAGGTAACGATGTCAGACCACTGATCGTCACCGTGACGGGTGGCGGGGCCGAGTGGCTCCTTGGAGATGATTTCAGGAAGCACCATGTGTGCGTCAGGATCCGGCAGGGCAGAGCGAGTAGACGCAAGGCCAGACGCATCGGTGGTGTAGACGTCGCAACGATTAGCCTCGTAGTTCTGACGGGCTTCATCATTGGTCTCGATGGTGACCGGCTCATACTTCATTCCGTTGGAGGAGAAGTAGTCCGCTAGGTTTAGTTCGGTCGTGGTACCAGTTTGGATGCAGACCGATGCGCCATCAAGTTCTTTAGCGCTACTGATGCCTAGGCTCTTTTTAACCATAAAGCCCTGGCCGTCGTAGTAATTAATGCCGTGAAAACGAAGCTTGACGCCAACGTCTCGGGAAAACGTAACGGTTGTGTTGCGCCACAGAACATCGCCTTCGCCGGCATTCAGTTTTGTGAAGCGGGTTTTGCCTGTCGAGGTTACTGCCTCGATCTTGCTGGCGTCACCGAGTACCGCGACTGCGGTTGCGCGGCAGAAATCGACATCGAAGCCGCCCCAAACACCGTTGGCATCGGGCTGGGCAAAACCAGCGATTCCGGTGCTGACCACGCAGCGGAGCACACCGCGCGCTTGTACATCTTCTAAGGTACCCGCTTGGGCACCGCTGACTACGCCCATCGCCATTACGACGGCTGACGCAATCAAAGTCGATTTAAGTCTCATGACTTTTCCTCTCATTGGTGTGAATTATAGAAACTGTATCGGAACAGCGAAAAACCCTACGAAAATGGGCGCTATTCCGCTTAACTAGCAGATAGTACTCCCAACAGCAGGGGAATTGCCACCATTCAAAGGGAGCGAGGTGCTGGTTCTATGGGCAATAAGCTGACCGCCTGCAGGTCGGCATGGTACGAGGATCGAACCAATGGCCCAGAAGCGACCTGATCGAATCCGAGCGCTTTGCCCCGATCCTTAAGTAGGTCGAATTCTTTGGGAGTTGCGTAACGCTCTACAGGGAGGTGGTGGACGGTGGGTTGGAGGTATTGGCCTAGCGTCAGCATGCGCACTCCATGACTTCGCAGGTCACGCATGACCGCTTCTACTTCCTCAAGGGTTTCGCCTAGCCCCAGCATCAGACCGGATTTGGTGGGTACGTTGGGGCAGACCTCGGAAAAGCGCGCGAGTAACTGCAGCGAATGCCCATAATCTGCACCGGGGCGCACGCGTCGATAGAGACGGGGAACGGTTTCTAGATTGTGATTGAAGACATCCGGTGGGCAGGCAGACAACAATGCAACAGCCCTGTCCAGGCGACCCCTGAAATCTGGGGTGAGTGTTTCGATTCGAATGTCCGGGCTCTTTTCGCGCACGGCGCTGATGCAGTCAGTAAAGTGGCGGGCTCCCCCATCACGGAGATCATCCCGGTCAACGGAAGTGATGACCACATAGCGAAGTTGCATCTGTGCAATGGTGTTAGCCAAATTGTCAGGTTCACTCGAGTCGATTGCTTGTGGGCGCCCATGAGAGACATCACAGAACGGACAACGACGGGTGCAGATATCGCCGAGAATCATAAATGTTGCCGTACCTTGCCCAAAGCACTCACCCAGGTTAGGGCAGCTGGCTTCTTCGCACACGGTGTGCAGATTATTTTCCCGCAAGATGCGTTTAAGTCGCTCGACTTCCGGGCCGCCAGGAAATTTGGCGCGAATCCAGGGGGGCTTGCGCGTCCGGGTTGAAGGAGTGGTCACTGGGAAACGGACCGGCACGCGGGCCATTTTTTCGGCTGCAGTCTGTTTAATGCCCGGGGTTAACTTGGTTGGTGGGTTCATGTTGGGTGAACGATGACTGATATAAGTCAGGCGGCGTCATCGATGTACGCGTCGATCGGTGGACAGGTACACACTAGATGGCGATCGCCGTGGACATTATCGATTCGACCGACCGGTGGCCAGTACTTGTCCCGGCGGGTTGCCGCCGAGGGAAAGAACGCACGATCACGGCCATAGTCAAAGGGCCACGATTCATCCGTTAGCAGGTGATAGCCATGCGGCGCGTTTCTGACGACACTTTTCTCTACGGATACCTTGCCTGCCTGGATTTCTCGTATTTCACCACGGATTGACAGCATAGCATCGCAAAAGCGATCAAGTTCCTCCTTGGATTCGCTTTCTGTCGGCTCGATCATGAAGGTATCTGGAACCGGCCAGGACATGGTCGGGGCATGAAAGCCGTAGTCAATTAGTCGCTTGGCAATGTCCTCCGCCGTAATACCCGTTTCTTGGCGGATGTCAGCCAGATTAACGATGCATTCGTGCGCGACCAATCCATTGTTGCCAGTGTAAACGACGGGGTAATCCTGTCCCAATCGTTTGGCTACATAATTCGCGTTCAAGATGGCAACTTGCGTAGCCCGGCGAAGGCCGGTCGGACCCATCATCGAAATGTAAGCCCATGAGATGGGTAGGATGCTGGCCGAACCCCACGGCGCAGCGGAAACAGGCCCGATACTGGATTTCCCACCGCCGGCCGGGTTGACGCCCTCAACCAGTGGATGACCGGGGAGAAATGGGGCCAGATGCGAGAGCACGCCGATGGGGCCCATGCCCGGTCCGCCACCGCCGTGTGGAATGGCAAAGGTTTTGTGCAGATTAAGGTGTGCGACATCGGCACCAATCTCGCCCGGACGACACAGACCCACCATTGCGTTCAGGTTGGCGCCATCCATATAGACTTGGCCGCCGTGTTCATGGACAACGGTGCAGATGTCTCGAATGCTCTCTTCGAACACGCCATGGGTTGAAGGGTAGGTGATCATCAGGGCCGCTAGGCGCTCACCATGTTGTTCGGCTTTTTGCGTAAGGTCAACGAGGTCGACATTGCCGTTATCGTCACAGCCAACAATGATGACAGAGAAGCCGGCCATAACGGCACTCGCTGGATTGGTTCCGTGTGCGGAAGACGGAATAAGGCAGATATCACGATGTGCCTGATCGTTTTCTTGGTGGTATCGGCGAATACAAAGAAGGCCGGCATATTCGCCTTGTGAACCGGCGTTTGGCTGCAGTGAAATCGCGTTAAAACCTGTGATCTCGCACAACATGGCTTCGAGTTCTTCAAATAGTTGCTGATATCCCTGTGTTTGGTCCAGTGGTGCAAAAGGATGAAGGTTGGCGAAATCGCGAATAGAAACCGGCAATAGTTCAGACGTCGCGTTCAGTTTCATGGTGCATGAACCCAACGGGATCATTGATCGACCAAGACTCACATCTTTTCCTGCGGTGCGTCGCAGGTAACGCATCATTTCCGTTTCCGAATGGTAGCGGTGAAAGTTTTCGTGTTCGAGTAAAGGGGTATTGCGACGTAACGCGGGGGGGATATTTTCGGTTACGGACTGATCGAGATGCTCAATATTTATTCGTGCGGCCGCATGGGGACGGAATACCTGCCATAGTGCTTCGATGTTTTCGCGCTTGGTGGTTTCATCGAGCGCGATACCGAGGTGGTTAGCATCTATCAGGCGAAGATTGATCCGCGATTCGCGCGCTCGCGCCGCGAGTTTCCCGGCAACGCCAGGCGCATAAATTTTTAAGGTATCGAAGTAGACCTCATCGACGATGGTGTAGCCGACTGCCGCGAGACTTGATGCGACAATTTGACTGAAACGGTGAACTCGTTGAGCGATCGTGTTAAGCCCCTGGGGGCCGTGATACATAGCGTAGAGCGCCGCGATGTTCGCCAATAGTACCTGTGCTGTGCAGATGTTACTGGTCGCTTTCTCACGCCTAATGTGCTGCTCCCTAGTCTGCAGCGCCATACGCAGTGCCGGACGGTTTTGGGCATCCACAGAAACCCCGATGATGCGGCCTGGCATCGATCGTTTGTAAGCATCACGGGTAGCAAAAAATGCCGCGTGGGGCCCACCGTAACCCATGGGGACGCCGAATCGTTGAGCACTGCCGATAACAATGTCCGCACCGAACTCTGCTGGGGCTTTCAGCAGCAACAGTGCTAACGGGTCTGTGGTCACCGTCACTAAAGCCCCGTGTCGGTGAGCGGATTCAATAGGCGAGGTGGGGTCGCAGATGGCGCCAGTACTTGCCGGGTAGGCGAGAAGCAAACCAAAGCAATCCTGCCCGGTGAATTCCGTCCACGGATCACCGACCAATATTTCATAGCCCGCTGATGTCGCTCGGGTTTGCACAACAGCGAGCGTTTGGGGATGTACGTTGTGGTCAACGAAATATCGATTCGATTCGGTCTTGGCAATACGCTTAGACATGGCGAGCGCTTCGGCTGCAGCGGTCGCCTCATCAAGTAACGACGCATTAGCGATATCCATGCCGGTGAGATCGATAATCAGTTGTTGAAATGCCAATAACACCTCCAGTCGCCCCTGGCTGACTTCGGCCTGATAGGGGGTATAGGCGGTATACCAGTCCGGATTTTCGAACACGTTGCGTTTAATCACGGGGGGCATCACCGTTCCATGGTATCCACAGCCGATCATTGAGGTGAATACCTGATTTCGATGACGCATGTGGCGAAGGTAGGTGCCGGTCGCCCGTTCGCCCCGCGGGGGTGCTAAGTCAAGCGGTCGTTTGCTCAGAATCGACGCGGGAACTGTTTTATTCACCAAGTCATCCAGAGACTTAAGGCCCAGGGTTGCCAGCATCTTTTCAAGGCTTTTGTCATCGGGCCCGATGTGGCGCCGAACGAAATCTTCGCGCATTTCAAGTTGCTCTAAAGACGGTTTCGGATCACTCATGATGGTATCCAGGTGCTAAGCCAGTACATTAATCATTCGAGACCGGCCAGCATGCTGGCATAGGCAGCCTCGTCGAGGAGGTCATCCATCTCGGCAGGATCTGCTGGTGCGACCTTGTAAAACCAGCCTTCGCCCCCGGGATCTTGATTGACCGTTTCGGGGTGGTCCACCAGTGCTTCATTAACCTCTGCAATGCTGCCGGTTACGGGTGATTTTACATCTCCAGCGGCTTTGACTGATTCGATCACCGCAGCTTCCTGGCCTTGCTCAACGGTGCTGCCGACACCGGGGAGTTCGATAAAAACGATGTCACCGAGCTGTTCCTGTGCATAGTTAGTGATGCCGACCACGATTAGGTCCCCCTCGAGCCGAGCCCATTCATGGTCATCGGTAAATCTCGTTTCACTCATGAGTTTCTCCTTGTGTTATCGCCGTCGGTGGTAGTTATGTGCAACAAATGGCAGTTCGACCACTGTAAGAGTGATGGGTTGACCGCGTACTGTCGTGTGGTGAGGGGTGCCGGGCGCCGACAAGGCACGATTGACGTAACCCATTGCAATGGGCCCCTCAACTGAGGGCCCAAAGCTGCCGCTGGTCACCAGGCCGCTTTCAACACCCGCTTCGCTAAACAGTGCCGCTGGCGGACGCACCGGAATCTTTCCGTCAGGGCGCAGGCCAACCCGGCATTGAGCGGGCGGGTTTCTCATTTCCTCGAGAATTCTGACGTCACCGGGAAAGTTCCCGGCTCGTTTGCCATCGGCTCGTCGGTCAGGGGAGATCGCCCACAGCAGGTTGGCTTCAAGTGGGGTTGTTTGTTCATTGATGTCGTTACCGTGCAGGCATAGCCCGGCCTCGAGCCGTAGAGAATCCCGACAGCCGAGACCCGCCGCTTCGACCTCAGGGTGGGCGAGCAGACTTTCCGCCAGTGTGATCGCATGCGAGTTGGAAACTGAAATCTCAAATCCGTCTTCGCCGGTGTATCCGCTGCGCGATATCAAGCACGGGATGCCACCAATTGTGAATGGTCCCTGGTGCATGAACGGTAGCGATGCGGTCTCGGTCGAGTGGCGAGAGAGTATTGTGCTCGCTGCGGGACCTTGCAAGGCAATCAACGCAGCGTCGTGTTGGTAGTCAACGGTTGTTCGCGGTCCGCAGGCGGTGGTGATTAACTCAAGATCTTTCATCTTGTTGGCGGCGTTGACAATGAGTTGCCAGTGATCCGCAAGTCTCGAGATCATCAGATCATCAACAATGCCGCCGTTATTGTTGGTCAGGAAGTTGTAACGCTGTTGTCCCGGTTTCATGGTGGATAGATCGATCGGCATCAGTGATTCGAGTGTTTCAATGGCGCCGGGACCATAGATGCGGATTTGTCCCATGTGCGAGACGTCGAACAGACTTGCTGACGTTCGAGTATGGCGGTGTTCTTTGATGATGCCGGGGGAGTAATTGAGCGGCATTTGGTAACCGGCAAAGGGCACTATTCGGGCGCCCAATGACTGATGCAATTCGTAAAGGACAGTTTGTTGTAACTGCGCTGCTGGCTCGTCCAATAGAAGACGCCTCCGGTTGCCCACGGTGCTAACGATGAGTTGATAATAGCGGTAGGCTGGGATTGGGGCCAACGACAGGAAAAAGAGGGTATTCGTCATGCAATACACACATAACCCGATACTGGTAACGTTGACTCGTGGCGCAATAACCGAATCGGTTCACCGGGGTGCGTTCGCCTTGGTTGATGACACGGGTCATACACGCCTGGCCGTTGGTGATGTGCTGCGACCTATTTATCCCCGTTCAGCAGTTAAGCCGTTGCAGGCGTTGCCCTTGGTGGAAACGGGTGCAGCGGATCACTGGCATTTAGGTGACGCTGAACTGGCGGTGGCGTGTAGCTCACACAGCGGTGAAGCGCGCCACCTCAAGGTCATTCGTGAATGGTTGGCGAAAGTAGGGCTTAGCGAGGAGGATCTTGAGTGCGGGCCACATTTTCCTATTTCTGATATCGCCGCGTCGCGCTTACGCGAGAACGCCGCATCACCGCGACGCATTCACAATAACTGTTCTGGCAAGCATGTTGGTCTGTTATCGACAGCTGTTTATCGTGCGGAGGTGACGCGCGGTTACCTTCATCGAGAGCACTCTGTGCAACGGCGGGTGGGTAACGTGCTTTCACAGATGAGCGGCGCGGAGCTTGTCCGGGCACCCGTTGGAGTGGACGGTTGCGGAATCCCGGTGATCGGATTACCGCTACACGCATTGGCCCTCAGTATGGCGCGTTTTGGCACGGGCTCCGGACTGGGAGCGACGAGATCGCGAGGCGCCCAGCGCCTTTACCAGGCCATGGTGCGTGAGCCTTTCATGGTCGCGGGGACGGGACGCTGGACCACGGCCGCTATCGAAACTGGCGAGGGTCAATTTGTGGTGAAGACCGGTGCAGAGGGCGTATGTTGTGCCACTGTGCCGTCGTTAGGTCTTGGAATGGCGCTAAAAATTGATGATGGCGCTGCCCGGGCGGCAGAGGCGCTGATGTCAGAATTATTGGCTCGTTTCGCGGGGCTTGAAGAACACAGCGCCGCAAAATTGCTGGCCTTGGGTCAGCCGAGGCTTTACAACGCCGCCGGTGATGCGATCGGTTTGACCTGTGTCACCGGGTTTTAGGAGTGCGTTAGTGGCAGCTAAGGCCGTCAGAGTTCCTCCGGGGCGTAAGCGCTGATGCTGAGCGCATGAATGTCGTGCTGCATCGCTTGCCCCAGTGCTTGGTAAACCAGCCGATGGCGGGCCAGTAGATCAAGGCCCCGGAAACACGAGGAAACGACAGTCACCGCGTAGTGGCCACCGCCGGAACGTGCGCCGGCGTGACCCACATGAAGATGGCTCTGATCCTCAATATCGACGCTTTCAGCTGCAAGTTCTGAGCGTAGGCGTTGGTCGATCATTTGTTCGCGCGGAGTCGGCGTTTCAGTCATCACCGTCACCGTCACCGTCACCGTTGTCAGTAACAATGTAGCGCGCCACCAGCATCATCTGAATCACGGCAAAAACCAGAGTCAGGCCCATTAAGCCAAAGACCTTGAAATTGACCCACAGATCGGTGCGTAACTGCGGATCGAGTTCGGATCGAAACACGAAGGCGACATAATAATTGAGTGCACCTGCCACCAGAAAAAAAAGACCCCAGGCGAGGTTGACTTTGCGCCATATGGTGACCGGCAGATGAATTTTCTCGCCGAGAAGGAATTCGAGTACGGTGCGCCGTTGTCCCATGAGGCTGGCAAGGACAATAACGGCAAAGATCCAGTTGACGATGGTCGGTTTCCACTTGATGAACGTGTCGTCTCGGAAAATCAGGGTCAGCCCTCCGAAGACGACAATCACACCCAGGGTAGTCAAGTGAGCGGTCTCGAAACGGCGATTTCGTAGCCAGTGCACACTCACCTGAATGATAGAGGCGGCGATCGCAACGCCGGTCGCAACGAAAATACCGTACCACTTATAGGCGGCAAAGAAGAGGATCAGGGGAAAGAAATCGAACAGTAGTTTCACGGAAATGCGCTGTTTGCAATAATTTAATGCCGAGGCATTATACAAGGTCCACGTGCTTATCGGTCAGGCGCGCGAGGCGCCGAGTGGCGTGTATCGCGGCGGTTGTCAAATCATAAAGAAGCGATAATAGTCATAACTGATAGTGACGTAACATCGAAAGCCCCAATGAGGTGGTTTTATGGATAAATGTTTAGTTTGCGTGGGCCATGCGCCAGGGCGGTCCAGGCTCGCGCATTGGTGGGTGTTGCGCGGGGTCCGTAAAACTCTGTCGCAGATCTTCCTTGGTGCGGTTCCATTCGTGTGGTCCGTGATCTTGTTGATCGCGCCGATGGAGATGAGCATTGCCGGTGAACAATTTGAATTTTGCGGTAAGAATGTCTTGTGCCGGACGCTTGGAGCGGGTGATGAAAAAACCAGCGGGCAGGGCAAGGCTGACAGCCCATCTGCGGTTACTCCCGGTGGGAATAAGAAGAATAACAAAGGCAAAAAAAAGGGGGCTGCCACAGACTTAGCAGCGGAACTATTTTATGTTTATGCCAATGGAAAAGTGTGTGACGGGATCTACGAGGGAGCACGATACAAGGGCGAGTGCGGTACAGGTAAGTGGTATTCCAAAGTAAAGGTTACGATGGATAGCGCGACCTATCAGGGAATGGTGCGCAGCGCCCATTTTGAAGGATTTGGTACCATACGCTTCGACAGCGGAGCCCTTTATGTTGGGCAATTTAAAGCGGATCGCTATCATGGAAAAGGCACCTATACCTGGGCGGATAAGCGTGAATATAAAGGTCAGTTCCGAAAGGGTAAACGCCATGGTCAAGGCCGGTTTCAGTGGGCCGATGGGGCGGTGTATGAAGGGGCATGGCGGCAAGAAGAAATTCAGGGTAACGGTAAGCTAACCAGTCCCGATGGGAGTGTGTACGTCGGAGGATTCAAGAACGGTATTTTTTCAGGAAGGGGTTCATTTGCCTGGCCGAACGGAAACTCACATAAGGGCCAGTACAGGCAAGGAAAAATCCAAGGTTCTGGCACTTACATCTACCGTGACAAGGGTAAGTTAGTTGGTAAGTATGTAGGCAATTTTGTCGATGGGCAGCGTACAGGGCGCGGTACATTTACCTGGGCGGATGGCACTTCGTTGGAAGGAGTTTTTAAGGCTGGGAAGCCTTGGTCAGGAATACGAAAGAACAGTGTCGGCAAACGCGTTGCCACTTATAAAGCGGGAAAAGAGTACCTTAAGTAGTTTGCTTTTACACCGGCCGGGTTCAGGGAGAGTTTTTGATGCAAGTTCAGGAGTGGGAGATTTCCTTTGAGGTTTGTCTGCTCATTGACGGAGTTGAAACTACGGTACGCGGCAGTGTTCTTCGTTGGACACCGACAGAAGATGAGGCGAGGGAGTTGTTCGTTGCCCAGTGGAAACGAACCTTTCGAAAGAATAAGGATTGGTTTGCCGATCTGGTTTGTGAAGCGACCGGTATCGAAGCGGTTAAGGTGCCGAATCTTAAGCAAAGTGGAGCGAGTCCCGACTTGGAAGTCATCGAAGTGAAGTCAGCGAAGTGAAGTCATCGAAAGTCTAATGGTTTGATCCACCATGGCACCATTCCGCTTAGATGGAGTCCCTCGTGGTGATGATCGGCGGGGCCTAGTAGTTTCAGTCAAGTGTGGTACAGATCATGAGTCTGATGAGTCGTAACACGCTGTTTGTATCGAAGGTCTAAAACGTGAGCCTGGTTTCGGAACCGATCTCCTTTTCATCCGTGTCACCAAACGCCATTGCCAGTTATCGGCGCGATGGGGTAGTGTGTCTGCGTGGTCTGGTCGCGCCGAAGTGGATAGAAAAAGCGCGTCGCGGCGTGCTCCGCAATCTGGCCCAGCCGGGCCGATTCTTTAGAGACCACACTCCCCCGGGGTCGCCGGGTCGGTATGTGTTTGATTATTGGACTTGGCCTGATATTCCAGAGTTTCGGGAGGTGATCTTTGACTCACCACTGGCAGAGATTTCTGGCACGTTGATGGCGGCGCAGCACGTTAATCTCGTCATGGATAATTGGTTTATGCGCGAAATCGGGGCGACGACGGCAGCCCCGTGGCACCATGATGAGCCGTATTTTGATTTTATCGGGCCATTATGTGTGGTTTGGCTGCCGCTTGAGGCGGCGCCTAAATCGGAAGGGTTGACCTTTGTCCGGGGATCGCACCGTTGGGATAAGTTGTTCGTTGCACCTGAATTCAGCGCGAATGTACCGTTCGCCTGTGCCGGTGAGGCATATAGCCCGGTCCCAGATGTCGACGCCGAACCGGCTTCGTATGAACTGCTTTCTTGGGCAGTAGGGCTGGGTGATTGTTTGGTGTTCGATTTTCGTACCCTGCATTCGATTACTGGGAAGTCGTCCCCAGCGTTATCCACCCAGCATCGCTTGTCGCTTCGTTTTGGCTCTGAGACGGCGCTTTTTAAGCCTCGGGGGCCATGGACTGAGGAGACTTCCACGTATGTGATCAATCAAGGACAGAAAGTGGATGCGCCGATTGATTGCCCTTTGATGCCAAGGGTATGGGCGTGCTCGTAACGTCAGAGGTCTGCTTGGAAATGGTCAAGATGGCGATGTTCTTGAATGTCGTTCGAGGAACAGGAACAATCTGTTTAAGTGGGGCGGCTTAGAAGAAGCCTTCGTTAGACTCACCAAGGGCAGGGTCGAAGCGAATGCGCGCGAAACGTGATGAGGTAAAGATTAGAGGTAGAATGTTGGTTGCCAAATGGGTTGTTCATTGCCCGAGTGATGAAACTGGTAGACGTGCTGGATTCAAAATCCAGTGGGGGCAACCCCGTGTCGGTTCGACTCCGACCTCGGGCACCATCACCCCTTTGTTCCCAACTCTTTCCAACTAAAAAGCCTAGGTTTTACGCCATTGCTGTCTGTAGCTGTCTGTAGCTGTCTGTAGCCGTATGTCTCCGTATGTACGCATAGCACTTGATTGCATGACTTTTTGTGTTAAGGCTGACCTCGGGCGCGATCACTCCTTTGTTCACAGTCTTCGGAACACAAACCGTTAGGCTTTAAAACGTTCTTGTATCGGCAGACATGCCCCGGTGCACCGTCTAAAACGCACCCTAGTTGGACATTAGGCAACAGATGAGATCAGGAGGCTAACCGATGGATAATACGATGCATCTATCGCTAAAGGAGCTGAATCGTTAGTGGAGATTACACGCCATGATGGGATTTTTTCAGATCGGTAAAACGAGCGGCGGTCAAGCGAGCCAGGTCATGTGCCGCCAGTTCAATTTCAAGGCCCCGTCTACCGGCACTGACAAAAATGCTATCGAAAGATAGCCGACGCATCTATCAGTAGTGACAACTGACGCTTGTGTCCAAGCGGGCTGATGCCTCCAATAGGGTACCCGCTGATTCGCTCAGCTTCCGCCGGCTTCGCCATCCAGGCTTTTTTTGCCCCGAGGATTCTGGCGCAGACTTTGAGGTCAAGTTCGTGAGTTATCGGCAATGTGGCGACCGCAAACCCCGCCTGAGGCATCTCGAAAATCAGCGTCTTAAATACGCGGGCTGG
>DUBL01000228.1:0-333 GCA_012960345.1 Gammaproteobacteria bacterium | reverse complement strand
AGGCGGGTGCGGTGGTGTTGTGTTCGTACTGCTTTAGCCGAAACGCGATTTTTGCGTTTGTTGCGACTATGATGGCCGGCGTCATAGGCCCGAAAATCCTGCTGTCATGATGAGCACTACTATAGCCACATCCGGCAATGCAGATGCCGGGCCCGTTATCGCCCGAGTGGAGACTTTCTCTAAAGAGTTTTTATCGTTTGTTCGTGTGGTTGCAGAGGACGGTAGCGAAGGGTGGGGTCAGGTCGCGCCTTATCATGCTGACATTACCGCCCAGATACTGCATCGCCAGATAGCGCCTTGGGTGGTAGGGCGCGATGCCAATGATATTGCCAG
>DUBL01000227.1 GCA_012960345.1 Gammaproteobacteria bacterium | reverse complement strand
CAGAAAACAGGACAAGCCGCCTTCGCTGTAGGCCAGCGTCAAAAAGGCGTCGGACATCGGTGCCGAACAGAAAAACTTGTGTCCCGTCAAAAGATACTCCGCCCCCTCGCCCGCCGTCTGACCAACCGCTACCGCACGGGTTGTATTCGTGCGCACGTCCGAACCGCCCTGTTTTTCTGTCATGAACATCCCGACGGTTGCACCCGCCTTCTGTTCGACCGGTACATCGCGGGCGTCATACCGATTGGACAGAAGCCTGGGGACCCAATCATCACCAATGCTGGGGGTCAGACGTAAGGAGGGAACCGCGGCATAAGTCATGGCCATCGGGCACAACACTCCGCCTTCTGGCTGATTAAAAAGATAAGTGAGTGCGGCATGAATCACATGGGCCCCGGGCTGCGGGTAGCGCCAGGCAAAACTTGGCACCTCGTTCTCGATGGCCATGGCCATTAGGTCGTGGTACGCCGGGTGAAACTCGACCTGATTGATTCGCATACCGTAACGATCGTATGCCTTGAGTTCTGGCGTGTGTCGATTAGCGAGATCGGCCGCCTCGAAGGTCTGTGAAGCCCCGGCCAGCCGACCGAAGGCGGCCAATTTCTCAACGCCCCAGCTGCCCCCCTGATTCTCCACCCCTTCACGCAAACTAACATCGCCCGCCCACAGATCTTGATCGCCAAGATGCGGCGGCATATTGATCACTTCGTGGGTCGGCAGGTCCGATCGGGGGCTTAATGGTTTCATATTAGGAACCCTGTTTTACATCGGCACGCGCGGAAGTCCCGCAGCGTTCAACATTCTGGATCAAAGGCAGATTATCCATAATGACCACCTCTATATCAGACATCGATGCTCCCCTACGACTGGCTGCGTGTCAATCGGCATCGACAAAAGACTCTAAAATCAACCTGCCTCTGAACACCAACGTAACGATCGGTGGGTTGACCAATGCTTGTGATCCTTACGCTATACCGCGCAACGGAGATTAATCACGATGAACCTTGATGCTCGCCCGCGTACTTTAAAAATTAGCAACGGCATTCCGCCACTACCGACATTCAGCCTCGAGGAAATGAATCGACGCTTGACGCTTCTGCGCGGGCACATGCAAGAGACCGGGATTGACGCCGTGTTGTTTACCTCTATGCACAATATTAATTACTACGCTGATTTTATCTACTGCGCATTCGGTCGAAATTACGGCTGCGTTATCACCAACGATCAATTGACGACGATCAGCGCCAACATCGATGGTGGCCAACCTGGCAGGCAAACCTTTGGGCACAACAACGTGGTCTATACGGACTGGCACCAGGATAATTTTTTCTACGCAGCAGCACAATTATTGGCTAAGGCACGCGTTGTTGCGATTGAGTTTGATCATGTCACGCTGCAAAACAAAAATAAACTGGAAGCGGCACTTCCAGGGGTCAACTTTGTTGATATCGGCGAGGCGACCATGCTGATGCGCATGCGCAAGTCCCAAGAAGAACTCGACCTCATTCGTGAAGGTGCCCGCATCTGCGATGTGGGAGGACATGCACTGGTGGCCGCCATCCGGGAAGGTGCCCATGAATACCAAGTGGCAAGGGCCGCTACACAGGCAATGGTCGATGCGATTGCGGACAGTTTTCCGCATACCGAGTTAATGGATACATGGACCTGGTTTCAAAGCGGCATTAATACCGATGGCGCACACAACCCCTTAACGACCCGACAAATTGAAAACGGAGACATTCTCAGTCTTAATTGTTTTTCAATGATCTCAGGTTACTACCAGGCGCTTGAACGGACGTTATTTCTTGATCACTGCGATGATGAGCACTTACGTCTATGGCAAATCAACTGTGAGGTACACCGACGGGGACTGGACTTAATCGGCCCCGGGATGCGGTGCAGTGCCATTGCCAATGAACTGAATGAAATCTATCGGGAACACGATCTGCTTCAGTACCGCACCTTTGGTTATGGACACTCCTTTGGCACACTGTCTCACTACTATGGACGTGAGGCAGGTCTTGAACTGCGTGAGGATATCGACACTATCCTCGCACCGGGTATGGTGGTCTCCATAGAGCCCATGATTATGTTGCCAGAATCGCAAGCCGGTTCCGGCGGTTACCGAGAACATGACATTCTGATCGTCACCGAAGACGGTGCCGAAAACATCACTCGATTCCCCTTCGGGCCAGAAACCAATATCGTATGACAGTGTAAAAACGACACGGTGTCTAACAACGCGAGAGACAAAAACCAATATCGCCCGGAAGTTTAGGCTTAGCTGGAATTTTTCCCTGACCATGCCTTCATTCGAAGATGATCTGGCAACCGTATCCGTCAGTACACAGCTATAAGGTCAGTCCGTCTGTTTGGGCTGAAGCTCCATCCAGGAGATGCGCCCGGAGGTGCTGGAAGAATCG
>DUBL01000226.1 GCA_012960345.1 Gammaproteobacteria bacterium | reverse complement strand
CTCGGCCACCGCATACAGGTCGACCCAGCGCGTGATCCCATCAAAGGGAGAAAAAAGATAGTGCAGATAAATAGAGCCCAAAGTCACCGCCGTACGATGCCAATCTGTCCAATCATAAAAGAGACCATAATCGGTGCGGGGGCTACCCCAATTCACCATTCTTTCTCGATAGAACGTAATTTGTTCCAGTATATCAACGTCGATTAAACGGATAGCCGGCTCCAGAAATTTGACAAACTCTGGCGTTGCCCAGGCAATCACGCCAGCCACACACAACACAATCCCCGCCCCTACTCCAATAGCCTTGCCCCACCAAGCGAGTGTTCGTTGCTCCGTGAAAACGACAAACATGATTGTCACAATCACCACGAACAAAGAATAGAGGAACAGCGCTTTATGCAGGAGGCCCATTGCGACCAAGGCGCCCACAAACAGAACCCACCATCGGCGATCTTTCTGTTGCAGCACCCTAATCGCTGCCCATACCGACAGCAACAGGAAGGATGCCAGCAAACTTTCCCGATAAGTGATCGAAAAAAATACCAAGCTTCCCGGAATGAAACCGGCTAATGCGACCCACCAAAGTCGCTCATCGGGTACTTTAATTTCACGAGCAATTTGGATCATAAGAAGCAATCCTATGACAGCAAATAAAACAGAGACCTCGGCGCCAGTGAAAAACGCATTATTGATATCATAGATACCGCTTAAGACATTCACATACATGAGATAGCCCAATTCCCATGTCAACGATCCTTCCGGCCTCTCCGCTGCCCAGGAAGCTAACGTATCAAAATAAGTCGCATCCCATAGATCAATGGGTCGGAACTCCCCGAACGTTAACAAAACAGCCAGCCCATGATGACAAGCAATGACGAGATAAACCACCGTCGCCAGCCGCCCATCATCGCGAATACTCGAAAACCCCAGTGGCACGATTAATGTCGCGCCCAACAACAACCATGCCAACCATTGTTCCCCACTAAGTAACGCGGCCACTACTGATCCGATAGCGATCACAAAAACCGTTCCTAGCGTTGAGTCAGCATGTGTCATGGTCGTTGTCTCACTCGATCGGCATCAGTGCCTGAAACGCCGTGACACTGCGCGAGCACAAACGCTCCACGCTGAATTCAACCTGCACTCGTTTAGTGATGCTTTCTCGGGTAATCGACCCGCACGATATTTGACTCTCAAGTTTCCGTACACCTTTCACGATCGCTGTCGTGTCGCCGATGTCTACCACCACACCCGTGTCCCCAACTAACAGTCGGCAATCGCCCACATCAGTGACAATGCACGGCACACCACAGGCCATTGCTTCCCCAACGGTATTAGGAAAACCCTCCCCCCTTGAACAGGAAACGAAGATGTCCATGGCGTTGTAGTAGTCATGCACTCGGGCTGACTGCTCAACCCGAACAACCGACTGGCTCATTTCGTTCTGCTCGATCGCCTGCTGAAGCGCTTGCTCATCTGCACTGGGGCCTGACCCCACAATCACGAATCGGTACCGTGGATCCAAATCGATCAATCGAGATGCAACCGCGATGAATGTCTGCAGATCCTTGATTGGGTCGATCCGACCAACCGTGCCAATTAAGACGTTATCGGAATTTACCGCTAATTCAGTGCGCACGTGACTCCGAGCCTGCGCATCGGGATAGAAGCGTTGCGTATCCACCCCGTTCGCGATGACCATCTGCTGTCGAGGCCGAAATCCTTTTTCGGCATAGTAATGCTGACCACGAATCGAGTTAAAAACAACCAAATCCGGACTCCTCGCCAAACAGAAAAGGAGTCGATTCAACAGTTTCCAGGTCCAGTCGTAAGCACTCCAATCCATGAAAGAGGATCGAATGCCCCAGACCAGGCGGTGATGACAACCCTTCACTATCATTGACATCAATGCGCTAAACAGGTTTGCTCCGTCAAGAAAACTGTACAGTACATCAGGCCGAGATTGTCTCAGCACCCGAGCAAAGCGAATCGAAAAACCTACCAGATCCCACCGCCCTGCTTTATGTAAGGAATGACAAACAACATTGGCATCCAGATGGGCCCCATAACCATTAAGTGCATCATAAAAGGTCAGAATGCCTACTCGCTGGCCGGAGCGAGCCAAAGCGTTTGCCAGCAAGACGACTTGGCGCTGAGTTCCCCCAGGAGACAGATCACGAATGACGAGAAAAACTTTCAAAGAAAATCTCTGACAACCCACCACCAAGGTGTGTCACTGCAGGGGATGGTTGATGAACCCATTGGATGTTCGATTTGCAACGCGTTCGCGGGCTCTCAAAATATTGCTAACCACCAACCCCACCATCATGCCAAAAGCAAGCCCAATGGAGAGCAGATAATGTAGATTGGGAGTGTATGGTTGCGATGGTAACGTCGGCGCCAACAATAACCGGGTTTCCTTCCC
>DUBL01000225.1 GCA_012960345.1 Gammaproteobacteria bacterium | reverse complement strand
CCGAGCAGTTTCCCATCCAAAGGCCCCATCAGGGCAGCAGCCTCTGGATCCATTGCCAGCACGCGATTGAGTGCCGCTATCAACACTGCCATATTCACACCAATTACCGATGATTTCTCATGCTCATTTAACGCCGCGTATCAGTATCGAAACCCAATGTGCAACGCGACAATGCCCCCGCTCAAGTTGAAATACCGAACATCCTCAAACCCAGCCTCCATCATTAAGCTCGACAGCGTTGCCTGATCAGGATGCCGACGAATAGATTCGACCAAATACTGGTAACTACCCGCATCACCGGTGACCACCTTACCTAAACGGGGAATGAGGGCAAACGAGAAAGCATCGTATATGGAAGCCAACGCCTTGGTCGTTGGGTGAGAAAACTCCAAAACGACGATTCGTCCACCCGGCCGCAACATCTCGAACATGGATGCCAACGCTCGATCGATTCGGGTCACATTGCGTAATCCGAATCCAATGCTGACACAGTCAAAGTAACCTGGGGTAAAAGCCAGTCGCTCAGCATCGGCGATAGCGTAACTGATCGTGGCAACAAAACCGGCGTCGAGCAAACGGTTGCGACCGTGTTGCAACATCGCGGGATTGATATCGGTAACGAATACTCGTCCACTGGAACCGACCCGCTGTGCAAATCTCCGGGCCAAGTCACCACTTCCGGCCGCCACATCGAGTACCCGGTGGCCTTCGCGTATCCCGCTTTGACCAACAGCAAAATCCTTCCAGCGTCGATGACTACCAAGCGACATCAGGTCATTCATTAAGTCGTAGCGTTCCGCCACTGAGCGAAAGACATCAGCGACCAGTGAAGCCTTTTCTGTTTCACCAACGCGTCGAAAACCAAAATGCGTATCGCGCTTGTCGTCCTGGGAGGTGTTCAAGGGATCCACTAGTCAGACTTGGGTTCCTTACGAACATAGCCGGCCGAGGTTAGTCGATTGAGATAAGTCTGCCAGTAGTCGGTCTGATGTTGACCGAGCTCATAGAAGGTTTCCCACGAGTACAGGCCAGTGGAATGGCCATCATCAAAGTGCAGCCGCACCGCATAAGCGCCAACCGGCTCAATCTTGTCTATGCTAACCCTCTCCTTTCCGGTCTGGAGTACCTCTTGCCCAGGCCCGTGACCCCGCACCTCAGCCGAAGGCGAGAATACGCGCAGATATTCACAAGACAGCTCATAGCGACAGCCATCATCGAATACTATTTCAAGCATCCGGGATTGCCGGTGCAATCGCAACTCGGTTGGTTTGGGTTGGTCACTCATTCGTTTAGTGCGCGGGTGAATCCCCGGGTTACGCTACACGCCCATTTTCAATTGACCTGCTAACGCGTCAACCGGACTGTAACCAACCGGCTACTTCCTCAGCGAAGTAGGTCAAAATTCCATCGGCGCCTGCACGCTTAATCGCCAGCAGCGTTTCAATAATGGCGCTACGGCGGTCGAGCCAGCCCTGATCGGCGGCAGCACACAACATCGAATATTCACCACTGACCTGATACACGAACGTCGGAACACCCAACTCAAACTTAATGCGATGAACTACATCCAGGTAAGGTAATCCAGGTTTCACCATGATCAGGTCCGCACCTTCGAGAAGATCGAGTTCCGCTTCGCGTAGCGCTTCGTTCGTATTGGCCGGGTCCATCTGGTAAGACAATTTGTCAGCCTGCCCAAGGTTAGCCGCTGAACCCACAGCATCTCGGAACGGTCCGTAGAAGGCCGAGGCGTACTTAGCCGAATAAGCCAGAATGCTCGTATTAACATGTCCCGCCTGCTCGAGCGCATCTCTGATCGCACCAACACGCCCATCCATCATATCCGAGGGTGCAACAATCTGAGCCCCGGCGTCGGCATGACACAGGGCCTGGCGTACTAGAATTTCAATGGTTTCATCATTCAGCACGTAACCGGCATTACTGAGAACCCCGTCCTGGCCGTGACTGGTATAGGGGTCCAGCGCAACGTCAGTAATAATGCCGAGTTCTGGGCAGTGCTTGCGTAATGCTCGAACCGTGCTCGGCACCAAACCGTCTGGATTAAAGGCTTCCTCAGCGGATAGTGATTTCTTTTCCGGTGGCACGACCGGAAATAACGCAACCGCTGGAATACCCAAATCGCGGAGATCTCTTGCTTTTTCTATCACCAAATCGGCAGTCAGCCGATCGACTCCCGGCATTGATGGGACTGCTTCTCGACGGCCTTCGCCCTCATGAACGAAGAGCGGCTGAATCAGGTCGTCGCAACGCAAGGCTGATTCGCTAACCAATGCCCGGCTAAACGAATGGCGGCGTAAGCGTCGCATCCGCAGCCGCGGGAATTGGCTATTAACCATTTGCGATTACCGCGGTTTAGTCCGCCCACCAGAACGGGCAGTTTGCTTTTTCTGCACCGTAGTTTTCGTAGTTTTTCCTCTA
>DUBL01000224.1 GCA_012960345.1 Gammaproteobacteria bacterium | reverse complement strand
CCTGTTGTCCAGTGACATTGCCCCTTCCCTCAGAGCCCCCACGATTTTACACTTCCGCGACATGCTAACCACGATCACCACCTTGATGGCAATCGCCGGATATCTGACGGCAACATGGCTGACCTATGGTCAACTGAATAACGATCCGCACTTGAGTCCTCGTCCAAGCTCCTCTGTTGCCTGGGCGATTGGACTGGCCATCGTCTGCCATGCCAGCGCAGTATTTCCCGGTATCAACAATTTAACTGCTCTCAATCTCGCTCTGGGCTCAACCATTTCGATAGTGGCTCTCGTCATCGTGGCCCTCTTTCTTCTAAGCGCCGTGCGTCAACCGATTCTTGCGCTCGCCTTCTTGGTGTTACCCGTTGCGGCAGCAGCCGTTGCAATCGGTTCTATTTTTCCAGGGGACCCCCACCCACTCCGGCTGACTAGCGGTTTAGCACTCGCACACAGTCTGATCGCAGCTCTGGCGTATGCGTTTCTCAGTTTGGCGGTGACACAAGCTATGCTAGTACGTGTTCAAGAACGCTCACTGAGGCAAAGACACTCGCTGAGAATGATCCGCTCCCTGCCACCGGTCGAGACCTTGGAAACGTTACTGTTTCAGTTAATCACCGTTGGTTTTGTGCTCCTCAGTATTACGTTACTGAGCGGTATCAGCTTTAGCAACCAATTGTTTGGAAAGGCTTTCGTCTTCAATCACCACGCTGTGCTCTCGCTACTAGCCTGGTGCAGTTTCGCAACATTGCTTGGGGGACGAGTGTTCGCTGGTTGGCGAGGTCAATTCGCCGTGCAATGGACACTGGCCAGTTTTATCCTACTGCTGCTGGCCTATTTTGGGACTCGGTTTGTCCTTGAAGTGCTGCTAGCTCAACCATGAGCGACCCAGGCTATTCGGCGATCCTCGATTTCTGGTTTGATGGGGCACTGAACAACTCCGACGCGGCCGTCGCGCGCTTGAGTACGTGGTTTAAGCAATCCGACGATTTCGATGCCAAGATTGCAGACCGTTTCGCCCACCTACCCCAAGCCGCACGCCTGGGTCGCCTAAACCACTGGCCGCAGTCGTGCGAAGGGACACTGGCCATGATCTTGGTACTGGATCAGTTTCCGCGGAATCTTTTCCGCGACGACCCTCGCGCCTTTGCCTACGACGCTTTCGCGCTTAGTCACGCGGAAAAAGCGATCGAACAACAATACGATCGACAGCTTCATCCGCTCGCGGCTTCCTTCGTGTACCTGCCCTTTGAACATGCCGAGCACTTGCCCACACAAAACCGCTCCGTCGCGCTATATGAAGATTTATTGAAACACGCACCACCGGACCTGTATCCCATATTTGAACAATTCGTCGATTACGCTCACAGTCATCGTCAGGTGATCGAACGATTTGGACGGTTTCCACACCGAAACACTGTGCTTGGACGTAGTCCAACCGAAGAAGAGCTCGACTATCTCACTTCCGGCGGGGAGACCTATGGTGGATCAGGCCATGCTGCTGACAACGATGTGTAACAGTCTCCGCCGTTGGGTCTACGCCACCTGCGGATAACGAGCAGCGACCCATCGGTGAAAACAGTGCGTCGCTGTATCAAGGACAGGCGAAAACGCACCGCCATCGAAAGCCGTTGAATCACGGCCCCGCTGCATTTCTTCTACCGGTCGAATGTCTTCCTCAAAGACTGCACGCCAACCGTTCAACATCTCCCGCCGAGCCCTCGCGTGCTTGTCATCGGCCACGCTGTCACCGACGCAATAGATCTGAAGGAGCTCCCTCGTTCGGTTATGGGCAAGGGGCTGCACAATCACGCTGTAGAAGTGATCGATATGGAGCCCAAGCAAGACGTTGGGAAACAGGGCCACGTACTCCGCCTGGGCCGACTTATCCTTCGGCCACTGATCGAAGATTGGCAACTCAATGCCGGCGCGTTCACTGAATGTGAACTTATATGTGCCCTGCCCTGCACCCCATTCACCACCAACGATATTGTAGTGATCATCGATGTGCGAGTAACCATTTAGACCCGGATGCACCCAGGGGAGATGATAACTCTCACAATAGTTCTCAATCGCAAGCTTCCAGTTAGCGTGAAACTCAAGTTCCAGTGATCCGTCCTCACCAACTGCCTCGACGTTATTCAGCCCTCCGACGCCAGTAAAAGACGACCAGCGTTGTTCGAGGCCAGCAATATGTGTGGAGAACTCCGGCCCGCTCCCATCTAGATTCACGAATACCATACCCATCCACGTTGCGCTTCGTACTATCCACAAGGAGTGCTCATCGATATCAAAATCAGCACACTGATGTTGACCATGCCCACCGATATGCGGCGTACTGTGTAATGAGCCATCCAACCCATAAGTCCAACTGTGATAGGGGCAGCGAATGACTTTTCGCCTCACGCCCTCCTCTGTCACCAATCGGTGTCCACGATGTCTGCAAACATTGT
>DUBL01000223.1 GCA_012960345.1 Gammaproteobacteria bacterium | reverse complement strand
CGACGTCAAAATTTCTCGCCAGATAGTACGCGCTCGCAAGCCCATGACCTCCACCGCCGACGATAACCACATCGTATTCGGGTTGTGGCTGTGGGCTGCGCCATGCCTCCTGCCAGTTCTCGTGATGACTGAGCGCATTCCGAGCCAGACTGAAAATGGAGTAGCGTTTAGTCATCCGTCACGCTGGCCCACTGGTGCAATCACAAAGGGCCCTCACACGAAGCACGTCAGCTCGAACGATAGACAGGGTGTCGAGCACACAAAGCTTTAACTTGCTCGCGTACAGCGTCGACTACAGACTCATCCCCAAGACTGTCCAATATATCTGCAATCCAGTTAGCCACCATTCGCATTTCGACTTCCTTGAATCCGCGCGTCGTACTGGCGGGTGATCCTAAGCGCAGCCCGCTGGTAACAAAGGGTGAACGTGGATCATTAGGAACCGCGTTTTTATTCACCGTGATGTTGGCACGCCCTAGCGCCGCATCGGCATCTTTACCAGTGATGTCCTTATCGATGAGGTCGAGAAGAAATAGGTGGTTGTCAGTACCGCCGGACACAATCTGGTAACCCCGCTCGACCAGTGCGTCAGCCATTGCTCGCGCATTATCGAGCACCTGTTGCTGATAGGCTTTAAAGGAAGGCTCTAGCGCTTCCTTGAAGGCAACGGCTTTACCCGCTATCGCATGCATCAAGGGGCCTCCTTGAGTGCCTGGAAAAACAAGTGAAGACAATTTCTTCTCAACCGTCTCGTTGGACCGCGCCAGGATCATACCCCCACGGGCACCCCGCAACGTCTTGTGGGTCGTCGTTGTGGTGACATCTGCAATCTGCACGGGACTCGGGTAAAGACCCACTGCGACCAATCCTGCTACATGTGCCATATCGACCACCAGATACGCATCGACGGCATCCGCGATATCCCGAAAACGCTGCCAATCAACAATTCGACTGTAGGCTGAAAATCCCGCCATAATCATGCGCGGCCGATGTTCATGGGCGAGGGAATCAACCTGCTCATAATCAATTTCTCCGCCACTATCGTCGAGACCATACTGAACAGCCTGATACAACTTGCCTGAGAAATTAACGGCAGCGCCATGCGTGAGATGCCCACCGTGAGCAAGACTCATGCCCAGCACTGTGTCACCCGGATCAAGCAGTGCCATATAAACTGCCGCATTAGCACTCGAGCCGGAGTGCGGCTGGACATTGACATAAGCCGCATCAAACAACTGCTTTGCCCGATCAATAGCAAGCTGCTCAGCAATGTCGACAAACTGGCAACCTCCGTAATAACGCTTACCCGGATAACCTTCTGCGTATTTATTGGTCAGTACTGATCCCTGAGCTTCCAGCACTCTGGGACTGGTGTAGTTTTCTGACGCAATCAATTCGATATGCTCTTCCTGTCGCTGACACTCACCCTGGATAGCATCCCAAAGTTCGTCATCAAAACCTTTTATTCGATCGGATACGTAAAACATAGACAGTTCCTATACGAAAATTTGAAAACCCGCTTCCCCATACGACGCGTTACTCAGCGTTCGCGCCACCTATAAGGTAAAACCCTTTCTACCTTGTCGCGTGTAGTCGGGACGACCCGTCCTTATCTTGGCACGACGCGCGTTCCGACAATTTATCTTTACGAGCGCTTTATCTCAAACCTTGCCATCGCCCGCACATGCCGCCGGCGTACCTTTTGCCCGCCTCGGACCGACAAGGTCAAGATGCTGACAAGCCCATTCGTGCAATTCCCGCATTTGTCGAACACGAGTGCTCTCCAACTTGACTGGCAACTGACGGAGGGCTAGCCGCACGTCACCGACATCTTTGTAAGAACCATGCACAACCGTGTACCAGGTTTTACCATGCTCTTGAGTGCGAAAATAATGCACGCCGTCAACAAACTCGTGCGACCGAATGAATTGGCGAACCAACACCTCACTAGTGGCACTAAAAAGTTCGATGGTGTATCGACTGTTGTCCTGAGAAAACAGCCACTCATAGGTATTGGACTGAATCGACCGAAGTCGTCGACTCATAATAGGCGCACCTTTCGTCGAATCACGAACAGACATACCCGCGTCCGTTACTGCCTTTCGGGTTGTAACGATCGGCGCGGCCTGGGGCAACGGCTCAGCCACGTTGTCACCCGGTGCTACGGCGGTTAAGTGCCCAGATGCGGATGAGTCTGGGGGCCCCGCTTGAGGGACGTTGATGGGGGCGACGTCCGCATGTGCATCCGCATCCGCAACCAACGCGGCGACCACCGGCTTTTTTGCAGTGGTGTTCAATGGGACATCGGCAACACGCCATTCGGCATGCAAGACAGCCTCCGTTTCAGTTGCTGCCACCAACCCTAAAGCTTTCACCCAACCTCCTATCTCTTTTGGCGCCTGAATTTGTGCCCACCCTCCTCGCCAGTCAAGAATATCTAGCGACACGCCTGAC
>DUBL01000222.1 GCA_012960345.1 Gammaproteobacteria bacterium | reverse complement strand
CCAGGCAAGGCGTAACCGCCTTGCAGATGGACATCAAGATTGAGGGAATTACCCCAGAGATCATGGAGCAGGCATTATCCCAGGCGCAGCGCGGACGTTTACATATCCTTGGCGAGATGGATAAGGCAATCAGCGTGCCGCGTGAAGAGATGTCCAAATATGCACCGCGAATCACCACCATGAAAGTGCCCACCGACAAGATTCGAGATGTCATTGGTAAGGGCGGGGTAACGATTCGCGCCATTTCCGAGGCTACTGGTGCCGCGATCGATATAGAAGACGATGGTACGATTAAAATCGCGACTGCGGATCTTTCTGCTGCAGAAGAGGCGCGCAGACGCATTGAGCAGATCACCGCTGATGTTGAGGCCGGCACGATCTACGAGGGTAAAGTGGTGCGCCTGATGGATTTTGGCGCATTCGTCAATATTCTTCCCGGTAAGGATGGATTAGTTCATATCTCGCAGATATCCGATGAACGCGTAGCCAATGTTAGCGATAAACTCACCGAAGGCGACGTGGTCAAAGTGAAAGTTCTGGAGGTCGATAAACAAGGTCGTATCCGGCTAAGCATGAAAGCGGTAGAGGACGCTGCCTGATTGAAGGCGTGTGGTTCTGGCGTTAATCAGTTGATGAGTGTTGCCGAGGCGTTTCTGAATGGCTCTTGACCATGCCAATCTGGTCTGGATCGATCTTGAAATGACAGGCCTCGACCCGGATTCAGACCGGATTATTGAGATCGCCACTGTCGTTACAGACGCCGATCTCAATCTGCTGGGACAGGGTCCGGTACTGGCTATTCATCAACCCCCTGATGTCCTGGCTGGGATGGACGATTGGAACCAGCGTACTCATTCCCGAACCGGGCTTGTGGACCGCGTACGGGGCTCGGAGGTCAATGTGCAACAGGCCGAGGCGATGACGCTTGGATTTCTCGCCGAACATATTTCCCGAAACCGCGCGCCATTATGCGGAAACAGCATCTGCCAGGATCGCCGGTTTCTCTATCGGTACATGCCGCGTCTCGAGGCTTTTTTGCACTACCGGAATCTCGATGTCAGCAGCATTAAGGAACTGGTGGTTCGCTGGCGCCCAGATATTGCCGATACCTTTATTAAGAGCGGTGGGCACCGAGCGCTTGATGATATCCTGGATTCTATTGAAGAACTAAAGTTTTACCGCGAGCACTTCTTTCTTACTGAAAAGCCTTAGGCTTTAAGGTCCATGTTGGCCTCGAGGCGTTTGATCGCCCATACAATATGCTCGTCCACCATCGGCGACATATCGCCGTGACTGTTTTTTAAGGTTTCCAGGATTTGCTGGTTGGCTGGGGCATTTCCAAGAGCTACCGCGAGGTTTCGAAGCCAACGCTCATAGCCCAGTCGCCGGATGGCACTGCCTTGGGTGAAACGATCAAAGTCGAGTTCACTCCACTGAAAAAGATCGAGTAAAGCACTTGTGTCTAAATTATGGCGAGGGGAAAAATCCATCGCGCCAGCGGGGGCGT
Organism: Gammaproteobacteria bacterium; assembly: GCA_012960345.1. GTDB lineage: Bacteria > Pseudomonadota > Gammaproteobacteria > Arenicellales > UBA868 > UBA11791. The sequence goes on along the minus strand of DUBL01000222.1, from coordinate 954 downwards.
CTCGGTTATATGGGCAGACCAGTTGACAGTCGTCGCAACCAAAAATTCGATTGCCTATTAACGGTCGTAGCGCTTCGGGAATAGCGGTTTTATGTTCGATCGTAAGGTAAGCAATGCACAGCCGCGCGTCAAGTTGGTATGGATGATCCAACGCTCCGGTAGGGCAGGCATCTATGCACTTAGTACACGAACCACAATGACTGCTTGCCGGCTTGTCTACGGGTAGTGGCAGATCGGTATACAGTTCTCCAAGAAAAAACCAGGAGCCTTGATGTCGGTTGAGTAAATTGGTGTGTTTGCCAACCCAGCCAAGTCCGGCCGCCTGTGCCAGGGGCTTTTCCATCACCGGGGCGCTGTCGGCAAATGCGCGATATCGAAACGGCCCGACAGATTCCGTAATACGGTCGGCCAATTGCTGTAATTTTCGCCGGATCAGACGGTGATAGTCGCGACCGAGGGCGTAGCGGGCAATATAGCCCAGAGATGGGTTTTGAAGGACATCAAACGGCTGTGCTCCTTGGTTGGGAAAATAGTTCATCCGCACACTGATTACCCTATAAATTCCCGAAACAAGTTTTTCAGGCTGACTTCGTTTATCCGCATGTCTAGACATAAAGCTCATCTCGCCATGCCAGTCACGGGTCAGCCAGGTATCGAGAGCGGAGGCTGCCTGACTCAGATCTGTGCCACATACGCCAAATTCGTCAAAATTGAGTTCGATCGACCATTGACGAATCTGTTTCTTAAGGTCGTTCAGGTCTTTAACCGATAGTCTGCCCATCAGGCTATGATATCGCGATGAACTCATTGCCCGCACAACTCTATACGGCCGATCAGGTTCGACGGATAGAACAACGAGTGTTCAGCACAGGGACTGCCGCGGGGACGTTAATGCAGCGTGCAGGCCTTCATGCATATCGTATTTTGCGCGGAAGGTGGCCAAAGGCTCGGCGG
>DUBL01000221.1 GCA_012960345.1 Gammaproteobacteria bacterium | reverse complement strand
GCTGGGGATGAGCTCCAGGGGATCAAGCGTGGCGTGATGGAACTGGCGGATTTAGTTGCGGTGAATAAGTGTGATGGAGAACTTACTGCGGCGGGGCAGCGGACCGTAGCCGAATTCGCGCAGGCACTTCGGTTCATGCCTCGCCACACGATCGACTGGGCTGTCCCCGTGGTTAGCGTGTCTGCGTTAACTAGTGAAGGTATCGAGGGGATGTTGGAAACCATCATGCGCTTTGGTGCGTGTGTGCTCGCATCGGGAGCACACCGGGAGCGTCGCAATGATCAGGCTCGGGAATGGCTGTGGGAAGAAATTCGCCAAGGTCTGTTGGAACGATTTTTTCGTGACCCGGCACTTGAAGCTCGCGCGAAGACGATGGAAGATAAGGTGGTCGCTGGCAACTTGTCAGGTACAGCCGGCGCAAGTCGATTACTGGATTCCTCTTTGAAAAAGCAACACTGAGCGTAGGTAATGATTGGTCATCTTAACCACGTAGCAATGGTAGTCCCGAATCTTGCTACGGCAGCAAAGCTTTACCGGGATACCCTGGGTGCGAGCGTGTCGATGCCGGTCGAGCTCCCAGAGCATGGGGTGGTGACCGTCTTCGTAGAACTGGGTAACACCAAAGTGGAATTGCTTCATCCACTGGGCGCGGAGTCACCTATTGCGCGTTTCCTTGAGCGACATCCGGAGGGGGGCATTCATCATGTGTGTTACGAGGTCGAAGACATTCATGCGGCTCGCGACCGGCTCCAGCAGGATGGTTACCGAGTGTTGGGTGATGGGCAGCCTCGTGTCGGCGCGCATGGCAAGCCGGTGTTGTTTCTCCACCCCAAGGACTTTCTTGGCACTCTCATCGAACTCGAACAGGTTTAGACAGTCACCCCGCAATGCCAGTGACGTTAGTTGGTGTGGTTCGCAGGGACTCAGGATTTCTTCTGTCGAGGCAAGTACAGGTCGGTAATGGTCCCCTCGAAGGCCTCTGCTGCCAATGCGACGGTCTCGGACAGCGTTGGGTGGGGATGAATCGTGAGGCCAATATCTCCTGCTTCACAACCCATTTCTATGGCCAGAGTCACTTCGGCGATCAGTTCGCCGGCGTTGGGTCCGACGATACCGGCACCCAGGATGCGGTGACTGTCCGGATCGAAGAGTAACTTGGTCATGCCTTCGCTGCGTCCCATGCCGAGTGCACGACCACTGGCTGCCCATGGGAAAGCGCTTTTTTCGTAGTTGATCGACTGTGCCTTGGCTTCATGCTCGGTCAGTCCGACCCAGGCGACCTCAGGGTCGGTATAGGCAACGGATGGAATCAAGGTCGAATCGAATGCACTGGCCTCGCCAGCGGCCACTTCTGCGGCCACTTTGCCTTCATGAGTGGCCTTATGCGCCAGCATCGGTTGACCCACGACGTCACCGATAGCAAAAATATGCGGAACGTTAGTCCGTTGTTGGCGATCGACTGCAATAAAGCCACGTTCATCAATGGTCACGCCAGCACGATCCGCATCCACATGGGCACCGTTCGGTTGGCGCCCGATGGCAACGAGTACGCGGTCGAAGCGACCTTCCGCAGGTGCTTCGGCGCCATCGAATGACACGACCAGTGCGTCATCGGTCGCCTCGATGGATGGCACGCGGGTCGATAGGTAGATGTCACTCACTTGAGTTTTGAGACACCGTTGCAGGGGTCTTACCAGATCAGGATCGGCACCGGTCATTAATTGGTCTAGCATTTCGACCACGCTGACATCGGTTCCGAGCGCTGCATACACTGTCGCCATTTCCAGACCAATGATGCCACCTCCGATGACCAGTAGGCGTTCGGGTATCTCTGTCAACGCTAGTGCACCGGTGGAGTCGATGATGCGATCGTCATTCGGTAGACCTGGCAGCTGTGTGGGGCGCGAGCCCGTCGCGATAATGGCCTGTTTGAACTGAACGGTCGTGGCACTGTCGTTATCGTTAACGACAAGTCGGTTTGGTGATTGGAAACGCCCCTCTCCTCGGAGCACGGTGACCTTGCGTTGTTTGGCGAGACCGCTGAGGCCGCCGGTTAATTGTCCGACGATCTGTTGTTTCCACTGTCGTAATCGATTGAGATCGATGGTGGGTTGACCAAAGCTGACGCCAAATGCTTGCATTTCCTCGGCTTCGGTAATGACACGAGCTGCGTGCAGTAAGGCTTTCGAGGGAATGCACCCGACGTTAAGGCACACTCCGCCAAGCACAGGAAACTGTTCCACCAGCGCAGTATTAAGGCCCAGGTCAGCTGCCCGAAAAGCCGCCGTATAGCCGCCCGGTCCTGAGCCCACCACCACCAGGTCAAACTCGTGATCTGCATTATTTAGGGGCGCATTGTCCGTAGCAGTTTTTGGGGCAGCAGTTTGCGAGTCATCGTCTTTAGCAGGAACAGGAGCAGGAGCAGGAGCAGGAGCAGGAGCAGGAGCAGGGGTCACCGTGTCT
>DUBL01000220.1:3453-14786 GCA_012960345.1 Gammaproteobacteria bacterium | reverse complement strand
CCAGACAAAAAGCGGCATCTTCATCAACGTCATGCCCGGTGCTCGCATGTTCAGGATGGTGGCAATGATGTTGATGGCCCCGAGAATCGACGACATGCCCAGGATGTGTACTGTGAAGATGGTGAAATCCATTCCCATGCCGGTCTGTATCGACAACGGCGGATACAGTGTCCAGCCGGCGGTTGGCCCACCGCCGGGAACAAACAGCGAAATGATGAGCAAGAGGGCGGCAAACGGCAGCAACCAAAAACTCCAGTTGTTCATCCTTGGCAATGCCATATCCGGCGAGCCAATCATCATCGGAATCTGCCAATTGGCAAAACCGACCATTCCCGGCATGACTGCGCCAAACACCATGACTAGCGCATGCACCGTCGTCATCTGATTGAAGAAGTGGGGGTTAACCAGCTGCAGCCCGGGCTGAAACAGTTCAGCGCGAATGACCAGCGCCATGGCCCCGCCAACCAAAAACATGATGAATGAAAACCACAAGTACAAAGTGCCAATGTCCTTGTGATTGGTGGTAAACAGCCAGCGACTTATTCCGCTGGGCTTGTGACCCGCATGCGCTGCGTACTCACTCATGGAAACCTCCAATCAAAACGTTATCTCCCACATGAAGTCCTTTATACGGGGCTGTCACGGCCTTGATTTAGCCCGGGTCAGAGGGTTGTTACGACGGGCAGCGACAACAACAGCTGTAGAGCCAGCAAATCACGTTCCGTTACGGTGAGACACGAACCGATCTCGATTGCCCGGCCGTGCGAACGCAAAAACAGCCTGCTGACGTAATTCCGACTATCGGGATGCCGCCACTCGAGCCGCACCCAACCTCGCCTGAACACCTCGCGCTGGTGTTGGGGACGCTGGCCGGTCTCGACAATCACCTGGTCGCTGCAGATCGAGATGACCTGGCGCCAGCCATTGCGAACTTGAACCACCCATAACCCCACTCCAAGTACCGCCATGGCCCCCAGCATCCAGACCCCGATGGGCCAAAGACCCAGGTAACTGAGCACCGCAGCACAGCACCCACCTACAACAAGAGGAAGACCTCCCCCGTACAGCCTAGAGCCGGACCGAACTGACCCAATCGGCTGGATAACAAAGCGCTGGACCCGGTCATGCCTGGCTGTGCTCTCTCCCATGTCTAACTCCGCTGGATGCGAAGCCGTTAAGTAACGTTTTTTCCAAGATACAAACTTGATTCAGATCAAGTAACGGGACATTCCGAGCCCATCTGGTCCGGTGGAAGCACGAAATCGAATCCTATGGGAAACGAAAAATGGTTCGTAGTTCATCAGCCAGAGGTCGACAAATCATGGGCCTACTACGCATCATCAGATGCAGCAGTGTGTAGGCAAATTGCTTCCAACAAACACCCCACCAACACAGTGAATTTCTTGACTTGGTGGAAGACATCTACTGTTTACATTCAGAATATAAAAGGATGCAAGAGTTACGAACTACCGGCTGGGACATTACCCTAGATAGAAAAGCGCTCCTGATGAGCGACATGTCAACAGCAATGACGCTTGACGCTGCAGACGTATCGGCCCTGTGATACGGAGAGCTTTCTGAAAATCATGAACGCTGCTGTGCGGGGCCAAAAGCACTCTTGATCTAAATCAAGGTCGAGGTTTTGGATTAGCCGTACAGTTATATGCAAGTGGACTGGCATCGTCCGGCTTTCGCTATGCTGTAACTCAGCGAAAGCAACTGCGGATCAAGACTGGTTGACAGCTATGGTAATTAGTAACCGAAGCAAGAACGCGATCGCTGCTTTGCTGGTCCTCGAATCAGCCTCAGCCAAACGCCCAATGAATATCGTCGATATCGCGGCGCGGCTGGGTATCGCGTCGCACACTGTCGAACCGATACTCCGATACTTGCGAAACCAATGCTGGATCAAAGGCCTCCGGGGGCCAAGAGGAGGGTATTACCTAACCACTCACTTAGAGCAAATTTCTGTGGCTGACGTAATTAGAGCAGTAGAAAATCCCGACCCTTCCTCGGTGGGTGTAACGCAAACCCCGCTCAACAACACTCACGCGGCAGTGTCGAATCAACTTTGGGGAGGACTATGTCTCCAGATCGATAAGTTTCTTGATCAGGTCAGTCTCGCCAACCTTAGACCAATGCAGTCCAGCCACCGAATGGTGAGGTAACACAGGTCACGTCCCGGCGGACTCGGCCCGGAACACTTTCTATGATCGATCTAGTTTCTAAGGAGAAATTGTTTCGCCGATATGATGGCGCCGGCCCTAGATACACCTCCTATCCCACGGCAACAGAGTTTAGTGAGCACTTTGATCCGGATGCGTTTGAGAAACATCTACACAACAGCAATGAATCATTGATTCCTCGACCCCTCTCGTTCTATATCCATCTCCCGTTTTGCCGGCATCTCTGTTTCTTCTGTGCCTGCAATAAGATTGTTACGCGGGATGAAACAAAAGCCCTGGGCTACCTCGATTGGTTGAAGCGTGAGATCGAAATATTATGTGCCAAACTCGACACGGACCGGAGGGTGATTCAACTCCATCTGGGTGGAGGGACACCAACGTTTTTTCAACCAGAACAAATCCGTCAGTTAGTCGATCACATCCAACGGCACACACGACTTCCGCTTGATGACGACCGTGAGTGGTCGATAGAAATCGATCCGCGGACCGTTTCGCGAGACAGTCTCAAGCAGCTACATGATGTTGGTTTCGACCGGATCAGTGTTGGCGTGCAGGACCTTGATACTAAAGTACAGCAGGCAATTCACCGAACTCAGTCTCCACCCGAAACGATTGAAGTAATCAACCACGCCCGTGACGTTGGTTTTCAATCGGTCTGTGTCGATCTTATCATTGGGTTACCGTTCCAAACTTCACATAGTTTTGCCCGAACATTGAGTCGGTTGCTTTTTCTGCGCCCAAATCGGTTCGCGATTTTCCCTTACGCACACCTACCTCACCGGTTTACGCCACAGCAACGAATCTTGGCCACCGATTTGCCGAGTGCTAAGGAACGGCTGAAGATATTCGAACTGGCCCTTCGAATCTTGGCGGAGGCGGGCTATGTTCATGTTGGCCTTGACCACTTTGTGTTGCCAGAAGATCCGCTGGCGCGGGCGCAGAGAAATGGTTCCTTATGTCGGAATTTTCAAGGGTACGCGACCCGTCCCGACTGTGATTTGATCGGTTTCGGTACCAGCGCTATCAGCAAATTGGCTCGCTGCTACAGCCAGAACTCACACGACCTAACCAAGTACTTAGGGGAAATCACCCACCAACGATTACCGATCACTCGTGGTATCTCCCTGTCTGATGACGACCTTATTCGCCGCCGAGTGATTGAGCAACTGATGTGTTTCGGACGAGTTGACCTGGGTTTAGTGCTCGAATCATATAGGGCTGTTACAGAACCGGTGGATTACTTCCCTCACGAGTTGAGTAAACTCATTCCATTCGCCAATGACGGGCTCTTAACCTTGTCGCCTGATTTCATTATCGAGGTCACGCCCCTTGGACGGTTCCTAGTAAGGGCAATCTGCATGGTGTTCGATCGATACAGGAACGAAGCTACCGCTGTTTCTCACTCCCGTTTGACCTAATGTATCGGCTACGCTTTGATTCTACTGTCCCACTCGAAGCGCGAGTGAGGTCGGGTTAAGCACAGTAAGGACTCGCCCGTGCACACTGATGAGATTGGCATCACTCAGGTTTGTCAGTACACGACTGACCGTCTCTGCCGCCATTCCAAGATAGTTTCCGATGTCTTGACGCGCCATCGCCAATGGGAACTGGACAGCAGAAAAACCGCGTTTCCGAAACCGCTCTGATAAATTCATTAGAAATGTGGCGATACGCTCCTCGGAAGTACGGCGTGCCAGTGTCAGAAGCATCGATTGATCGGTCGTGATCTCGCGAGACATCAAACGAAAAATTTCCCGACGTAAACTCGGGATAGCACCCGTCAGATCGTCCATCGCTGCGAGGGGCAAACCACATACCGTCGTGCGCTCAATGGCGACAGCGGAGCAGGTGTGTCCCGTGTCGAGACCGTCGAAACCAACGATTTCTCCGGGCATGAAAAATCCTGTAATCTGTTCTTCGCCGCTCGCGGTGTTAATCACTGTCTTCAGCGTGCCTGACTTGACCACGTATAGAGAATGGAATGGCTCACGTAAGTTGTAGAGCAATGCACCGCGAGCCAACACGGGGTGTTGCTTGACCTTCGATTCGAGTTGTTCAAGTTCTTCTGTATCGAGAGCACGCGGCAGGCAAAGTTCTGCAAGAGAACAATCTCGGCAGGAGAGGCTAAATTTTGGCGGCGTTCTCATTGGTTGATGTCAATCCTCCTCCATCTGACTCTATCACGAGTGAAATAAGGGTAGGGCGCGAGTATTGAAGTCTCGAAAATCCTGATTTAGATCAAGGAATGAACAATAAAGTGACCGCATAGTAAGAATATCTCTTGCACATAACAGTTCAGACGGAAAGGAAATTCGATGCCTCACCTCTTGACTGAGGACCAGATCGCAAGTTTTGAACGAGATGGTTTCTTGTCGCCAATTCAAGTAATCAGCCCAGAAGAGGCACAGCGTTATCGCAACTGCCTCGAAATATTTGAAACTTCAACGGGTGAACTGATAGGAAGTGATCTACGCCACAACGTGCATCTGCTATTTACCTGGGCCAACGAGTTGATCCGGCGTAAGAAGATTCTCGATGCGGTTGAGGATGTATTGGGTCCAAATTTATTGTGCTGGACCACAAATTTCTTTATCAAAGAGCCAAGAGAGCCTAGCTTTGTCTCATGGCACCAGGATTCGACTTATTGGGGATTGGAGCCAACTGATATCGTCAGCGCATGGGTTGCCCTTTCGGATACCTCGATGGATAGTGGTGCGATGAGAATGTTGCCAGGCAGTCATTTATGGGAACAACTGCCCCACTACGATACCTTTCATGAACACAACCTGCTTTCACGTGGCCAGGAGCTTGTGTCATTTCCTCAAATTCAACCAACTATCGACACACCGCTGCAGCCAGGTGAGATGTCACTCCATCATGGGCGCTTGGCGCATGCATCCGACCCGAACCAGACCGACGATCGCCGGATTGGGTTTGTCATTCGCTACATCGCGCCGCACGTGCGTCAGACCAAAGTTAAGATAGACGGTGCTGTTTTGGTTCGAGGGGTAGATGACTATGGCCACTTCGCGGCCGATCCTCCGCCCCAAACCGATCTCGATGATGTCGCCCGCTTCAACCATCGACAAGCGACTGATCGACTGCTTGGTGCCCTGATGGACGGAACCGATGCGGAGCATTTCAGGGCTTGACAGCAAGTGGCATGATAAACAACGGACGCATCCACGGAACTGATTCCTAATGTCCCCTGCCGACATTGTCAGACGTGAGGAATTCGAGCTGAGTTTCATGGTGAAGGCGCTTCGCACAGCCCTTGGCGCAGAAGTCATTGGGTTGGATGTTTCCCAGCCATTCGATGCGGGAACCCTAGAGGTGATTCAACAAGCATTTTTCGATCATCACCTGTTGGTCTTCCGCGACCAGAATCTATCGGACGAAGAGCAAGTAGCGTTTTCCAGACAGTTCGGAGCGTTGGAGGCGTTTCCGGAAGCAGACAAGACGAAGAGTGCAATTGAGATCTACAACGTTGCCAACGTATCCCCGGAGGGAAAACACTTCGACATTAACGATCATCGGGCAATCTATCAGAAGGTCAACGCGAGATTTCATACCGATAGCTCATACCGATCGATTCCTTCGCTTGCCTCGATCATGTACGGCATTGAGGTGTTGCCGGATGGGACGGGAGGTGGCGAGACAGAGTTCTCTAACATGTTCAAGGCCTACGATGCCTTGCCCACGTCCATGAAGGCACGCCTTAAACCGCTGTACATGGTGCATTATTACGAGTTCGGCAGAAGGTTGTATCCTGAGTTGCCACCGGTGCCGGTCAAGGAGCGGTCTATGGTGCCGCCCGTGACACACCCAGTGGTACGGGTGCACCCCGATAGAGACAATCGTCGGTCACTCTTTATCACTGCCAATGCAGGTAATGAGATCGGCGGCATGACATTGGAGGAGGGCCAGGCGTTGCATCGCGAACTGGTCGAGCACGTCGCCAAAGTCGAGTTCTGTCACCGTCACCGCTGGCGGGTGGGCGATCTTGTGATGTGGGACAACCGCTGCCTACTGCACCGAGCAATGGCCTACGATATGGAAAAACATCGCCGCGTGCTGCGCCGTACCACAGTCGCCGGCACCGGCCCTATTGTTGGACCGTTCTCGCACCCAACAAAGTAATTCGGGGATTGCTTGATATAAGTCAAGACGAGTATCGAGCTAGTAGTGTAGAAATAGTGTTGGCTGGGCAACAAACGTTTCCCTCCGCCCAGCATAAGGGCAACGCCGATTTGGGTTGCCCTTTGTGTTTGCGATGATCAATCAACCCGATTCAGGTCAACAACGTGCCTCAATAGTTCAACTACGATGCATTGAGTTTACTCATACACACGGGTTATGTGGCAATGATCAAATGAATGCCAAGAATCAGTATGTGTATTTGGTACAGCACACTGATTGTTGGTGTCTGACGTCAGGGCCTATGGGCCCAAATAGCGTTATTTGATAGACGGCGCACAAAGAGAAAGGAGTCTGATAATGAACAGGAAAAGTCAGCGCTGTACAGGTATTGTGCTGCTGCTGATCGCGTTGATCACCAACACCGTCAGTTCCGCAGATTCAGACAAGTCGACATATTCGGCAGTGGTGCAACAGGGTCAGGCGTTATATCAGGCAAACTGCATTTTCTGTCACCAGGCCGATGCTATTGGCAAAGCCGGTTTTGCACCCTCGCTGACCAACCCGGAATTACTCAGTCTTGCCACGGACAAGTTCTTTATGGGCACGATACGCGATGGGCGTTTTGGAACAGGTATGCCGCCATTTGCCCATCTTGGGCGTAAACAGCTAAAAGAGATCGTGGCCTACCTTCGCTCGTTTGAAATTCTGCCCAATCGATCTAACGAGGTAGACAGCCAACCCAACGCGTATGGCGACCCCCGACTGGGTCAATTCTGGTTCGAGCAGATTTGTGCCACCTGTCACGGAGTCAAGGGGGATGGCTATCTAGCCGGGGGCACCGGCACAGCGATTGGTCAGCGTGGGTTTCTGGAGAAGGTGTCGGACGGGTTTATCCGTACCACCATCAAGGAGGGCAGAAGCAATACTCGTATGCGCGGTTTCCAGGGCGCAGACGGACTGGCCAATCTGACCGATCGTGAGATCGACGACATTGTTGTTTATATACGCACCCTGGCGGCGCGATGAAGGAGAAGCAGACATGAAGCGCATCAAGAACAAGCTGTCGCGACGGGACTTTCTCAAGTCCAGTGCTTTCATCACAGGATCTGCTGCTGGAGCAAGCCTCTTTGTGGGTCATAACCCGGAACTCGAGGCGGCCGAAGCATCGACTGGTGTCGTGCGCGGAACGGCGTTGTCGCAGTGTCCGTACTGCGGTGTCGGTTGCGGCACTATTATTCAGACGGAGAATGGCAAGATCGTCTCGATGCGTCCTGATAAGGACCACCCGACCAACTATGGGTTGCAGTGCATCAAGGGTTTGACGGCAGCCGAGCCCATATATGTCGATCGTATGGAAGGGGATTCCTACGTACGCAAGGATGTGTGGGCCGAGTGGCGCAAGCCCGGGCATGGAGATCTAGGATTTATCACGAAGAGCAAGGGTTCCTTTGATGAAGAACACTTTGTGCGCGTTCCTTACCACCAGGCTTCAGAAATGGTGGCGTACAAGATCGTACACTTCGCCAAGAAATACGGCGGCAATTCGATTGCACTGTACGGCTCCGGTCAGCTCACTATGGAAGGTCAGTACCTGGAAAACCTTTTTATGAAGGGTGTGCTGGGCTCGAATACCATCGAGGCGAATGCCCGCATGTGCATGACCTCGGCCGTGACCGGCTATTTTGCTACGCTTGGCTCTGATACGCCGCCATTGGCGTACGACGATATTGAATTGTGCGACATGCTCATGCACTTTGGCCACAATGCCCGTGAGTCACATCCCATCATTTTCTGGCGCGTAGCTGATCACAAGAAAAAAACTGGAATTCCGACAGTGGTTGCCGATCCGCGCAGGACAGGTACGCAGATGGGATATGAGGATATTCAACCCGAGAACTCCGTACACGTACCGATTCTCAATGGGGATATCAGCTTTTTGAATTCACTCGCCCACGTGTTGTTAAAGGAGCATTCTGACGTTATCGACTGGAATTTTCTTAAGCAACACACCTCGGGTTGGGAGGAGTACACCGAGGGTGTGTTGGCCAATTACAGCCCAGAGCAGGTACAGGACCGCATGGGTGGGCCGAACCACGATGTTTCACCGCAACTAATTCGTAAGGTAGCCGGTATGTTCGCCGATGCGACTCGTAAGCGTTTGGCACGCAGCAAGGGCGAACAAGCTAGTTCGGGTGCTGGTGTCGAAGGTGGTTACGGCGGCGTTATCATCATGTGGGGAATTGGCTACAACCAGCATATCCACGGTCAGCACAATGTTATCTCCATCATCAACCTGTTGACTTTGACCGGTAATCTAGCTAAGCCTGGTTGTGGGCCTTTCTCCATGACCGGCCAGCCCAATGCCATGGGTGAGCGCTTCGCCGGTGGCCTGACCGGGCGGTTGCCATTCAACATGCCGTTGAAAAATGACATCCACCGTATCCATATGGCCAAACACTGGCGCGTGCCGGAGCGCAACCTGATCAACGCCATGAACTCCAAGAATCCAGGTTACGCTGTGGGCATGATGGAGCGGGCGTTGAAGGGCGAGGTAAAGGCTATGTTCTTGGTCTACGCCACCCATATCGATTTGCCAGATCAGGAGAATCTTGTCCGCCCGGCTTTGAACAAGACCTTTAACGTGGTGCAGGAGATCTACCGCCACGCGCCGAACAATCTCTACGCCGATGTGATCTTTCCGGCAGCGACCTGGGGTGAGGTGATGGGCACCTACATCAGTTCCGAGCGACGAATTAATATCTGTGATCAGGCCGCCTTACCGCCCGCTGGATGTTTGCCGGACCTGGACATGGTGATTGATAAGGGAAAGGAAATTGCCCACTTGTTGGGGATGGACGGTGATGCAATTTTTCCCTGGAAGAAAGACAAGAATGGTTTCATCGATACCGAAGAGGTCTTCCGCGACGTGATTCGTGCCTCGGCGGGAACGGATACCGACTTGACTGGCATCCTGGAGCGCGAAAAGGTCGATGGGATCTCACCTTACGAGCAGTTGCGGCAATTGCGCGGCATCCAGTGGCCCGCACCGACTTACGAGATCGCCAAGAACGGTGGCACCAAGCGGCGCTACATGCTCCAGGAAGGCCAGTGGAAAACCAGGCCCTACGGTTACTTCCGCACCAATGATGGGAAGGTGCATATGAAACTTTGCCAGCAGGACTATACGGATCGGGAGAAGTGGACCCGCAAGTTGATGGAATTTGGTGTCAAGAAGGATTTGTACACAATCGATCACCTCGATCTGCTCAAGCTGGCACGTGACAGGGGTCTGACGCCGGACTTCCCAGACGAGCAATTCCGCGGCAGGCACTGGAAGGATGTGCCCCAGGACAAGTATCCCTACTGGTTCGGGTTGGGCGTTGTGTATGAGCATTTCCATACGGCGAAAACAGTTCGCAGTCCGACCACGCGCCGCTTGGTGCCGGAGATGTATGTTGAGATGCACCCGGACGATGCTAAGGATCTCGGTATCAAGGATGGCGACAAGGTGCGGGTGATTACACTGCGAGGGTCGCTCGAAGCGCGGGCACAAGTCGGCACAAACAGTCTCGTCAAACCGGCGCGAAACAATGTGCCGCGCGGTTACATGTTTGGGCCCTGGAACCTGTCGGTGGCTGACAGTGCTGATCCGAAGAAAAACAAGTGGCTGGCGAATCGGGTCACCAGTCGCGTCTGGGACCCGGTGTCGGGACAGGTAGACTTCAAGAAATCTGCAGCCCGAATAGAAAAGATTTAAGGAACCTAACCGATTAATCCGATGGTGCTCGCGAGCGCGGCTAGTCGTGAGTGTGCCGCAAGCGTGACCAGATGGGGAATTTACCGGCAATGCGACGAAGAGCCTTTATCCGGGGTCTGATCTTGGGCGTTGTGAGTGCATTGCGCACGAGTTCGGCTCGGGCGGCCACAGCCCAGCAGGTGGGCCTGCGATATCTTCGTCCCCCAGGCGCTTTGCCAGAGCCGGAGTTTCTCAGTCGTTGTATTCACTGTGGCCAGTGTGGAGAGGCCTGCCCCAACCGTTGTATCAAGTACTTCGGGCTTGAAAACGGTCTGTCATCACTGGATACGCCCTACATAGTGCCGAGGGAAAAGGCCTGTATTTTGTGCATGAAATGTGGAGATGTCTGTCCTAGTGGTGCGATCACATCAATCCCACGCACGGCCAAGGCGATCACTGAACACGTGCGGATGGGGCGTGCCCAGGTCGACAAACGCCTCTGCCTGTCCTACCAGGGCAAGACCTGCGGCGTGTGTTACCGCGCCTGCCCGTTGCCCGACCTGGCTCTCCGCGTAGGGATGCTGGAGCAGCCGGAAGTTCTGGACGCTTGTGTCGGCTGCGGCCTGTGTGAACGCTCCTGCATACAGATGCCCCAGGCGATCCGTGTCGTCCCCGATCGTGGATGAGGCCCTATGGCTGAGCTCCGCAATAATTTTGCTTTTATCCAGCGGCATCTGAACAAGCTGCGTTGGTTGGTTCTCAGCTTGGTACTGGCGTTGCTCGTGTTGTTGCCGATCGCTCATGTCTACCAGTCCTACGTCGCCGCGCACGCCTATGATTTGCTCGCTCCAGGTGAGCGTCAGCTTTATGACGTCATGGAGACTCTCACAGCACCGTTTGTCGATGATCCTGCCGAGGACCTTGATGCCATAAAGGGCACCACCTGGTCCGGGACGCTGTTCGGGGTCAGGCTTACTGATCCCCTGGCAGTAGCCGGCCAGGGGGCTGCCGGACTGACCGTTTACAGCCCGTTTCTGCTCACTGCACTGGTTCCGGTGCTTGTCACGATCGTGCTGGGACGTTTTTTCTGTGGCTGGCTATGCCCGGCAACCCTCGTTTACGAGTTGAACACCAATTTGGGGATCTGGCTGAACCGGCTAGGATTTAGGATTGGCCAGAGGCGTTTCGATCGGCGACTCAAATATGTTGCACTGGGAATCGCTCTGGCGTTGTCAGCCCTAAGCGGTTCGGTTCTGGTGGCGGCGATATAT
>DUBL01000220.1:0-3355 GCA_012960345.1 Gammaproteobacteria bacterium | reverse complement strand
GCTGTTCGACTTGTTAGTGGCACGCCGCGGGTTTTGTCGCTACCTGTGTCCGGGCGGGGCGCTGTATTCGTGGCTAGGGCGCTACCGTCTTTTACGCATTCAACGCAATGTCTCCCAGTGCAACGATTGCACCAGATGTAATGCCGTGTGTGAGTTTGGACTGAACCCTTTTCGTGATGACTACGGTCAGGAATGCAACAACTGCACCGCCTGTATCGCCGCCTGTCCGACAGATGCACTCAGTTTCAGATGGCAGATGAAAGACGTGCCGAACCAGGGACCAGGGCATCTGGGGTCGCGCTACCGCCGGCAACTACAGGATGGGATGGGAGCCTGATGCGACACGTGGGTCCTGAGTCATGAGATACGCCATCGGGCTGATTCTTGCCGCGACGATACTGTACTGGTGTGGACCGGTTCAGGCGCATCATGTGCTGGGGCGCCCGGCATACAGTCTCAACGAAGATTCGAACACGCCACCGAGCAGGCAGGTCGAGACCCAGATCGGTGAATACCTGGTTTCCTATATGGTCTTTCCCGCTTTTCCCCGGCCGAACGTGCCTGGCCGCATCAACCTTTACCTGACTCACCAGGATACCGGCGTTCCCTTGGCGGGGGAGGTGATTTTCAAAGTACGTAACGATAGCTGGTTGGTGACCGAGAAGATCGAGATTATCGGTACCCAGTTACCCGATGACAGCGTCTACCGGCAGGGTTTCGTATTCAGTGAAGAAGGTGATTACACAATTACCGCTACATTCGAGGCCGACGGAGAGCCTTACACCATTGATTTTCCGCTGGTGGTCGGTTCTCCAACGCCGATCGGTCTCCTGGGCACAGCCGTCGCCATTATCGCTGCCGTACTCCTTGGTGTGAGCATTATTCAGCGGAAACGCCTGACCGGAGCCAAGGTGCGAAAAGCTAAAGATGAGAGCAGCACAGATACCAGATCGCTTGATGACTCGAGGGGCTCGTCATGAGTGTTGCCGTCCTACTTCGATCCACGCTGTTCTGTTCTACCGAATCCGGTCTGAGCGTGATGCACCCCGACCTGCCATTGGTCTGGACAGTACTAGCGAGTATTGCGCTGGCGACACTGAGTATTCACCTCCTGTTTGTCTTGAGAGAGGTTGTCGCCAGATTTACCGGCTTTCGTCTCTGGATGCTGACGCGACCGATGTTGGTGCGTTTGTAATGGATCGACGCGCTTTTTTCCGTCACGGGCTGGGACGGGCCACCCAAGCCGGTGTGCAATACGCCGATGGGTGGGTAAATCAGAACGCCGGACAATGGATTCGGCCACCGTTTGCACTGGAGGAGCTTCAATTTCTGCTTGCCTGCACCCGTTGTGATGCCTGTGTCAATGCTTGCCCCAACGATGTGATTTTCCCCCTGGCGGGGCATCTTGGCCCCCAGGTTGCGGGCACCCCGGCCCTGGATCTGTTGCACAAAGGCTGCCACCTGTGTGAGGGCTGGCCGTGTGTAGTGTCCTGTCAGACCGGCGCTCTTGCTTTCGGATCAGGCATCGATACAGAGCCGCTAGCCGGCGATGCGTCAAGCGGTGGACCGTTGCCGAGACCCCTGGCCATGATCGGTATAGACCAAAGTCGCTGCCTGCCCTATCAGGGACCGGAATGTGGTGCCTGTGCCGACAGTTGCCCGGTAAGCGGGGCATTGGCCTGGGCATCCGCAAGACCTCGCATTGACCCTCAGCTCTGCCTGGGCTGTAGCTTATGCCGGGAAGCCTGCATTACGGATCCCCCGGCAATCACGGTCACCTCTATCAATGACAAACCGGTATCGGGATCTGGCTCGGGAGTACCCACCGACTGATCGGAGAAGAAGAAAGCAAATGACGGCAGTGTAGGAATGTAGGAACCTTTAAGACACTTCGCGTAGTTTAGTTGACGCGGCCAAGACAATGACTCACGCTGAAAGAGCGGTAAATCGAAAATTACGTTTCCTTAATCACGCCGAAGAATCGGGGAATATTGCTAAGACGTGCCGTTATTTTGGCATCCCACGATCCTTGTTTTATGTTTGGCGAAATGCCTATCGCCAGCATGGTAATGAAGGACTCAAATGCAAGAAGCCTATCCCCAGGACACGCCCCAATCAAACACCGGATGAGATTGTTGAAAAGGTTTTATATCTGAGACGCAAATACCACTTGGGACCCACTCGGATCATGTGGTACGTGGCACGCTATCATTCGATGCGTGTATCGGATGCCACGATATACAGAGTATTGAAAAGGCACGGTGTTAATCGATTACCAGGGCGTCCGGGGCGCCGAAAAATCCACCCTAAACGCTGCAACAAACAAGTTCATGGCTAAATCCACGGCTCTTAAACAAAATACTGAAACAAAATGCCTGAGAGAATTGCACCACTGATGCCGAATCCAAGATACGCGGCAAACACACGTCCCTTGACCAGAGACCAGACAGCCGTCATTGCCGGGATCGAGCTGACAGCACCCGCCACCAGAAAAGCCATAGCAGCCCCGGCGCTCATTCCTTGTTCGATGAGTCCCGCGACCAGCGCTGGTGCCGCATAACCGCTCAGATAAGCGGGAGCTCCAACAATAGCGCCCATCACAATCGAGAAAAACCCATCACCGCCTACGCTGGCGCCGATGACTTGAGCAGGGACATAAGTGACCAGTAACGCCTCCAATAGGTAGGCCAGAGTCAACCACTTAACGAGAAACAATCCATTGGCCAAGCATTCCTGCCTAAAGACCCGCTGTCGGTCGGGTTCAGTCCAGAATCGCCACAAAGTGTTACCGCCAAAAGGATCGCTGTTGCAACTTGAACACCCTGATGTACTTCTATCTTTCAGTGGCTGAGAGAAAGCGCCCTGACGGTTGAGTAGCCAGATACCGAACCCCCCGATCAAACCCAGAGCGACCGCGGCGATCGTTTTGCCAATGGCGTAGTCCCAGCCGAGCGCACTGGCGGTGATCAGCAGGGCTGGCGGGTCGATCAGCGGCGATGACAACCAAAATGCCATCACCGCCGAAAGCGGTACGCCAACGGCAAGTAACCCTGCAATAAACGGTATGACTTCACATGAGCAAAAAGGTGCGAGGCCACCCACTAGAGCAGCCAGAATAATCATGCGTACCTCTCTACCTTTAAACGCCTCGGCTACAAGGGTTTCCGCACCGGTTGCTTTGAGATAGGCGATCAGCAGAACTGCAATTCCGATTATCGGTAAAGTTGTTGTGAGGGCACCGGCCGCAAATCGTAGAATCTCGACGCCCCGAGGAGAGTCCAGCACCAGAATCAGCAACACAATAATGACAATCACACTCCAAACGGATCGAAACGAAGACGATTTGGTAGCAAAA
>DUBL01000219.1 GCA_012960345.1 Gammaproteobacteria bacterium | reverse complement strand
CGATATCGGATGCTATGGTGGCGAAATTGAAACGCCTAATCTCGATGCCCTAGCGAACAACGGCTTACGTTTTACACAGTTTTACAACAGTGGCCGCTGTTGCCCCACCAGAGCTAGCCTGATGACAGGGTTGCATCCCCATCAGGTAGGTATCGGGCATATGACCGAACCCCCAAACAGATCGCTTGGCTTCGAAGGCCCTTACCAGGGGTATCTCAATCAGCAATGTGTGACACTTGCACAGGTGCTCAAGTCAACAGATTATCACACCCTGATGACGGGCAAATGGCATCTTGGCCATGCCGATAAGAACAACTGGCCCTTACAGCGCGGCTTTGATCGATTCTATGGTGGCATCTCCGGGGCCTTCAACTACTTCAAACCTGGAGGCGACCGCGGTATTACCGAGGGTAATGCGCCGGTATCGACACCTGAGGATTGGTATGCAACCGACGCATTTACGGACAAGGGCATCGAATACATAAAAGAAGCTACCGCCACAGATGACAATCCATTCTTCTTGTACCTTGCATTCAATGCTCCCCACTGGCCGTTAAACGCGAAATGGGAGGACTATCTAAAATATCGTGGTAAATATACTGCGGGTTGGCAAGCGATCGCGGATGAGAGATTCGAGAAACAGAAGAGAATTGGACTATTTGATGAAACCGTAAAGCCAGCGCCGCTACAGGCTCCCAAATGGGATGGCTTGTCGGATGCCGAGCGAGATCGACTCGATGCTGTCCAGGCAGCTTATGCCGGGTGTATTGACAATATTGACCAGAATATTGGTAAGCTCGTCGCCTACCTCGAACAGAGTGGCGAACTCGATAACACGCTAATCATATTCCTCTCCGATAACGGAGCCTGTCAGGAAGGTGGCATTTTGGGGCAAGGCAACGAAGCGATGATAAAGAATCCGCCTCTGGAAACGGTCGCTGGCGTCCGACAAGGCTTGGCGTGGGCGAATGCGAGCAACACACCGTTCCGACTATTCAAACACTTTGTACACGAAGGCGGCGCATGTACACCAATGATCGCTCACTGGCCTGAAGGTATTCCTCAAAAACGAAATGGTGCCTTTACTCGGCAACACGCCTATCTACCTGACATAATGGCTACTTGTTTAGCTCTTTCGGGTGCGGAATATCCTACGGACATCCCCGCTCCTGTTGGTAAATCCTTGGTACCAGCTCTCGTCAGTCCGCGCAAAGCTGTCCATAGCGAGCCGATCTATTGGGAACATGAGGGAAATGCTGCCATGCGAGACGGGAACCTGAAGTTGGTGCGTGAGTACGAGAAGCCTTGGGAGCTATATGATATTTCTCGGGACCGTACGGAGTTACACAATCTTACGGATATCGATAGTGTTACGGCCAAATCGATGATTGACAAATGGGAATCCTGGGCAACGGGAATCGGAGTAGCGTTTCCAAAGCGCTTCAGCATGTATCAATTCCTGCGTGAGAAACAAAAACGAGAAAAGTCTGATGCAAAGTAATCATGGACACAGACCGAATCACTGAGAAAACCAAACAATCGCAACCACTTGGGCAGGCGGATGTCTCCGTCAATGATTTCGGTACCGAGACGGTCAATCCTTCATCAACATTTGGATTGGAATTAAAGGTATACAACTTTAGTATCGTGATTGCTTTAGTGCTGATCGGGTATATCTATGGATATGCATTTGACGAATTTTCGGAAACGAAATTGTTGCAAGCCACATTGTTTTGGTACTTACCTTTAGTGTTTGGCATTTACGGTCGAACCGCGACTAAGATTAAGCAATCGATGGACCGGGGCGTGAGTTTACAAAAGCAACTCGCCACAGCAAGTCTTCTCGTCCGCTTTACTGGTCCGTTAGGCCTAGCGTTCTTTTTCCCGTTCTTTTTCGTGTCGAAAGGCTCAGCGCTAAAAGTCGCTGTTGTGGGCACCGTTGTCTGGTTAGTTCTCCTCGAGATATTCTTTGTGGGAATTTGGCCTAGTTTATAGAGGTTTTAGACGAGTCATGACTTCTCAACTTTTATTTGTTATTTAGGCAGGACAGTGGGGTCAGATCAGGAATAGTGCAATGAACCCTTTTGACAAAAATAAATCGTCGTTGGATTACTTTTTTCGCAGTGAATGCACATGCTGTGGTTATCCAGCCGGCTGGTATGGTGAAACGGTGGTTTGTGATCAGCATGGAGCCGGCATAAAAGAATGTTGTACCAATTGTGGTCAATGCGGCTGGCATTACGGTGGAGAACTGCATGCTATGTTTCGAGATAGCGGTCCCCCTATTTTTCAAGCCGGTCGCCGGCGACGGCCGGCAGTGCTGTCACCCGATCTGTTCGAAGGTCCGCTAGGCTGACAGTCCGCCGCTAGTCGCGGCGATTGATAATAGATTCTAGAACGTAGCGCCGATCGGGCGCGTGGTGTTGAAATTCGCGATGTGCAATGCGTCGGCAAGCCTACTGGGTACAACGCACATGCGTCACGTTAGCCCCATCTATGGGGACCAATGCTATTCGA
>DUBL01000218.1:14731-15077 GCA_012960345.1 Gammaproteobacteria bacterium | reverse complement strand
GTATTCGGCTTGCCGCTTGAGTTGCTGATTTGTTGATTGCTTTGGTTATCGATTTAAGCTCTCGATACTGTGTATTAATTTCTTCTACATAGGAAAGATTCGATGTGCGAAGTCGAATCTCTTCTGCAACTCCATGCACTGCATTGTTCATTGGACGATATGCAATCGCCCATGCGGAGACAGGGACTGCAATTAATAGCCCGATTAACGCGAGATGACGTGTTGGTACTTTCATTGTCCTGACTCCATTGAGAAAGTTGCGTGGGTACTCACTTCAAGTTGCATTGAAAAATTGCGCTTAGTCGTAGCACCCTCTTGTTGTGCATACAGCAAAGACACGTTTGAA
>DUBL01000218.1:4172-14642 GCA_012960345.1 Gammaproteobacteria bacterium | reverse complement strand
GAGTGATAAGTTCTTTACGCTCTTCCAGTTGATCCTCTGTCATTCGAGTGCGTGTTTCAAGACGAATATCGTTTAGGATCGATTGGCTTGGGAGCAACTGTGTAAGTTCCCACAACAAAAGTGATCGCGGAACCCCATCGACAAAATGTTCTAATTGAGTAGCTACTTCAATCGAATCTTGCATCATTTTTTGTGCTCTTACCAACGCTTGCACTCGAGTGGTTGCATCGTCCCAGCGCATCGCAACACTTCCCCTGTTTTGAAGTAGACCTCGCCAGCCACTTAGTGTTGTTGCGAACGCGGCAGCGGTTGCGATTGAAACAACCGCAACGAGAACGACACAGGGCACACCACCCCGGAACTTTGCTTTCACCTGTTTGTGCTTGCACGTCTCTTGTCATAATCAATCAACCCAGATGACAACTGTCGCACGCAAATCACTTCCAGGCAAACACGGGTTGCTCGTAGTGGGCAACCCGTGTCGAACGTCCATACAGCACGACCTCACGGAATTGGTAAAGAATCGCAGCGGTCGGAGAAAATACTTCATCCCCCAAAGATGCAAAGGGAATAGACAATACGGGTTGATCGCTTTCCGGAATACGGTGTAAGCGTGGCACCTGGGGTTGAGTAAGATCTTCGAGTGGAACGTTGAACACGGTTTCCACTTCATTAGGATCTGGCGCGGGCTCTATGCCGCTATCCAGCCACAGAACCAACGGCGTGACACAAAAGCCTGAACGCGTGGGGAAATCATCCAGCCGACCAATGATATCAGTGGGCTTTGCCTTTACGCCAAGTTCCTCCTCCAACTCACGCAGTGCAGCGGTCGACGCGTCTTCGCCCTCGTCCAATCGTCCTCCGGGTAATGCATATTGCCCTTGGTGCCGAGCCAAACGACTGCTCCGCCGAGTCAAGTAGAAACCCACCTCCTCGGTCTCGCCTCCTCTGATCATTCCGATGACGACAGAAGCCGGGCGCAACGCCGGATCATCGATGGCAACCCACTCAAATTCGTCAAGTCGCTCGACACACTGCCGCCGAAACGATTCGCTGAAATCAATCCTCATTAAGCTATCAACATCAAAACTGCTTACACAGCCGTAATGCGTCAAACAATGCACTGTGAACATTCCGGCTTGCCACCGCGTCTCCAATACGAAATAACTGATACTTGCCTTGTAAATTATTCACCACCATTTGATTCTGATTTGCTAACAACGCCTCCAAATCAACTTCCCCAAGATTAGTAGAAGTGGGTTTCAAAGCAAAATAAAGCTCATCTGCCGGCAACGAACCATGATCCACCACCACCTGATCCACTCGACGCGACATCCGTAATCCGGTGTACTCGTTGTAAAGCGTCGCTGCCAGTCCATCATCCTCGCGGGTTACAGTCAGCAATCGATGATTCAAGGTGATGGTTACCGCATGACCGTACAGCGAGCGCAGGTACGCCGGGTGATTGGTGCCGCCGATATCCGGCGCGACCATCATCTCAGGCGAAACGTATTCCAATGAGCACTCTGCCTCGGCGATAAATTCCGCGCACGATATGCCAGCGTGTTGCGCATTGTCGTCATAAATGAGTACATTTCTCTTAAGCTGTTCGGTACCCGCTAGAACATCCCAACTGGAAGTTACCAGTGCTTGGTCTTCACCGAGAAACGCAAGGTTCGGAACCCCCCCCGTCGCGATAATAACGATATCAGGATGTTCCGCTTCAACAGTCAGCGCCTCCGCGTAACAGCCGAGTCGAATCGTTACTCCCAATCTTTCGACCTGATCGAATAACCAATCGGTAATACCGAGGATTTCCTTTCTCCGCACCACGCGTGCCGCCAGATTAATCTGCCCGCCTGGCCGATCCGCCGCTTCCATCAGAATCACTTCGTGCCCGCGACTGGCACACACTCTGGTGGCCTCCAATCCGGCAGGCCCTGCCCCTACCACAACTACACGGCGACGCGCTTCGGCGCTCGAAACAATCACGTGTGGCATCGACGCTTCCCGGCCCGTCGCGGGGTTATGCAAGCACAAGGCTTCGCCCTCGCCATAGATTCGATCGATGCAGTACCCTGCACCCACACACGGTCGGACTTGATCCTCTTCGCCCCGAGTAATCTTGGCGACAATATGTGGGTCGGCTAAATGCGCACGGGTCATCCCCACCAGATCAAGCAAACCCTCTCGCACCGCGTAGCGGGCCGTCGCCACATCATTGATACGCGCGGCATGCATCACGGGCAAATCAAATGCCCGCTTAATCTCTCCGGCAAAAGCCAGGTGCGGTGCCCCGGGCGTACCCATGTTGGGAATGACATCAGCCAAACCGGCATTCGTCTCAATGTGACCTCGAATAACACTGATGAAATCGATCAAGCCGCTGGCAGTGAGTATCTCCCCGATCTTCATCCCCTCATCAAACACCAGGCCTCCATCTAGCATTTCATCGAAAACCATACGTATGCCAACGATATAATCATCACCCACCTGACGGCGGATTTCCTGCAGAACTTCGATACCAAACCGCATTCGGTTTTCCAGTGACCCGCCGTATCGATCGGTACGATGATTCAGCGCTGGACTCCAGAAACTGTCAAACAGGTGGCCGTAAGCCTCGACTTCGATCCCATCCAGGTCGCCATCACGACACCGGATAGCGGCAGCACCGTAAGACCGGACCACGCGGCGAATGTCCCAGTCTTCCATCGCCTTGGGGAAAGCCCGATGGGCCGGTTCCCTGATAGGGGATGGGGCTATTGCCGGTAACCAGTGCCCCGCATAGGAGGAAGTGCGTCGCCCTAGGTGGGTGATCTGACACATGGTCGCGGCGCCGTGCCGGTGAACCGCCTCGGCAAGCGTCCTAAAATAAGGAACGATTCGGTCATCTCCAGCGTACAAATTCCCATACGCCGGGGCCGCGTCTGGTGCCACTAAGGTGCCCCCACCGAACATAGTGAGCGCGAGGCCGCCCTTGGCTTTTTCTTCGTGATACAAACGATAGCGCGTCTTTGGCAAGCCATCTTCGGAATAAGCCGGTTCGTGACTCGTGCTGATTATTCGATTCTTAAGCGTCAAATGTTTTAACGTGAACGGCTGTAATAAGGGATCAGAACTATTCATCAGGTTTCGCCTCCTATCCAGCTAGCGCTCGCACGTTTCGGGTACTTCGATTGCTGTGATTGTGCCACGAGCACCCGACACTAAGACCAGATGATGACGAGGGAACTCTCGACCCAACGCCAAGAGGATGATCCACCGTTGCGACACGGACAAACTGAGTGGTCTCCGCCAAAATCACCGCAGCGACAGGGCCTGACACGGCAGTGGTGAGATCGACCACTTGAACTCCCGTAAGGGGTCCGCTCGCGTTTGTCATTGCGGCTTATTGGCTGCGATCGCAGCCGCGTAGGCTGGTCGTTGGGCAACCCGCTCGCGGTAGTGTTTAAAAGGCTCCGGCACCGTCAGATCATATCGCTCAGCAATATCAAGGCAACTGGTCATCAATATGTCGACTCCACTGAACTGCTGGCCGAGTAAATAGGGCCCCTCTTTCGACAGACGCGTCACCGCCGAGCCGATCATGCGGGCGAAGTAATCTCTCGCCACCGCACTGGCGTTTGGCGCATCGCCATAAATTTGCGGCAACCCAACATGGCGGCGCAATACGTAGATGCTCGTCGCATCAAGCTCCATCGAGATGAACGACAACCATTCAAAGTAGCGTGCCCGATCGAGCACGCTTTCGGGGATCAGGCGATTGTCGGCAGATGAATACCGTTCGGCAAGATAAGTGACAATCGCCGGACTCTCACTCAACACCAGTGCGCCATCCTCCAGCACCGGAATCTTCCCTTGCGGACTCACCCTTTGGAACGCTTCTTCTTGCATCGCGGGTGTCCGCGCCTGGGTGGGGACGGTGCGGTATTGAAGGCCAAGTTCCGCCAGGGCCCAATGCACCCGCACGGTGCGCGCAGTCCCCACACCCCACAAGACTCTCGTGTTCGTGACTCCCATCGTTCTAATCCGTTTCCCTTTGGTGTTCTGAGGTTTTGCCACTTCCGAACATTCACCACCGTCAGATTGATGAACCCGACTATTTGGTTTGACCCATTCGACGGTGTATTGTCTATTGGAACAACAATACACCTGGTTGTCGATTTATCGAACGGCCAATGAGGGCCAATGCCCGGGAGAACCCCATGAAGATAAAACGTATTGAACACATCGCCGTTGCGGTAAAACACTTGGCCAGCATGCGCGACATCCTCGAAAACAAACTGGGCTTGACGCTTGAATATGAAGAAAACTTGCCTCAATACAACACCCGTATCGCAATGTACCCAGTAGGCGAGACTTACCTCGAGATTCTTGAATCGGACAAAGCCGGCACCGAAGTCTCAGAGTGGATCGACAAACACGGCGAGAGCCTCTTTCACATCTGCTTAGAAGTTGACGACATTGTCGGTGCTCTGGCCGAACTCAAAGCCAGGGGCGTTAAACTGATAGACGAGATACCCCGTATTGGGCATGCCAATGCGCGCATCGCTTTTCTTGATCCAGAATCAACCGGGCATCTGCTGATCGAGCTGGCGGAACTTCCCTCCCGTCCTGAACAGTCGACACACGCTAACTGAGCACGGAATGACATGCGTGCTGCAAACTCTATAGGATAAAAAAGCGTCCGTTAAAGCACCATAAAGTTAGCGCTCATTTAGATGATTCCATCACAGCAACCGACTCCAGCATACTATCGGTCAGCGAATCAGTTTGAACCCTATAATTAGTGGCGGCCGCTGACCACCGGAACCATCTGATGATACAAATTAGCCAAATCGACATGGTTTGGATACTTACCTGTTCCTGCCTGGTTCTTTTTATGCAGGCCGGATTCAGCTGTCTAGAAGCTGGCCAAATTCGCGCCAAAAATACCATCAATGTCGTTATCAAGAACACGGTCGATTTTGCGATCAGCGTCATTGGTTTTGGAATAATTGGCTTCAGTGTGATGTTTGGTGAGTCGCTGAGTGGCGTCATCGGTGAACCCTTCTCACTCTCGACTACCGAAGCCCCTCATATCTACTTAATTTTTATTTTCCAGGCCATGTTCTGCGCGACTGCCACAACCATCCTCTCGGGCGCCGTCGCCGAACGGATGTCATTCTATGGCTATTGTCTGGTGGCCTTATTCATGGTCGTCCTGGTATACCCGGTGACGGGTCACTGGGCCTGGGGCGGATTACTTTTCCCTGGAACCAATAACGGCTGGCTGGCCACACTTGGATTCCATGACTTCGCTGGCTCAACCATTGTGCATTCCGTCGGTGGCTGGGTCGCGCTAGCCGCCATCCGTCACATCGGCCCAAGGCTTGGCCGCTTCAATGACCCTGGTGGCGTAATCGAACCCAATAGCGTCACTTTAACCTCACTCGGGGTCTTTCTACTCTGGTTCGGATGGCTCGGTTTCAACGGGGGCAGTATGCTTGCCGCCACCGAGTCTGTCCCTCTCATCATAACCAACACCATCGTTGGTGGCGTCTTCGGCATCCTATCTACCTTGGCACTCACAGCCTTACGCTATGGCAAACCCAAAGCGCTAGATATATTGAATGGCAGTCTCGGTGGATTGGTTGCAGTGACAGCCAGTTGTGATTTAACAGTTCCCTGGATGGCGGCGATTATTGGCTTTGTCGGTGGATTGGTTGTGATATACGTTATCGACCTGCTCGAAAAGTTTCGCCTTGACGACGCCGTTGGAGCGATTCCCGTTCACCTGGGTGCCGGCATCTGGGGGACGCTCGCGGTAGCCCTTTTTGTTGAAACTCCTGAGCACCTTAGCGCAATCGAGTTTCTCGGCATACAGGCACTTGGCGTCCTAGCCGTTGGCCTCTATGTATTCCCACTTTCAACACTGTTCTTTTATCTCTCCGGAAAATTAATCAAATACCGTGTGAGCGCCCAAGCCGAGATCATTGGCCTGAACATCGTTGAACATGACGCCACTACGTCGACCTTGGATTTAATTCGCCAAATGAGTCATCAGGCGAAAAGTGGAGACTTCAAAAAACCCGTAACCGTCGACCATCAAACAGAAGCGCATCACATCGCAACTTTCTATAATGCTGTGCTCGATCGGGTTAATCGTGAGGAAGCTGAAAAAGACTCTGCTCTAGAGCGGCTGACCTGGTTGGCCGAACATGATCCTCTGACTGAGTGCCTAAACCGTCGGACCTGGCACGAACGACTTCAAACAGCTATTGATACGGCCGACCCCACCGCTACTTTTGGTGTTGCAATGCTTGATATAGACCACTTCAAGAATGTTAACGACACTCACGGTCATGCCACTGGAGATGCCGCGATTCGGCATGTCGTTCAACATACCATCAAGGTGCTTTTGGATATAGATGCGACGCTCGGGAGACTCGGGGGAGAAGAATTTGGAGTTTTTCTTGATTTGCACCAGACCCCTTTGACACAAAAAGAACCCCATGCAGCAATGGAAAAAGTCATGAAGAGCCTTTGCGTCGCTCTTGAAACGACCCCCCTCACGGTTGGTGATAAAGAGATTTCTCTCACTATGAGTATTGGCGCCACGATCTATCAACCAGGTGAGCTCCCAGATACAGCGATTTCCCGTGCCGACCAAGCGTTGTATGTGGCTAAGCGCAACGGTCGGAATCAAGTACAAATCACTGACTGACGTTAAGGACAAACGAGTGGCATCAACAACTCGAACACCGTGACTATTAGCAAGATGTATAACCCAGGGATAGGCCAGAGCGTCAAACGGATAGACCAGAGACCCCGTATTGCTCACGCCAACGCATGCAACGCTATGCTTGATTTGGAACTGACCGGACCTGTGTTGATCGGGCTTAGGGATTTCTCAACAACCTGAACAGTTGACGCACGCGAACTGCCTACGGGATCACATCCGCGCCACTTGATTCCTACCTCCATCTTTGGCCTGGTAGACACCGGCGTCAGCCCTGGACAATGCCGACTCCCCGTTTTCGCCGGCGCGGTGAAAGGTAATCCCAAAACTCATCGTCAATGTGAGCACATGTTCATTCCAGTTTAATGGGGAATTTTCGAGTTCCTTTCGTATATGTTCGAAGATTTTGTCCGCCTCCATCACTGGATCGCCTGCCTCGGGGGTGATCTTCGAAAGCACCATAAAAATTCCGAATTCCTCGCCGCCCAAACGTCCTAATTGGCCCAATCCGCCGATCCCTTTTTCCAGAATAGCCACCACGTGCTGAATCGCATCATCGCCACACTGGTGTCCATAGGTGTCGTTTACCTTTTTAAACAAATCAATATCACATATGGCCAAAACGAGGGCCTCGTCCAGCGCTAAGGTAACGATCGCTTCGTCAAGACCCTCATGCCATGTCCGTCGATTGAGGCAGGCGGTCAATGGATCGTGCTCTGCTAGCCAGGTCACTCGGGCCATCGCGGCTTCACGTTCCAACAGATTGATATACCCCTGTGAGTGGTAACGTATCCTTGCAATCACTTCGAGCGCATTGGGTAATTTCACCATGTAATCATTCGCCCCAAGGGCAAATGCTTCCGCTTTCACTTCGGCCACTTCTGTTCCCGATAAAACAATCAATGGCACTTTGTCTAAATCCTGTTGAGCCCGAAACCGCCGCACAAGCTCCAACCCATCCAATTCCGGCATTACGAGATCCTGCAAGATCACTGTGGGACGAATTTCCAACGCAATTTCAATGGCTTTCATTGGATCCTGGCAGAAATGGAACTGTATATCGGATTCGTTCTGCAACATTTGTCTTAGCGATTCGCCGATGATCCGTTGATCATCAATTAACAGCACAACAATCCGATGAACCGTGTTGGCATCAGACGTGACAGGTACCACCTGACCCGTACCGCCTCCACTATTAATTGCACCGGTGGAGTCCGAGAGCCTCTCCACAATCACCTCTTGGATTTGTGCAGGCGCAGTCTGCGAGACCTCTGCATGAGGTGGAAACGAACTGTCTGATCCACCTCGGGCACTCGACCTGTCTCCAAGAAACTCTTGGAGCCGAGCTTCGAGCGACTGGAGTTTCGGCAGATACTCCAACTCCATCGACCTAACCTGGTGGGACAATGCGTTACCCAGGGTAACGAAGACATCCACGGATTGATCTAACACCAACGCCTGCTCACGCTCGATCAACCCATCACTAGTTTTCAGCCGTGAAAAATAGACTTCCAGTGTACCTGCCAATCCCGCAAACCCGCTGAGCCCGACGATTCCGCCAGCACCTTTTATCGAGTGTGCACTTCGGATCAACTCGGCCACCGTTTCACTGACAGCGACCCTCGAGTGGAAATCCCGTACCCCCTGCACCATTGTGGCTGCGTGTTCAGAGACTTCAACAAGGAAAAGATCTAACATCGGATCATTATCTTTAACCTCGACCTTTGGCAAAACTGACTCTGCGATCGACTTTTCCTCCTCCCGCAATGTCCGCATCGACTCAGCATTATTTATCGGCATCAGCCGCCGCACCACGGCCGTTAACTCCTCAGGTTCAAATGGTTTACATACGTAGGCATCAGCACTCAGTAACAATCCGTCATCACCGACCTGGGCACCCTCTGCCTGAGCCGTTAGAAAGACCACAGGAATCGATCGCCATTCCTCATCCATTTTGATGATGCGAACGGATTCATCCCCTGTCATCCTTGGCATGTTTCGATCAATAATGATGAGATCTGGAAAGTCACTTGGGACTAATGATGACAACCACCCGAGCGCTGCCGCGCCATCTTCACGCTCGGTTATTCGATAATTTTCCTCCAACCCCTCGAGAATAGACCGGGCATAGCGTCGTATGGTTACGGAGTCATCGACCAGCAAGATCTGTAAGCGCATAACCTTCAGTCTGAGGTGCTGTCCGTTAATGATTCGAACCCGGCGAGTTTTAACGCGTCGATCTGTATTTTATTCATACCGATTAGTCGAAACCGCTTGCCTCTGATCCTAGCGGACCGAGAAAACGCCGCCAGCACCTGAATTCCCGCAATGTCTATCACGGGCTCAGTTTGACTCAAATCGACAATAATTCCTTGATCGGACTGATTCAACAAAGCTTTCCCAGCATCACGCACCCTTGCCAATTCGCGGCCCACCAAGCGGCCGGAAACGAGCATGACTCCATTTTTAACGACTACGTCTAGAGGCATAAGGTTTACCCCAACATCAGGCCGCGATCGCTTGCCGACGAAAAATATTTCCCCGGACTTTCACCAGATCGGGAATCTCATAGCCTATTTCAGTCACGCTGAGGACTAACCAACCACCGTCGTCTAAATAACCGGCAAGCCGGTTGAGCACAATCTGTCTGATGCCCGGATCAAAATAATAGAAAACGTTTCGACAAAAAATTACCTGAAAAGTCGTCTCTATAGGGTAAGTTGTCTGCATAAAATTGACTCGTCGAAATTCGACCAAGTCCGCAATTCGCCCGTTAACCTGTAATGCACTATCCTCAGCTCTCTCAGTCTTACAAAAGTACTTTTCTTGTTGCGCCGTACTTAACGTTTGCAGCATTTCTGCGTTGTATATTCCTGATCGCGCAACAGCCAACATCTCCGTATTGATATCCGTCCCTAGAAATTTCATATCAAAGCCAGCTTCAAGTTCTTGCTCAAAAATATCGACCGCTTCGAATGCCATTGAATAAACTTCTTGACCCATCGAACAACCTGCACTCCACAAACGAAGCTTTCCTGGCGACGACTGACTAATTTTCCGTTTCAATGCCGGATATATTTCGTTTGTTAACAATTCGAAATGCTCTTTCTCTCGGTAAAAATCAGTCTTGGTCGTGGTGATAGCGTTACAGAACAGCTGCAATTCCGCACCAGAGCGATCACTTGAGAGTCGCTGATAATATTGCCCGTAATTATTTAGTCCGAGCTCCCCCATGCGACGTTGCAGCCGTCCATGAAGCAGATAGGCTTTGTTATCTCCAAGAGATAAGCCAAGTGTATCCAGGGTAAACGCCTGAAAAGCCTCATACTCAGCTCGGTTGGGACCAACAAGTGGCATCTCGTGCTCAATCAATTTGGCAGCCTACATTGCGGTCGGTCAGTCGCGAGGCACTGCCAATATTCGCATTCAATACCGAGCTTCATCGAAACGGCTTATCGGAATCAAATTCACTGAACTCATCGGTTTGCGAACTCTCGGCCCGCCGTGCAGGAATCAACTCCACGTCAGTTAGACCCTGTTCCGTCGCAGAACCATGGCCAAGATGCCGCTCCGCCGAACCTGATTTAGCATTCTCTTCCGTTAAATAAGGCGCATAGTATTTAAGTTGTTCGTCATCAACACTAGCGGCTCCTCGGAGCGTTCCGGAATAATCGTCACCATCCTCCTCAGATTGGCCAGTTGGGCGATGTCCTACTTGAAAAGCATCCAACAACCGCGTCAGTCTTAAA
>DUBL01000218.1:0-4078 GCA_012960345.1 Gammaproteobacteria bacterium | reverse complement strand
AACCTCGCTGACTCCTTTCGCCTGTTCTTCGGACGCAGTTTTAATGTTTTCCATCACTTCGGCCAGCTCTCTGAACGCATTTCGTATATGCGTTAAATTGCTGGTGCTGCTTTCCTGTAAGCTACTCAACATTGAATCCACGGCTACTCGCCGTTCCTCAAGCTCGCGTCCTCCTTCCTGAACCAACACTTGACCTGCGCCGACACTTGCTAAATTAGTTTCAACCAGTTCACCGATTTCTTCCGATGCCTTGGCAGAACGTGATGCGAGTTTTCGGACTTCCGTTGCGACGACGGCAAAACCCTTACCGTGCTCTCCTGCCCGCGCAGCTTCAATTGATGCATTTAACGCCAACAAATTAGTCTGGAATGCAATATCGTTCATCAACGTAACAATACCGGCCATTTTCTCAGAGTTGGCAGAGATATCCGCCATTCCGTCCACCACTTTAACATTGGTTTGCAGCACGTTAGTTAACATTTCCTGGTTGCTATCGATTGTTTCCTGTACCGCGGTCAGGAGGTTACTACGACTGTCATCCACAGTCCCTTGGCTGTCCTGCGTACGCTCAAACGCCTTCTTTGCATCCTCCGCGCTGTTCTGAATTATGCTGTTCATCTGCTCCATCGAGCTTGCCGTTTCCTGCAAAGCTGCACTTTGCCGATGTGTTCGTTCAGAGAGATCCTTATTGCCCGACGCAATTTCCTGAGAGGCGTGCTCAATATTTCCCGCGAAATCCTTTATTTCGACAATCAAGTCACTGAGTCGTTGCAGAAATGAATTAAACCAACCTGATAATTGACCCAACTCACCGGTCTCTGATACCGACAAACGCTTAGTTAGATCTCCCTCGCCCTGCGCAATATCCTTGGCCACCTTTACCAATTCATCTACCGGCCGAGTGATAGACCGCTTAACAAACAACCCAATCATTAAGCTGATCAAGGCTCCGATTACGGCCAACCCGATCAATACCTGCAGGAAATCTTGACCATCGGAAAGAATACCCTCGCTTACCCGTTGCCGTTCGGCCTCGATCGTCCGATTGAGATCCGCTAACCCGCCAGACAACTTAGCATTGAGGATTGCGAACTGATCTGAAAGGTTTTCACTTCGCTTGCTGCTCTTGATGTGCGATTCCATGGCCTTGAAGGCTTTTAGCGTACGCCGATCAAACGTCTTGTAAGCAGAGGACACCTGTACGTTATTGATGCTAGTGACGTAGTCTCTGAACTGGTTCTTGGTCGTTACATACCGCGCACGTAGCGCCTGATGCTCAAGGAGAAACTGATCGAAGCGTCCAAGAGCGGTATCGACGGGGCTATCCTTCTCGGCATTACCGCTCTTATCTAAGCTCTGTACGCCTCCGACCGCAGCTACCATGCGTTTAGAGCGGTCGTCTCCTTGTTCTGCAAGGAGCGCATTCAGCTCCCCAATGTGTTTCTCAAGCTGGTAGAACAAATTCTCATCTAAGGTTGAAGCTGTTTGGTGCCCTTTCTCCCCACCCATCATCGCCGCCATAAATTTTTCGTACTCGGGCATACCCGTGACCAGACCCGCCTTTCTACGATATAGGAAAATCAAGCGCTTGCGGACTGCTCGAAAATCTCCAAAAGCCACAGCGACATCCGGCAACGAGGCACTCAACTTGCCTTCGTTGACCGCCTGTTTTAAAGCACTGGATGCCATTGAATCGATCATTGGCGCAATACTTTCGTCAAGTACACTTTGGATTGCCTTGAGCTCTTCACCCATGATCATGGAGTGCGAACTGGCGGCACTCCCCTCCGCCGGTTGGATGGCCAAATTGCGCACAGATTCATACTCCGCTCCCAGCAACTTCCCCATACTCTGATCGATAGTTTCAAGCGCGAGCCCTAGTGTGTACTTGGCCTCTTTCACCGACTCTGGTGTCACATTGAGATAAAAAGGCTGTGTCAATGCTTCGAGCCGGCTTTGTTCGCTTCGAAGTTCATCAAGATCTGCCTTGTAATTGCCGACAGTACTTGAACCGTAGGTGATGCTATCGCTCAAACCTTGAAAGGACTGAAAAACAATAGCCGCAATAGCTCCAATGACTATGACATTAACTAGAAATATCAATAGGAGTTTTCGGCTGATGGTCAATCCTTTCATATTGAATCCCCGCGCCGTCGGCGCTTGTCTGCTTCTGAGTTCCGGAAAACATAACGAGTCAAGCACTCCGCGATACGACTAATACCTAACACCGTGTCCGCTGCATCTAGGTCGACTGCGGCTCGCGGCATACCAAATACTACAGATGATGCTTCATCCTGTACGAATGTCCGACCCCCACTCTCACGAATCATCTTCAGTCCAATCGCCCCATCCACGCCCATGCCAGTTAATAGGATACCTGTCCCACTCTGTCCTGCATGAACGGCTACTGATTTAAACAATTCATCAACGGATGGTCGATGTCGATTCACCCGATCATGATCGGCAAGCGCAAGAACATAGTCTGTGCCCGCCCTGGTCAACAACATATGCCGATCGCCTGGAGCGATATAAACATTACCTGGTTCCGGACATACACCATCGCGACCTACCTGAACACTTAATTGACAATTAGTATCAAGGCTTTTGGCAAATGATTCGGTAAACGATGGCGTTATATGCTGCACCACTAACACTGGCGGCATAGACGCCGGTAGCACCTCCAGCACCTGGCGGATCGCCTGAGGACCACCGGTAGATGCTCCAATTGCGACTAGTTGTTCCAGTGGCGCGTGCCCTAGGCTCTCTTGAGTGACCGAAATAACAGCGGACTCACCCGTATTATGTTCAAAAAAGCGCATGGAAGGGCTTGCGACCCGGGCGAGTGCTGCTCCCTTTACCTTATCGATAATCAACTCAGAAAGATTACTTAATCCTTCCCGGACCTCATAGCGGGGCTTCTCCACCACATCGACCGCGCCCAATTCCAGGCTCCGAATTGCTGCATCTGAGCCTGCCTCGGTGTAGGCGCTGACCATCACCACCGGCATGGGATTTGACTTCATTAACCTTTCAAGAAAAGTCAGTCCATCCATTCCAGGCATTTCGACATCGAGCGTAAGGACATCGGGAGACAAAGCCTCAATCTTTCGCAACCCAATCATCGCATCGGGCGCTGTCCCAACCACATCAATATCCGGATCGGTCGATAAAATATCGCTCAACGCACGACGTGAAACGGCGGAGTCATCGATAATAAGCACTCTGCATGATGACATCAGACTTTCTCACCAT
Organism: Gammaproteobacteria bacterium; assembly: GCA_012960345.1. GTDB lineage: Bacteria > Pseudomonadota > Gammaproteobacteria > Arenicellales > UBA868 > UBA11791. The sequence continues at coordinate 826 of DUBL01000218.1, read as the reverse complement.
CTTCAGTTTTGTCGACCAGCGCGCGGAGTTCCCGCGCAGACAATAAATGATCGACATCCAGCAAAATGACCATCTCGTCCTTGATATTTACTACTCCGCCGATAAATTCAGTATCTACGTTCGCAGTCAAGTGTTCCATCGACTGAACCTGATCCTCGTCCAAGTGAACAACATCAGAGACCGAATCAATCACTAGACCTATCTGCTTCCCTTCGACTTCAACAATGATAATAACTGTGTAGAGATCATACTCGGCCTGTGCCAACCGAAAACGAATTCGAAGGTCCATCACGGGAATGACGATACCCCGCAAATTAATCACACCCACCACAAAAACCGGCAACCCAGGCACCGGCGTCACACCACCGACAGGATAAGTGATCAATTCCCGCGCTCGCAGAATATCAACCCCATATTCTTCTTCACCGAGCATAAAAGTAATTAGTTGGGGACCGGAGCGATTGGTGAAATCAAGATTAAATTCATCACTATCGTCATCGGTCGCGGCCATTGACAACCGTGCCGATCTGATAGGGTTTGGCCGTTGAGTCATAAACCTAGCATCCGCCTGCGTCTATGCTGCAATGGCAGCTATGTCGAGAATAAAGGACACCTTTCCGTCACCCATGATGCTCGCACCGGTCATGCCAGGCACCTGAACAAAATTATCTTCCATGTTCTTAATAACCACTGGCCGTTGATCGATAATTTCATCCACCATCAGACAATGCTTGGAATCCACATGTTGCAGCACAAGCAGCACGGCATCTGCCGGATCAGTAAAATCCCCGTCAATACCCAGCTTTTCGTGAAGTCTCACCAGAGG
>DUBL01000217.1:9714-15104 GCA_012960345.1 Gammaproteobacteria bacterium | reverse complement strand
CACGAGGCCGACCAGGGCGAGAACGGCGCCAGCACGGCCCGCTGTTCGGCGGTCATCGATTGCAGAATCCAGTGCAAGATAACCGAGGTAGAGCAGTAACAGCACCAATTCTGATGTCAGACGGGCGTCCCATACCCACCAGGTACCCCACATGGGTTTCCCCCAGATTGAACCGGTTGCCAGCGCCAGGAAAGTGTAGGCGGCTCCGATAAGTGCACTGGTTCGGGCCACGATGAAGCCGACTTTAATATGCCAGATGAGACCGATAGCACCGGCGATGGCAAACACGACATAGACCATCATTGACAACCACGCGGCAGGTACGTGTACAAAGATAATCCGATAAGCCTGCCCTTGCTGATAGTCAGGAGGCGCGGCTACTAGCGCACCGTAAAGTCCGATTCCAAAACACGCGATAGCGGCCCAGGCAAACCATGGCGTTAGCTGTGTTGCGAGCCGATAAACAGATGGCGGAGATCCTAGCCGATGGAAAGCGGTGGTCAGGGAAAAATCAGATTGGTCAGGTGGAGGTAATGACATCGATACAAGACGCGCGGGTGGCGTCTCACTCCATCGGTAGGTCGAGATGTTGTAAATCGTTTAGCAGTTGCTGACCATGATCTTCCGGTAATCCGACTAGCGGGGGGCGCAGCGTCTGCCATCGAGTGTCGCCGTAAAATTCGGCCGCATAGTGTTTCAGTGCCGCAATAGCCGGGTAGGCGACGAAGGCTTCTCTGATGCGATTGGCTTTTTCCTGCAGGATCGGTGCATTGCCATCACTCGCAATGAAGCTGTCATAGATGCGCCGAAGCCCCGTTGGATTGGCATTCGCGGTGGCTGAAATGCACCCAACGCAGCCGTTCTGAAGGCCAGTCAATAGGAAAGTTTCTGCGCCGGGAAAGATCGCCAACTGGGGAAATCGATTCGACAAAGACAAGGTGTTATCAAGATCGCCGGAACTGTCTTTTACGCCTGTAATGACTTCGGGAAAGCGAGTAACCAGATTATTGATCAAGTCTCCAGAAATTGGGATTTGGGACACCGGCGGAATATGATAGAGAAAGACGTTGAGCGCCGTATCGGAAACGCCTTCTATCATGTTCGAATAACTCATTAACAGTCCATCGTCTGATGCGTTCTTGTAATAAAACGGGGGTAACACCAGTGTGTGGTGGCAACCGTTAGCAAGCGCATGACGCGTCAGTTCGATGGTGTCAGGTAGAGCGCAGCAGCCTGTGCCGATCATTAATTGCGCCGGAGTGACCCCGCTCTTCAGAACGGCTTCGAGCGCGACCATGCGTTCTTTCACTGAAAACGAATTGGCTTCGCCCGTCGTGCCGAATAGCGCCACACCGTGACAGCCAGACGCCAGTAGGTGTTGTACATGTCTGCTGAGTCTGGTGGTGTCGATCGATAGCTGATCGTCGAGCGGTGTTAATGCAGGGCTCCATACTCCATGCGCAGGAAAGGTATCAAAGCGGTTGTCAGTCATTGTGGTTCGACTCCATGTCTCAGAACAGACCTTCTACTTGGCCCGTGTCGTCTATACGTATGCTGTTGGCTGCAGGAACACGCGGCAGGCCGGGCATGGTCATAATCTCTCCACAGATAACGACCACAAAGCCAGCACCCGCTGCCAGGCGAACTTCCCGCACTGGTATCTGGTGCCCGCTCGGCGCTCCAAGGCGTGTCGGGTCGGTAGAGAAGCTGTACTGTGTTTTGGCCATGCAGACCGGAAGATTACCAAAACCATCCGCCTCGAGTTGGCTTAGCTGTTGGTGGACACGTTTATCGAGAAGGATGTCATCGGCACCATAAATCTGTTGCGCGACCGTCCGAATCTTGTCCGCGAGCGGCAGCGCATCCTTGTAGAGTGGAGTGAAATCCGCCTTCCCACTGTCGGCTAGCGCCACCACTTTATGGGCCAACGTTTCCGCCCCGGCGCCGCCATCCGCCCAGTGATGACAATCAACAGCATCAATGTTCGCGGCGGCACAAAGTTCCTGCAGTGCGGCCCGTTCTTCGTCTGTGTCGGCCGAAAAGCCGTTGATGGCTACGATCACGGGCACACCAAATTGACCAATATTATGGATGTGGCGAGCCAAGTTGACGAATCCCTTGCGTACGGCATCGGCATTCGGTTCATTTAACTGGTTTCGGGCAATACCACCGTGGAACTTGAGCGCCCGTATGGTTGCAACCACAACCGCTGCATCGGGGCGCAGCCCCGACTTTCGACATTTGATATTGAAAAACTTTTCGGCACCAAGATCGGCGCCAAAGCCTGCTTCGGTGACAACGTAGTCACCCAGGCCCAGCGCTGCCCGTGTCGCGATGACCGAATTGCATCCGTGGGCAATGTTGGCAAACGGTCCGCCATGTATCAACGCCGGAGTGTGTTCAAGGGTCTGGACTAGATTCGGCCTTAGGGCGTCTCGAAGTAGCACCGTCATCGGACCTTCTGCTTTTAAATCCCGGGCATAGATCGGTTCGCGTGCTCGCGTGTACCCGACAATGATATTGGCTAATCGTTGTTGTAGGTCATCTACGTTCTCAGCCAGGCAGAAAATCGCCATCACTTCAGATGCGACTGTGATGTCAAAGCCGGATTCGCGGGGAAACCCATTTGCGATGCCGCCCAGCGAGGCGGTGATCTGACGAAGGGCACGATCATTCATGTCCACTACGCGACGCCAGGTGATACGGCGCGAGTCAAAATCGAGATCGTTTTGCCAGTAAATATGATTATCAATGAGAGCGGAGAGCAGGTTGTGTGCGGCACCAATCGCGTGAAAATCGCCGGTAAAGTGCAAGTTGATGTCTTCCATGGGCACAACCTGGGCATAGCCTCCTCCCGCCGCCCCGCCTTTCATTCCAAAACAGGGTCCAAGACTGGGCTCACGAAGGCAAACCACCGCTTTTTTGCCAATGCGGGTGAGGCCGTCGCTTAATCCAACGGAGGTGGTTGTTTTCCCTTCACCGGCTGGTGTCGGAGTCATTGCCGTGACCAGTATCAGGCGCCCCGGTGTCGCGTTTTTGGCCTGCTCGACGCATTCCAGTGAAAGCTTCGCTTTGTCATGACCGAAAGGCACGAGTTGTTGCCAGTCAAGTCCGAGTTTTTCGCTGATTTCGCGAATCGGTTGGCCATTGTTGGCGCGGGCAATTTCAATGTCGGTCAACGCCATCGGAAATCTCCTGTTGTTTTTGTTCGCTCGAACCAGCGAGTCGATTAACCGATGCTCGTGTCCTCGGACTCGCCAACTGTGAACTGTATTCGATTTTTCGGGGTAAGGTAAGGTATCCAACGACCGGTGTGGGCATCGAATGCGACCACGGCAATAGGTAAGTTTCAGTCCCGATTATGCTTTACCCTTGTGAGATAATGGTTTGAAATGAATTTCATCCAATCACCACTTTACACGCGGGATATGGTGAATGAATTCGATTGGCTGGCGGACCTAAAAACGTCACTCCTGAGCCAGGATCAGTTGCGATGCGCTCTTTCAAGTCTCTCGACGCAAGACATGGTTGCGGTAGCTTGTCTCGAGAAGGATGTGTGCCAGGCACTGGTGGGGCTTGTCGATGCTTTGCCATTTCGTTCCGCTCGTCCTGTGGCGGGCTCGTCGACGAGTCTGGTTTTTCAAGACTTTCAACTTTGTTACGAGGTGCCGGTGACCCACGCATTATGGGGTCTTGCCGAATCATTAGGGCGGTTATTCCGCGCGGCGCTGTCGAGTGACTCGTTGGTTGAGGCGCCGACAGCATTCAGGTTTAATGACCTCATTGTCCAGCGTTATACCGCGGGATGTCGAGGAATCTCACCTCATCGTGATCATGCCCGTTACGTGGTGGTTGTCGCGATTCTCGTGCTGAGCGGTGATGGCGAGTTCTGTGTCTGTCAAGACCGTACTGGCGAGGGCGCTGTAGAGATACCCGCTAGACCAGGTGAACTGGTGCTGATGCGGGCACCGGGGCTACGGGGTGCTGGACCTAGGCCATTTCATCTGTTGCGCAACGTGACTCGTTGCCGGAGGACGGTTGGTTTGCGTTACGATGTTGAAAAAGGCCTGGTAGACTGAAATGACTGACTCGATACGAAGAGAATTTGCTGGAAATCCTGGTCGTGTTGACACCGCAGATGCCCCTATTGGAGAAACGGTAGCGCGGGTTCTGAGTCTGATCAATGAGGTCATTCTAGGAAAGCCATTGCAGGCAAAGCTTGCCCTCAGTTGCCTGGTGGCTGGCGGGCACCTCTTGATTGAAGATATTCCCGGGGTCGGCAAGACGACGCTGGGCCAAGTATTGGCTCGTGTATTGGGGCTGGAACTGTCCCGTATACAATTTACAAGTGATTTGTTGCCAGCTGACATCGTAGGTATCGGTGTTTATCGCAGCGTGACCGAGTCGTTTCATTTTCAGCCTGGGCCAATTTTTTCCGAGGTGGTGTTGGCCGATGAGTTGAATCGCGCCACTCCCAAGGCACAGAGCGCTCTTTTAGAGGCGATGGAAGAGCATCAGGTGACTGTCGACGGTGAGTCCCATGTGCTGCCGAAACCATTTTTCGTCATCGCCACGCAAAACCCGATCAACCAAGTTGGGACTTTCCCATTGCCTGAATCTCAACTGGATCGATTCATGATGCGCATCGGGATTGGATATCCAGACCCGTTGGCTGAAAAACAATTGCTGACTCGTCCGGACACACGGATTATTCTCAGCGGATTGGCTTCATTGATGAGCGCAGATAAGGTCATCGAGTTACAGGCCGCCGCCGCTTCTGTTCATACCAGCGTTGCTTTGGTTGATTATGCGCAGGCCTTGCTTGCTGCGTCTCGTCGCTCGCCTTGGCTTTTGCAGGGTCTGTCACCGCGTGCGGGAATCGCGTTAATTCGTGCTGCCAAGGCGTGGGCGCTTCTCAATGGGCAGGATCACGTTGTGCCTGAAGACCTCCAGCGGGTGGCAGCGGCTGTTCTCGATCATCGATTACAGCCAGCCGAGCGCGAGGTGCCGGCCGGCGGCCTTGCGCAACGGCTTATCCGGGAAACTGATATTCCCTGAGTAAAAGTGATGGCGGACCCGGTTTCGATCATGTTCCACCGGCGCTATGTCTATATGTTGCCAACCGGGTCAGGTTTCTTGTTCGGATTCAGTACATTGGCCATGCTGTTAGTCGCGACTAATTACAGCAATGGGCTAGCTCACGGGTTCTGCTTTTTACTAGCCGGCATTGTCATCGTGTCCATGTTGTATACGCAGCGTAATTTGCAGGGGCTGACCGTGTCTGCCGTACCGGCGGCGCCTGTTTTTGCGGGGCAGCGCGCGCGTTTCCCTTTGGTTATTTCCACCTTTGATCAGGTTCCCAGGCTGTCTTTATGGCTAGAAAAGGATGT
>DUBL01000217.1:0-9692 GCA_012960345.1 Gammaproteobacteria bacterium | reverse complement strand
CGGACAACCAGTGCGCCGAACCATGAACGTATCGACAACCAAGCGGGGTCGTGTGTCAATACCAGCGGTTCGAGTAACCAGCGCTTATCCCCTGGGACTTTTCTTTGCATGGTCACGGCGTATTGAGTTAGCCAGAGATTGTGTTGTTTTTCCTGAACCCAGTGCGCCGTTGCCGTTTCCCGACTTTCCGACTGACCTGCCTGTTGGCAGCGGTGTGGTGCGGTCTGATGGGGATGATTTTCAAGGCTTTCGCGAGTACCGGGTAGGGGACTCTTATCGGCATATTCATTGGAAATCGCTGCCACGGAGCAACACGCTCCAGGTGAAAACCTTTGCGACTTCGCATGACAGGGAATGCTGGTTTGATCTGATACATACGCCTGGGCCGGGGCTCGAACGTCGATTGAGTCAGTTATGCCGATGGATCATCGACGCTGAAGTACAACAGTTACATTACGGTCTGCGGTTGGGGTCAGTAGTCCTCGCCCCAGGCACTGGTCACAGCCACAGGTTGCGTTGTTTAACGCTGCTCGCACTGTACCCGCTGACCGATTGATCATGCGTGACATGATTCGTTCTCTGGTTCAGAGCTATCGGACGTTGCGTCCGTTTGCTCCTGTTGCCCCGTATCCGAGGCAAGGCGCTGTGCTGTTGCTTCTAGTGGCTACTGTGTTGGTTGTTCAGTTGCATCCGTTGGTTCCCCCATGGTGGGTCCGATTGATAGCGATCAGTTTGTGTTTATGGAGAGTGGGTATCGAACGACTTGGGTGGCCGATGCCGTCTCGTTTCTTACGATGGGCGCTGACTGGGGCTGTGTTTGTGACTGTTCTGAGTCAGTTTCACGGGTTGCACGGCCGGGATGCCGGGACCGTTTTTCTCATGTTATTGATCGGATTAAAAGGGCTTGAAATGCGCCATTACCGAGATGTCGTGGTGGTGGTTTTTCTGGTGTGGTGGGTTACCTTGACGGGGTTTCTTTTCTCGCAATCTCCAATGACGGCCGCCTGCGGTTTGTTGAGCGGCGGATTGGCCTTGACTGCCTTGATGCGCATGAACCAGTTCAGCTCGACCCCGCGCGGGCGGGTTACACGTGATGCTGTTGGGATGCTGTCCTTGGCGTTGCCGATTATGTTGGGACTGTATCTCTTGTTTCCTCGAATACAAGGGGGACTGTGGGGAGTCCCTGATGATCCATTGATCGGTCGCATGGGGTTAACTGAGGAGGTCAGTCCGGGGTCAATTCTGCATCTGCTAGAAAACGATGAAGTTGCATTTCGGGCACAATTTGATGGGCCCACACCTCCTGTGGAGGAGCGATACTGGCGCGCCTTGGTGTTGGAATCGACCGATGGCCGTACGTGGCGTCGTGGTCTCTTGAAAGACCAATTAACGTCTCTTGCCGTTATGCAGGAGTCAAAACCGATCCGATACACGACGACCTTTGAACCGAGTAACAAGAGATGGTTGCCTGTATTGGACTGGCCAGTGACGGTGCCGCCCGGCACTCGCAGCGGTTACGGTCATGTGTTGGCATCCACAACCAATCTGTTGAACTCATTGCGATTGGAATTGACATCTGACCGAATTCTTTCAACCGCACGATTGGGGGAGGTTGAGAGACGGGCTAATTTGCAACTCGCTATACCGCCGACCCCTCGGGTAAAAGCCTTGGTTGCCCAATGGCGATCGTTAGCTTCTGATCCTGTCGAAGTGGTGCGTCGTGCTGTGGGGCACTTTCGGTCGGAGTCTTTTTATTACAGTCTTTCACCGGCGTCTCTTGGTAATCGGCCGGTAGACGAGTTTATGTTTGATACGAGGGAAGGGTATTGTGAACATTATGCGAGTGCTTTCACGACGTTGATGCGAATTGCGGGTATTCCCTCTCGGATGGTGGTCGGTTACATGGGTGGAGAGGTTAATGACGTGCTTGGTTATGTCGTCGTTCGACAATCCGATGCGCACGCATGGTCAGAGGTGTGGTTACCCGCATCGGGTTGGACTCGCGTTGATCCCACGGCTGCGATAGCGCCCGAGCGGATTCGTTATGGAATCGATCTGCTTCGATCAATCGACGCGTTGGGCTGGTCTATTGGCGGTGTGCCTCAAGATGCCATGTTGGGATTATTGCAACGAGACCTCTGGGATCACGGTCTGCGATGGGTTGAACACCGTTTTGATGCGGCAAATTACGGATGGAACAAATGGGTGATGGATTTCGGTCCAGAACAGCAGTTTGTGTTTTTTCGAACAGTCGGTTTGGACCAGTTTGGCCGCCCTCTTTTGCTCTTGTTGTTGGTTGTTGTGGTCGGGTTGCTGTTATGGGTTGGACAGGGTCTGCTTTCCATGGGGCAGTTGACCAGCGATCCCCTGCAACGGGCCTATCACTATTTTCTCAGGCGCATGGGGCGTCTGGGTCTGACAAAGCATTCGTTTGAGGGGCCGTTAGATTTTGCCGAACGTGCTATTCAGGAGCGTCCTGATTGCGAACGATCTATTCGAGCAGTGACGCAACGTTACGTTGCCGTCCGCTATGGTCTATCGCAGTCAGTGTCCGTAGTCAGAGACATTCGACGACTGACGCGATCGTTGTGATGCATAGCTTCTCTGGGTGGCTGGCCTGTCTGTAGGTTTGTATCATGTACCAGTTATTTTTCTTGAAAATAAGTATTACGGACTCGCTCATAAACACGTTTAGCGGTGGTAATGCTGATTCCGGCCTGATTGGCGGTGATTTCTAACGCCTTCGCCTGGGTGGAATGTGTCCGTGCCCGTTCAATGCGGGCGTAGAGCACGATGTCGGCGGCCACGCGCGGAAAAGCATGATCCCGCTCGGGCGTGAAATAAGGGCGGGGATCGAAGCCTTGGGCAAGAATCTGCAGTATGGCGGCAACACTCGCTGCTTCATCGACGTTGAGTGGTTTGTTTCGAGCAATTTTATCTGCGAGTGATTGAAGTTTTTCTTCCAATTTGGGTAATCCTTATATGACTGGGTTTGACCGCTATCTGGATAATGAGACGCAGATATACTCGAGTGCGATCAAATATTGATAACCAGAAGGAGGTTGTGTGAAGTTCAAAGAGTTTGTGACCCCTATCGGAGCGCGTTATTTCGAAGATTACGAGGCCGATTGTACTTATGATTGTGGGCAGCGATTAGTATTGGAGAGCGAAATCATTGAATTTGCGCAACGTTATGACCCGCAACCCTTTCATATTGATCCCGTTGAGGCGAGGCATTCTATTTATGGAGGCCTGATCGCAAGCGGCTGGCATACTGGTGCGTTGACGATGCGGTTGCTGGTAGAGAATTATGTCTCGACGGTGGCAAGCTTGGGGTCGCCCGGCATCGAGACATTGCGTTGGCCTGCGCCAGTGCGCCCGGGGGACACCCTGACTGTAACAGTTGAAGTGCTTGAGACACGGGTTTCCCAGTCAAAACCGGATCGCGGTATCGTGCGCTCCGAGGTCCATACTGTTAATCAAAAAGGGGTGCAAGTGATGGGATTGGTGTCTGCTAATTTTTTCCTACGCCGAAGCACGGTTGGGTAGGATGTATATCGAGATACAAGGAAGATAAGACAATGAATGAGTTACGGGTAAATCGAGAACGGTTGTGGGATAGCCTGATGCAAATGGCTGAAATCGGTGCGACCGAAAACGGTGGGTCGTGTCGCTTGGCCTTGTCGGATGAAGACAAGGTCGGTCGGGATCTCTTCATTGATTGGTGCAAGGATGCGGGTTGTTCAATAGAAATTGATCGCATGGGAAATATCTTTGCCACCCGCGCGGGTCGTTCCAATCGACTCCCCATTGCTACGGGTAGCCACTTGGATACACAGCCTCACGGCGGGCGCTTCGATGGGGTTTATGGCGTTTTGGCAGGTCTAGAAGTCATTCGGTCGTTGAATGACCACCATGTTGAGACCGAGGCTGCGATCGAGGTGATTGTCTGGACCAATGAAGAGGGGTGCCGTTTTGCGCCAGCGATGGTTGCTTCCGGTGTTTACGCTGGTCTCTTTGAATTGGATTATGCGCTCGAGCGTGCCGATGAGACGGGTGTCACCATGGGTGCGGAACTTGAACGCATCGGCTATGCAGGTGATCGACCCTGTGGGGAGCATGCCCTCGGTACTTTGTTTGAGGCGCATATTGAGCAGGGACCGATACTGGAGCAGGCCGACGATACGATTGGTGTTGTTACCGGGGCGCAGGGAACGCGCTGGTACACGGTATCGATTACGGGCCAGGACGCTCATGCCGGACCGACACCCATGGTCGGTCGGCGAGATGCGGTCGTTGCTGCAGCGGCATTGATTGAATCAGTGGAGCGCATTGCGCATGAAAGATCCCCGCAGGCAGTTGGTACGGTGGGGGCTTTAACGGTTAGTCCCAATTCGCAAAACACAATTGCCGGCCACGTTGAACTTCGAGTCGATATGCGACATCCAGACGCTCGAATGATGACCGAAATGGATGGTGCGCTCAGAGACAGTGCAGCGATGATTGCCGAGGCGCGCAGTGTCGTGATCAATGTCGATGATATCTGGTACAAACCTCCGGTGGTCTTCGACAGCGATTGCATTGCGTCGGTTCGGGAGGCGGCTGCGGCGCTGGGGTATTCTCACCGGGACATTGTCTCGGGGGCGGGTCACGATGCCTGTCAGGTCTGTTCCGTCGCACCGACCGCGATGATATTTGTCCCCTGCGCGGGTGGTCTTAGTCACAATGAAGCGGAGAGTGCCAAACCTGAAGACCTCGAAGCAGGTTGTAATGTACTGCTCAGAGCTATGGTGGAACGTTCAGGAGTCGTCGAATCATGACCCGCGGCCTCTGTATTGTTACCGGCGCCAGTCGGGGTATTGGCGCTGCGACGGCGATTGCGGCTGCCAAGGCCGGGTGGGATGTTGCGGTGAACTATGTTGCCAATCGAGCTGCTGCTAACCAAGTGGTTAACGAGATTCGCGAGTGTGGAAGAAAAGCGATCGCTATCCAGGCGGATGTCGCTCAGGAAGTGAATGTCATGCGCTTGTTTAAGCAGGCGGAAGATGAACTGGGTGCCGTCACGGCACTCGTGAATAACGCCGGCACCACAGGCAAGATCACTCGCGTTGAGGATATGTCCAGTGAAGCGATGAAATCCGTGCTTGAACTGAATGTGTTAGCGACGATGATCTGCTCGCGAGAGGCGGTTCGACGGATGTCGACCAAGCGTAGCGGCGACGGTGGAGTGATCGTGAACGTGTCATCAATTGCACCGCGCATCGGATCTGCCAATGAATTTGTTCACTATGCAGCCTCCAAGGGCGCTGTCGACGTTTGGACCGTCGGACTCGCACGTGAAGTAGCCGCCGAGGGTATACGGGTAAATGCGGTTGCTCCTGGCATGATCAATACTGAATTGCATGCGGCAGCAGGTGATCCGGAACGAGCACACCGCAATGCGCCATCGATTCCTATGGGTCGGGCGGCGGAACCAGAGGAGGTCGCGTCTGCCATTGTGTGGCTGTTAGGCGACGAAGCCGCTTACTGCGCTGGTGCTATTTTGGAGGTGAGTGGTGGACGTTGAAGTGATCTCTACCCGTAGCGGGTAGCGACAACCGAGCAGCGTCAGTCGGTGTGGTCAAACTCAGGTATGACTTTTTCTATAAAGAGTTCTAGCGAGCGTTTTTGTTCTTTGAGCCCGAGACCGAGACTTGCGTAATAGATGAAGTGATCGACGCCAAGGTCTTTGTATTGGTTTAGTTTCTGAATGACCTCATCAGGTGTACCGAAGAGTAGATTGTCGTGCAGCATCTGTCGGTCATATTCATCCCGGTTTTCCACGGAGGCAAGATCAATCGCTGCTGGGAAGCCGTTGTCGACACCACCCATGTTCTTGAACAGATTTTCAAACTGTCCAAGCTGTTTTACCGCAGCCTCCACCGGAACTGTCCATTGGTCCGCTGAATCGTAGACACAGGTATGTCGCATAGTCGAAAAGATGGGTCGCGATTTTCCAGGGTTCTCCTCGAGGGCGGTTTCAAGACGTTGCACATAAGTCTCGACTTCAGTCATTGGCCGAGTAAGCGCCCAGGACATGATATTGCAGTTGTGTTTTACCGCGTAGTCATAGGTGATGGGAGCTCGTGCGGCGACCCATACCGGTGGGTGGGGTTGTTGCAAAGGTTTGGGGACTGATGTGGCCGTTGGAAATGACCAAAATTCGCCCTCGTGAGCATAGTCCCCAGCCCACAGTGCTTTAACCGCGGGCAGCATCTCTTGCATGTAGCGATGACCTTCTGACTGTTTAAGGCCGGGATGCATGCGGTCGAACTCTCTTTGATAGGCGCCAGAGCCAATCCCAAACTCGAGTCGGCCATCGCTATAAATGTCGAGCAGGGCGGCTTCGCCGGCGACGTTAATGGGGTGCCAGTAGGGCGCGACGACAACGCCGGTGCCTAGACGGATTCGTGAAGTGTGTGCAGCCCACCAGGTCAGTATCTGAAAAGGATTGGGCGCAATGGTCATTTCAAGCGCGTGATGCTCGGCCGCCCAGGCAATATAAAAGCCACCCTCGTCGGCCATTTTCACCATATCGAGGGTGTGACGTTCGACGGCGGGCATGTCGACCTCTGGAGAGAGGCGTTCCATATTGATGGCAAGATGAAATTTCATCGGTTTGGCATGCGTGCAATGACTAGTGGGTATTTAACCAACAATTGTGCGGCAAGAGGTGGGCGTGGGTCGGTCGCGGGTAGATCAATGTCGGCCTTGTTACCGTTTTCCTTCCGGGATGAGGCCCTGTGGCGCGAATCGAAGCGCTAGTAACAGGACGAGGCCCATGGTCATCAGGCGCATGTGGGCCGCATTTTCCATTAAATGGTGACGAAGCGCACTGTCGGTGTCCATGCCTGCTGTGATGAGATCCATCAAGGCAAGACCGATTGGCTCCGCTTCAATCCAGAAGAACCAGATAACAAAACCGCCGATTACGGCGCCGAGATTGTTACCTGATCCGCCCACGATCACCATAACCCAGATGAGAAAAGTAAATCGTAGCGGTTGGTAAGATGCGGGTGTGAATTGACCATCAAGCGTTGTCAACATGGCGCCGGCAATGCCGACAACGGCGGATCCTAGGACAAACACTTGGAGATGCCGCCAGGTGATGTCCTTCCCCATGGCACTGGCCGCGATTTCGTTATCACGAATGGCACGCATCATTCGACCCCAAGGGGATTTTAGCGCGGTCTCAGACAACCAAAAGACGACTAGTAGTACGCTAAGGAAGAGCGCCGCATAACTCAATTTGACGATGATAGATGATGCCTCGATGACGGGGATGCCGAGTCGTTCTGCCCACGTCTGAATCCATACAGCACTCTGAAGGTCTATTTCATAAGGTACTGGGCGTGGTAATCCATTGACATTTTTCACGCCACGCGTCAGCCAATCTTCGTTTTTCAAGAAATAAATGATGATCTCGGAGATGCCGAGGGTTGCGATGGCGAGGTAATCTGATCGCAGCCCGAGCGCGATTTTTCCTACTACCCAGGCGGCGCCTGCAGCGAAGGCGCCGCCGACTAGCCACGCAAACAAAATAGGAAGTCCAAATCCGCCAAGGAAGCCAGTTTTAGCCGGTTCCACCGCCTCAATAGCCGCGATTCCAGGATCGACAGTCACTCGCATGACTGCATAGCCGGCGGCGACCACGGCGCCGGTCAACCAGTAGCGGTTTTTTCCCCAATTCGCCGTTTTAAGCCAAGTAACTACGGCTATGCCAATCGAGATACCGCCGAAGCACAGGCCAAGCATCGTGCGGCTCCCGCCTGCTTGCCAAGCCTCCGGCACCGCCGGCACGGAGACGAGGACTGCGGCAAGGCCTCCAAGCGCTGTAAAACCCATCACGCCGGCGTTGAAGAGGCCCGCATATCCCCATTGGATGTTGACTCCAAGGGTCATGATGGCTGAAATGAGGCAGAGATTGAGAATTGTCAACGCGACGTTCCAACTTTGTAGCAGACCCACCATGATCAGTAGCAGCGCCATCATGCCAAACAACGACAAATGTTTTGCTCGTGGGGTCATAACGTGCGCCCACTGAATAACCCGGTCGGTTTTATCAGGAGCACAATGACCAAGATCATAAATGAGACGGAAAATTTGTAATCGGTAGATAGAAGTTGAACAAGCCCGTCGGGTGCAAATCCAATGGGTAGTAGATAGGCCAGCACTTTCTTATATGCAAATGTCACGAACAATTCGGAAAACGCAATAACAAATCCACCTGCAATTGCTCCAAAAGGGTTGCCAATTCCACCCACGATAGCGGAGGCAAAAATCGGCAACAGTAATTGAAGAAACGTAAATGGCTTATAACTTTTGTCCAAGCCATAGAGTGTTCCCGCGATACACGCTAAGGCACCGGCAATGATCCAGGTAATCATGACCACGCGTTCCGGGTTGATTCCTGAAAGCAGTGCCAGGTCTTCATTATCGGAATAGGCGCGCATCGATTTTCCGGCTCGAGTCTTATTAAGAAACCAGAACAGGACACATACAATGATCACGGCAGTGACAACAGTAATGCTTTGTGAGGCTTTGATGGCAAGGCCTTGATCCAGGCCTGTCATTTCCTTGAAAGCGCTCGCCTTCATGATGAAACGGGTGCCGTCATTAAACACTTGATCGTTCGGACCGATGATGAAGCGAATCAGGCCGCCGAGAAAGAACATTACACCGACGGAAACAATGAGATAGGTGACCGGCTGTGTTTTTGTTTGCCGGTAATAACGGTATACCAATCGATCAGTGACAAGGCACAGGCCAATCGTGATTGCGATGCCCACGGGAAGCGCCAACAGTGCCGTTGGCAGTGGTCCCAGGTTGATGCCCCTTGCTTGCAGCGCCCAGGTTACCAGTATCGTCACCATCGCCCCGAAGGACATAATCTCACCGTGTGCAAAGTTGGAAAACCGCAGTACCCCGTAAACGAGGGTAACGCCAAGCGCGCCCAGTGCCAGTTGACTCCCGTAGGCAAGTCCTGGAACGATGGCAAAGTTACTCATCAGTGCCAGTGCGTTAAGAAAATCAGTCACCTGACTAGCCGCCAAGAAATGCTTTACGCACGTTTGGGTTTGCCAGTAATGCGCTACCGGTATCGGTATATCGATTGCTGCCCTGTACCAGGACGTACCCCTTATCCGCGATGCTAAGTGCTTGTTTGGCGTTTTGTTCTACCATCAGGATAGCAATGCCTGATCGGGCTATTTCAATAATTCGATCAAACAGTTCGTCCATCACCATGGGCGACACGCCGGCGGTCGGTTCATCGAGCATCAAAACCTGGGGTTGGGTCATCAGCGCGCGGCCTACCGCCACCTGTTGGCGTTGTCCTCCTGAGAGTTCTCCGGCCGCTTGGCTGCGTTTTTGTTTGAGAACAGGAAAGAGATCAAAGACCTGGGTTAGGGTATCGGAGAAATCATCCCGCCGAATAAAGGCGCCCATTTCTAGGTTCTCTTGCACTGTGAGCGAGGTAAAGACGTTGTTGTTCTGAGGAACGAAGCCCATTCCGTTGCGTACTCGGTCTTGTGGCTTTAAGTGGGTAATGTCCCGGTCGCCCATCAAAACGCTTCCCTCGCGTAAAGGCAGCATGCCGAACACCGCCTTCATCGCGGTGGATTTGCCGGCGCCGTTTGGGCCTACCACAACTG
>DUBL01000216.1 GCA_012960345.1 Gammaproteobacteria bacterium | reverse complement strand
TTTTCACGAACTTGGGGATTATGTCGATGAGAATCAGGTTGCCGGTATTCTTTTTTCGATTGAGGAAGTGGATCGCGTGCCGCTCGAACTCAGCTTCAAAAATAGTGGTGTTGTTCTGGCAACGCGCAACGGCGCCCGCGTACGGCGTGGCGGTCATGTGTATCTCGTGGTGGAGGAAGTCGCTAGGGAAAAAGCGCTTGAATTACTGCAATCCTAGAAATTGTCTCCCTTGTTAAAGTGAATGGGTCGTTAGTGGCCCGTTTAAAACATACCTGCTGACATGAAATACTCAGCTTTCTCACTGCTACGAAACGGTTTTGATCGGGATAGCAGGTGGCCGTCTATCCTGCCGAGTGTGACGCCGAAAGATCGATACGACATCATAATTGTGGGCGGGGGTGCTCATGGTTTGGCCTGTGCGCACTATCTGGCGAGAAACCACGATATAACCGATGTGCTGGTACTCGATAGCGCCTGGATAGGTGGCGGTAATACGGGTCGAAATACCGCAATCGTGCGATCCGACTACCTGCTCGAGGCAAGTTTCAAGCTCAAGAATTTTTCCCTTGAGCTGTGGAAGTCGCTAAGCCAGGACCTCAACTACAATGTAATGTACTCGCCGCGAGGATATATTGACCTCGCCCACTCCGATGGCGAGCTCGAGCACTTTATGTGTCGCGCTAATGCAATGTGCCTGTCCGGAGCGCGTGCGGAAATTCTATCGCCTCAGCAGATCGAATCTCTTGAGCCCAGTATCAATCTTCACACCAAGTCGCGCTTCCCAGTCAGCGGCGGTCTCTTTCAACCGGATGGGGGTGTGGTTCGACACGATGCTGTGGCCTGGGGATTTGCGCGTTCCGCGGGACGCGCCGGAATCGACATCGTACAAAACTGCGGAGTTTCAGGCTTTGGCGTTCGAAACAGGCGGATAAACTGGGTACAGACGGTTCGGGGCAAAATTCATTGTGACAAGGTCCTGATAACCGCGGCAGGTGCTTCATCCGAACTCGCACGTTTGGCAGGATTTGAGCTACCGGTTGAAATGATCAATGTTCAGGCCTTTGTTTCAGAGCCGGTCAAGCCGGTACTGGATAAAGTGATCAACTACAACGCGGGTTTGGCATACATCAGTCAAACCGGTAAGGGGGAGTTGGTCATGGGTGGTGCCACGGACGGTTATCCTTCCTTTGCGCGGCGGGGTAGTTTTGCGCGTATCGAAGATACTCTGGTACGTGCGCTGCAGATATTTCCCTTCCTATCCAATTTAAGACTAATGCGTCACTGGTCCGGAACTGCGGACATTCCCATGGATGGCAATGCCATCGTCGGCAAATCACCGCTTGAAAATATGTACCTAAATTGTGGTTGGGGCTACGCTGGATTCAAGGCGACACCCGCGGTGGGGTGGACAATGGCGGAGCTTTTGGCGACCGATCGACTACCGGACTTACTTGCACCATTTGCGCTCGATCGCTTCAAGTCGGGGGCACTGATTGATGACTCCGGGATAGGTCCTTATCCCTGGCTACATTAGCCGGCTACTTAATATGTTGCTTATACCCTGCCCGAATTGCGGAGAGCGTGACGAAGGCGAATTCAATTATGGTGGAAGCGCCCGGGTGTTTCCGCCTGTTGAGAAAATGACATCAGTCGAAGACTGGCATCGATCGATACATTTTGCGAGCCATGAGCAGGGTCAAGTACACGAATATTGGTATCACCATGGGGGCTGTGAATGTTGGATAGAAGTAAAAAGGAATCTGCACAACCATGAGATAGCATCTGTCAAGGCGACGCGATCCGATACGGACCGGTCTGGTACTTGATGCAAGCATCAAGGCTAGAATCTGGTGGTGATATCGATCGCAGTTCATCGATCGAATTTTTTTTCGACGGACGATCATTAAGAGGATATCCGGGCGATACGCTGGCCTCCGCGCTACTCGCCAACAATGTTTCAATGGTCGCCCGTTCGATTAAGTATCACCGCCCACGTGGCATCCTATCCGCTGGTCTCGAGGAGCCGAATGCACTGGTTGCTTGTGCAGATGAGGCAGGGAATCTGATTCCGAACCTGAAGGCTACAGAGGTGTGGTTGCAGCCAGGGCTCAAGGTCCATAGTCAGAACAATTGGCCATGCCTCAAAATCGATGTTGGTGCACTATTGCAGTTGTTCTCGAGATTTCTATCGGCTGGGTTCTACTATAAAACCTTTATGTGGCCAACCTCCGGCTGGCCCCGTGTTTATGAAAAGTTGATTCGTCAGGTGGCGGGGCAGGGAAGAATTTCGCTCGCTGCAGATAAGCCTGTCGATCAGACAGGCCGTTGTAGCCACCATTGACCCGGCGTGTAATACCCAGCAGGTCATCCTGATCGGCTTTCTCCTGCAAATGTCGGGTGCCCCAGAACCAGAGACTCACCTTCAGCGCATGCTCTGGAGTAGACAAGAGTTCAGGCCAATCTGGCTGGGACGTATCTATTCCAAGTCCTACGGCGGCTGGGGCTCGGGCGTGGTGATCATGAAGGAAGGCTTCATCGTCACC
>DUBL01000215.1 GCA_012960345.1 Gammaproteobacteria bacterium | reverse complement strand
GGGCGGCAAATTAATCGACATTCCGGCAGCATCAATACAAGCCGCTGTGGATCCGACTGGCTGCGGGGATGCTTTTCGCGCCGGTCTGCTGTACGGCCTGAACTGCGGATGGGACTGGGAAACATCCGGCCGTGCAGCGTCACTCGTCGGTGCGTTCAAAGTCGAACAACAAGGGACCCAGAACCATCACTTTACCGAGGACCAATTCCGAGCACGCTTCGAAGAGAGTTTCGGCTACGCGTTACCCTAGTTCCGACACTGTTCCATACCACAATACCGTCGAGACGATCCAATGCCTGAAATCAATCTCCTGATTCTTGACTTTGATGGCGTACTGACCGACAACAAAGTTTATGTATTCGAAGACGGGCGTGAAGCTGTTGTATGCCATCGTGGCGACGGTTGGGGCATCCGTATGCTTCAATCCGCCGGAATTGAAGTGATCATCCTCTCTACCGAAACCAACGCTGTGGTCTCTGCTCGAGCGGAGAAACTCAATGTAGCGTGCATTCAGGATTGTCAAGATAAAGCGTCGGCTGTGCAATCAATTATTGATGCCAGGTCCATCAGTGTAGATCAAATCATGTATGTCGGTAATGACACCAACGATATTGACGCGATGCAATTGGTTGGCCATCGCGTGGCACCAGCAGATGCCCATCCGCAGATACAAGCAATTGCAACCATTGTGACCGACTCGTTCGGAGGGCAAGGGGTAGTGCGAGAGCTTGCTGATCTTTTAGTAACGAAGTAAACGTCAACGCTGCAATAATTTTCAGCCCCGCACTCTGGTTACCGCATTGTTGAACTGAGGGCATCTATTTTTCTAAAACAGTTACCGCTCTTAGCTGATTCGCTAATTTCTTCAAACACGAGTCGTCCACATAAATTTAATCGGCCTGTCCGTTTAATCATTAATTTCTTCGGATTCTTTCTAGCAAAATACTTCGGTTCTGTTCATCAACAAATGCGGCGGCGAGTGCATCTTCTGAGATCTGAACCAGATCTAGATCTTCTAGCCCCAGGCGTGAACCTGCGATCTCGTACTCTTTTCCGATCGTGGTTGCGAAATACGGGGGATCATCCGAATTCAACGACACGCTAATGCCCGCATCTCGAAGCACGTTGAACGGGTGAGCGTCATAGTCAGGGTAAATTCCCGTCATGACATTACTGGTGGGACACACCTCCAGATGAACGCTTTCACGGGCCAGTCGTTCCAGTACGTGCTTATCTTCGACAGCACGAACACCATGGCCTATTCGCTGAACCGGTAGTGTGTCCAGCGCTTCGTTCACACTGGCTGCCCCGGCCCATTCGCCGGCGTGCACCGTGCACGGTAATCCAGCGGTATGAACCCGATCAAATGCAGGTTGAAAGTCCTTGAATGTATGGACCAGTTCATTACCGCCCATCCCGAAACCGACCACGTAAGGATGGGGACTGCCGCAAACCTGATCGGCAACCTGCATCGCCTGAGTAGGTCCAAAATGCCGCACGCACGTCACTATGAGCCGTCCAACGACTCCATGATCCCGTTCCGCATCGTCGATCCCCTGCACAATACCTTCGAGATGTGCTTCGTAGGATAGGCCTGCAGCAGCGGCATGATCCGGTGATGACATCACTTCCACATAGACGGCGCCTTCAATCGCGCAGTCAGCCAAATACGCATAAGTCACATCCCGGTAATCCTGGGCTGTGCGAATGGCCTGACTGGCATCATCATAGGTCGATAAAAACCCCGGGAAATCGGCCCACGCGAATCGATCATCGGCTGTAAACAACGTTTCTGGCAGTGTGATGTTATTTCGTTCTGCCAGCTGACGGATCAACGCTGGCCCGGCTGCGCCCTCAAGATGGCAGTGCAGCTCGACTTTCGGTACGGCCATCATTCCGTCGCACCCGTACTCAATGAGCGCAGTGGCATATCGGGCCCGCGTTGCAGCCAATTATCCGCTGGGTAAAGCGCTTTGCCGGACACTGTGTGCAGTGTATAGGCACAACGTGATTGATCGCTGACATTAGCTTTGCTGTAATGCGGCAGCAGCCCATTCAGCATCACCAAGGTGCCACGGGAGACCTCCAGGGGCACAGCACGCGCCACGTCAAAAGGCAGCGCATCGGGAAAATCCAAATTTTTCAATTGTCCGTCTACCCGGCAAAAGCGCTGGCGCAGCCCATTGTGATGCTCACCTGGTAAAACCCACAAACAGCCATTTTGAAGATTCGCATCTTCCAGTGCGAACCAGAACCCCGTGGCACTCATCGGCTCGGTATAGAGAAATGTACTGTCCTGGTGCCAGACTACCTCTCCCCCAATGTTCGGTTGCTTGAAGATCACCATGGACTGAATCAGTCTGGGATCCTCCAGGGCCAATTGCTCAGCCAGGCGGGCAAGTCGTGGGTGATAGGAGAAAGACTCAAACACAGGATGTAGATCGTGCAGTGCATGACCGATCTTGTTCAATGCCTTTGCCTTGGGCGTTGTCAGATCACCACGCTCATCGAACACCGCCTCTTCGAAGAAAAACCGAATTTTGTCTCCCGACGACTCAAAGT
>DUBL01000214.1:7513-15281 GCA_012960345.1 Gammaproteobacteria bacterium | reverse complement strand
ATACGGCAAACGCCATTCCCGAATATTCCACGTGAAATCCCGCAACAATCTCAGATTCGCCTTCTGCGACGTCGAACGGGGCGCGATTGGTCTCGGCCACGCCTGACACCAGATACACCACGAAAAGCGGGAATAAGGGAATGAAATACCATTGGAAAAAACCACCGGCCTGGGCCAAAACAATCTCACGCAAATTCAGGCTGCCGGCTGCCATCAACACACCAACCAATGCAAAACCCATGGCAATTTCATAAGCGACAATCTGAGCGGCCGAACGCATAGCGCCAAGAAACGCATACTTCGAATTGGACGCCCAACCCGCAATGATTACGCCATAAACACCCAGCGACGTTAGCGCCAACACAAACAATAGACTGGCATCAATGTCCGCGAGTACTAACGTATCTGTGAAAGGCACCACGGCCCACGCTGCTAGCGCCGGTGCGAGAGCAAGCACTGGAGCAATCAAGAATAATTGCCGTTCGGCATTGGTCGGAATGATGATTTCCTTGAACATCAATTTCACCGCATCAGCAATGGGTTGCAACCAACCCCGTGGACCCACCCGATTCGGCCCGACCCGCAACTGCATATACCCAATGATCTTTCTTTCCGCAAACGTGTAATACGCGACCATGCCGAGCAGAGGAAAAAGAATGGCTGCAATCTTAAACCCCACCTGTAATATCAACGGTAGGGAATGCCAAATCTCGACAAAGACCTCCAACATCACCGAATCACCTTAAGTGCAATGTAATCAGCCCCGCCAAGTGGGGCTGTGGCCGCACTGCCCATGGGAATGTAAACGCACCCACCAAGCACTCGATCATCCGGCGTAATTGTGAGTCTCACCTCATCGGCATCAGCGACTACACGAACGGAATCACCCGCCTTAACGTTAAGCGCGAGCAACTGTTCTTTATTCATATGAACCGTAGCCAGTGAGTGATCCCGCGTTCGCTGTAGCGATGAGGCACGCCGAACAATAGGATCTACGTCATAGATGGGCACGTCCACCACCCGCTCAAACCGCTGACTCTCAACGGACCAAGGGACGCTCTTCGACGCCGCTCCGGGCAACGGGCACCCTTCTTCTAGGCGACAAACGACCTCGGGCAGGGACAGATTCACCCGCGACCTCACGTCGTCAACGGTGATGTAATCGAATCCGGGCAGTGCAAGATAATTACCCAGTACTCGAAGAATTTTCCAGCCCGGTCGCGCCATCCCTCGTGGGTCCATAGCCGCTTCGACCGACTGTGCCCGTCCGTCGCAATTAACATAAGTACCGGCACTTTCGGTAAACGGTGCTAATGGAAATACCACATCAGCCTGCGCTGGAACTGCTGACCGAAAAGCAGAGAAACTCAACACAAACGATGCATCTGATAACGCGGAAACAAGATTCCCGGTCGCGGCCAGATCCATCGTTGGCTCGAGCCCGAAAAGCAGGTAAGCACTCAGCCGAGCCGACAGCATCTGACTGACATTCAGACCAGGTTCTTGCACTCCATCACCGTTCGCCTGTCTATGGGGAACGCACCCTGCGATCCAGGCCGCCGCGCCGTTTGCTTCAGGCAGGAAAGCCAGCCTGATACCAGTATGCTGCGCGAGCCAACTCGCTATTGCCCTGAGCGCCGACGCTTCACGATGCTGGGCTGCAATCTGGCCCAAAACCACCACCACTTCCCCTTCCACATCGCTCAACATCTTCGCTGTCCGTGCAAAATCCTCGCTGTCCGGAATCAACTCAGCCCATTGCCTTAACTCCTCCGACACCTCGACCTGACCGACCCGCGCCATAGCAATCCGAGCTAGTGCTGCCGGCAACGCACTCGGTGCAACCACCAATGCCTCAGTCAATGGAAAATTCTGTTCGTAATCCATCGGGTTCAATGCCGCTACTTGCCCACCCAGGCGACACATTTCACGCACTCGAAGCGCGACCAGTGGGAGCTCTTTTCTTAGATGACACCCCACCAACAGCACGCAGGCGGCGTCTTGAATCTGCTCAATTGGCAGTTCGGTGCCAGGAAACAAAGCCGTAAAAGAGTCATCTCGAAAATCTCTCTGACGCAGCCGGTGATCAACGTTGTCTGATCCAAGGCCACGCATCAATTGCTGCAGTAAGAAAAACTCTTCCAATGTTGCCGTCGGCGATGCCAGGGCACCAATCGCGCCCGGGCCCTGGGCCTTGCCGATATCAGACAGTGCCGTGGCGGCCCGCTGGAGCGCCACCTCCCAGGCGACTTCCTCAAATCGGTCCCCTACTCGGACCAATGGCTGAAGTAATCGATCCGGTGAATTAACGCCTTCGTAACTGAAGCGATCTCGATCCGAAAGCCAACATTCATTGACGTGCCCGTTTGTTCTCGGCAGGACCCGCTTAACTGTGTCGTGCGCTGTCTGAATATTGAGATTCGAGCCCAAACAATCGTGGGGGCTAATTGCGTCATGTGAGGCCAACTCCCACGCCCTGGCTGAGAATCGGTAGGGTTTAGAGGTCAGTGCTCCAACAGGGCACAGATCGATGACATTTCCAGAGACCTCGCTGTCGACTGTCCGCCCGACAACGGTCGCAATCTTCATGTCTTCGCCTCGACCGATCGCGCCTAATTCCATAATGCCAGCAACTTCCTGACCAAATCGAACGCAGCGAGTGCAATGAATACAGCGTGTCATTTCGGTTTCAATCAGCGGACCAATATCGGGATCATCTACCACCCGTTTACCCTCGCTAAAACGCGACACATCACCACCGTATCCCAATGCCTGGTCCTGTAACGGACATTCACCCCCTTGATCACAAATCGGACAATCCAACGGATGATTAATCAACAAAAACTCCATGGTTCCTTGCTGCGCCTCCACCGCCTGCTCTGAAACCGTGTGTATCACCATGCCATCGGTAATTGGGGTGGCACAGGCCGGTAACGGCTTTGGCGCCTTCTCGACCTCCACAAGACACATGCGACAATTTGCGGCGATGGAGAGCTTCTCGTGGTAGCAGAATCGAGGGATATAGATGTCAGCCTTATCAGCAGCTTGAATAATCATCGATCCCGCTTCGGCTTCGATCTCTTGTCCGTCGATAATTATCATGGCCATAATAAATCCCTCCGGACGCTCAGGCGGCATCACCAGCCTTGATCATGCCCTCAAACTCACCGCGAAAGTGCCGAAGAAAACTCTGCACTGGCCAAGCTGCCGCATCACCAAGCGCACAAATCGTTCGCCCCTCAATACGACCGGAAATGCTCTCCAGGAGTTCCAAATCTTTCGCCCGCCCCTGGCCTGTCCGAATCCGCCGCAAGCAACGATACAACCAACCCGTTCCTTCCCGACAGGGCGTACATTGGCCACACGACTCTACATAATAGAACTGCGCAATGCGCTCAAGCACTTCAACCATACACGTGGTGTCATCCATGACAATCACCCCACCCGAACCAATCATGGAGCCTGCCTGCTTTAAGGCGTCGTAATCCATCTTGCAATCCATAATGGCCGATGCCGGCATCACCGGCATCGATGAACCACCGGGAATCACCGCCTTCAAGACCCTCCCTGGGAAAAGCCCACCAGCCAGTTCCAGCAATTCACGAAATGGCGTTCCAAGAGTCACCTCGTAATTGCCTGGACGTTGAACATGACCGGATACAGAGAATATCTTGCTGCCCCCACTTGCCTCGATGCCAAGATTCAAGAACCACTCCGCCCCGTTCCGCAGGATAGGAGGTAACGACGCCAATGTCTCTGTATTGCTGACCGTTGTCGGTCGCCCAAAAGCACCCACCTGCGCTGGAAACGGCGGCTTAAAACGCGGCATCCCCTTCTTGCCCTCTAACGACTCAAGCAGTCCCGTTTCCTCACCGCATATATATGCGCCAGCGCCCCGCTGACTGTACAACTCAAAGTCCGTCCCACTATCGAGAAGATTCGAGCCAATCAATCCCGAAGCGCGTGCCTCCTCAAGAGCGGATTCGAATCGCGCCCATGGTTCATAGTACTCGCCCCGAATGTAGTTATAGCCCACAGTGGCTCCCGTGGCATAACAAGCAATGGCCATGCCTTCAATCAATTGGTGCGGGTTGTACCGAAGAATATCCCGGTCTTTGAAGCTCCCGGGCTCACTCTCATCTGAGTTACACACAATATACTTTTGTCCTGGCGCATCCCGGGGCATGAAACTGAATTTTAATCCCGATGGGAATCCAGCCCCCCCACGACCGCGCAAACCCGATGCCTTAATTTTTTCAATAATCTGTTCGGCCGGTACACCTTCTGTCAGAATCTGACGCCATGCTTGGTATCCTCCGCCACGAACATAAGACGCCATGGCCCATGGCGCTTCGATGCTGGGATCTGGCAAGCAAACGTGGCACGTACCCATGATAGTCAGTCCAGTTCCGCCAGCAGGTGATCCAATTTTTCTTCCGTCAGATCTTCGAAATAATCATCCCCGCACACCAGCATCGGCGCACCGCCACAAGCCCCAAGACACTCGGCAGCCAACAGCGTAACTCGACCATCTTCAGAGGTGCCCCCCACCTTCACACCAAGCTTATGTTCAAGCAGTTCAACGATGCTCCCCGCACCGCGCAACATACAAGAAATATTGGTACACACACGCAACTGATGGCGACCAACCGGCTCGGTATAGAACATGTCGTAAAACGTCGCAACCTCATAGACCTCAATGGGCTCAAGTTCGAGCAATTGCGCGACGGCCTGAACTACACCTCCGGACACCCAACCATGTTCCGCTTGGGCATAACGCAAGGCCGACTTTACCGCGGCTCTACGCTCAGGATACTTAGCGACTTCCGCTGCCACCTTGGCAACGACCTCGGGCGAAAGTTCCGCTACGACCTCCACTTCGCCCATTAGCGATCCACCTCTCCAAACACAATATCCTGGCTACCGATGATGGCCACCACGTCAGCCAACATGTGGCCGCGTGCCATCTCATTCAATGCCGCCAGGTGGGCGAATCCGGGGGCCCTAATCTTTAACCGATAAGGCTTGTTCGCATTATCGGAAATAAGATACACACCAAATTCACCTTTGGGCGCCTCAACCGCAGCATAGACCTCACCTGCGGGCACCGCATATCCCTCAGTAAACAATTTGAAATGGTGAATCAGAGATTCCATGTCCTGTTTCATCGCTTCACGCCGCGGTGGAACCACCTTGTAGTTCTCAACGATCACTGGACCGGCGTTGGCCTGCAACCACTTAACGCATTGGCGAACAATTCGATTCGACTGACGCATTTCCTCTACTCGAACCAGGTAACGGTCATAACAATCACCCTCTGTCCCCACCGGAATGTCGAAATCCATCTGATCGTAAACTTCATAGGGCTGTTTCTTTCTCAGATCCCATTCAACGCCAGATCCCCGCAACATTGGGCCGGTGAACCCCAACTTGAGCGCACGCGATGGTTCCACGACCCCGATGCCGACGGTACGTTGTTTCCAGATACGGTTGTCGGTCAGCAAAGTCTCGTAATCATCTACACAGCCTGGAAAGCGTTCGGAGAATGCCCAGATGAAATCAAGCAATGATCCGGAACGATCTTGGTTTCGTTCACGGGTATCCCCTTCTCCATGCCAACGAGATGACTCATATTGCGGCATGCTGTCGGGAAGATCACGGTAGACGCCGCCGGGACGGTAGTAGGTCGCATGCATTCGAGCGCCAGATGCAGCCTCGTAGCAATCCATTAAATCTTCCCGCTCCCGGAACGCATAAAGAAATACACTCATCGCACCGATATCGAGCGCGTGCGCACCGATCCACATCAGATGATTGAGTATTCGTGTAATCTCATCGAACAAAACGCGAATGTAGCGGGCTCGTTTCGGCACAGTCACACCAAGCAATTTTTCTATTGCCATCACGTAAGCATGTTCATTACACATCATCGATACATAATCGAGTCGATCCATGTAACCGATATTGTGATTGTAGGGCTTGCTCTCGGCTAGTTTCTCAGTCGCCCGGTGCAACAACCCAATATGTGGATCAATACGCTCTACCACTTCCCCGTCCATTTCCATCACTAAACGGAGCACACCATGGGCCGCCGGATGTTGCGGCCCGAAGTTCATCGTGTAATTATGAATTTCGCTCACCGCTCCCTCTTTCGCGAATGACCCGCGGCACTGTGACACGTGGCTCTATGGAGACAGGCTCATAAACAACTCGACCTTTTTCCTCGTCATATCGCATCTCCACATGACCTGACAACGGAAAATCTTTACGGAACGGGTGCCCGACAAAACCGTAATCCGTTAACAATCGACGTAGGTCTGGGTGACCGATGAATATGATGCCAAAAAGATCAAAGGCCTCGCGTTCAAACCAATCTGCGACCGGCCAGATATCGATCACGGAGTCCACCGTCAGTGACTCCTCCTCAAGACGCACCACGACACGCAATCGGTGGTTATGCGAGACAGACAAAAGATGATAGACCACTGCAAATCGGGGGCTCGTGCCACCAGCATTGGCCCGAGCGTCATCTTTCCCGTAGTCCAAATAGTCCACTCCACAAAGATCGATTAGCTGTTCAAAACAAAGGTCCGGCTGATCGTGCAGAAGCTGGAGACACCGATGCAATTGTGAACACTCAACCTCGGCTGACACCTCTCCGTGCGCTTCGGTTACTGAAATATTCACCCCCGATCCGACCGTCGACAAACGACTGATCAGGTGCTGCGTAGAACCCATGATCTTATAAATGTCTACTTGGTTGGTCAGGAACGTGCAATCGTCTCGGTTCTTTTGATCTTTTTCTGCAACTGGATAATCCCGTAAAGCAGGGCCTCGGCTGTGGGCGGACAACCTGGCACATAAACATCAACCGGAACAATTCGATCGCAGCCACGCACCACCGAATAGGAGTAATGGTAATAACCCCCGCCGTTGGCACACGATCCCATCGAGATGACCCAACGCGGCTCAGGCATTTGCTCGTATACCTTACGCAAAGCCGGGGCCATCTTGTTGGTCAGTGTGCCGGCTACGATCATTACGTCTGACTGCCGCGGACTTGGACGAAAAACAATGCCGAACCGGTCAAGATCGTATCGTGAAGCACCCGCATGCATCATCTCAACGGCGCAGCAAGCAAGACCAAACGTCATTGGCCACATAGAGCCGGTCCTGGCCCAATTGATCAGGTCGTCCAGCCGCGCTGTTGCCCAACCCTGCTGCAGGACACCTTCGAGCGCCATTTAGAATATCACTCCCACTCAAGCGCTCCCTTCATCCACTCATAGATAAATCCAACCACAAGCACCAATAGAAACACAACCATGGAAAGAAACCCAAAGACACCGATATCCTCGAGCACCACAGCCCATGGAAATAGAAATGCTATTTCCAGATCAAAAATAATAAAGAGAATTGCCACGAGATAATAGCGAACATCAAACTTCATCCGCGCATTCTCAAAGGCCTCAAATCCACACTCATAGGGAGACAACTTCTTGTCATCTGGCTTATTGGGCGCCAATAGACTGCCGGCGGTCAGCGCAGCCCCGCCGACCACCAAGCCAGTCACTAAAAACATCAGGATAGGAAAATACTGATCAAGCATAGAGAATGAGTAGGTTTTCCGTAGCCTTTGATTCTAGGTTTGGTCTTCGATCTGGTCAATCGGATTACCGCATCCATGATCAAACTCAACCCCATCCGCTGAAGGCAATTCACAAAACAATGTATGGTGCCGAAGGCCGGACTCGAACCGGCACGGCTC
>DUBL01000214.1:0-7370 GCA_012960345.1 Gammaproteobacteria bacterium | reverse complement strand
TATCCGTTGTCTGGGCCGATGTCGTTTCTTTAACCACACTGACCGTGGTCGCACTTTCCCGTGTGTAGATATAGGCGAGACTCAGTGCGGTGATAAAGAACAGCAATGCGAGACCGCCGGTCACTCGACTCAGAAACGTCGCCGATCCACGACTACCGAAAAGAGATTGGGAAGAACCGCCGCCACCAAAGGCAGCCCCCATATCCGCCCCCCGGCCTTGCTGCAATAGGATCAGGACAACAATAGAAATTGCCGCCACAAGGTGAATAACTGTCAAAACACTGGTTAACATGATTGCCTCGCCGCGGCGGAGCAAATCTCAAGGAAGCCCATTGCACTCAAGGCTGCTCCCCCAATCAGTCCACCATCAATATGCTCTTTTTTAAACAATGCTGACGCATTGTCAGCCTTTACACTGCCCCCGTACAGTATCAGCAATTGATCAGCAATAGTGCCCGATCGGGCAGCCACGCGATGGCGAATAAATTCGTGCACCGCATCGGCTTGCTCGGGTGTTGCTGTTTTCCCTGTACCAATAGCCCATACCGGCTCATAGGCGACGACCGCTTCGGCGAGCAGGGAAACACCGCCGTGATGGATGACCGCTTCAAGTTGCCGCTGAATCACGGCCTCAGTGCGGCCCGCCTCTCGCTCTTCAAGCGTCTCCCCAACACACACGATCGGCGACAAACCTGCTGACTGAGCTGCCAGCGCTTTTTGAGCCACCCACTCATCACCCTCTCCGTAAAGCGTACGGCGCTCCGAGTGGCCAACAATCGCGTAACGACAACCCTGATCTAGCAATAACGCTGCATTGATCTGACCTGTAAACGCACCGGGCATGTTGGGGTCAAGATCTTGCCCTCCGACGGCGACACCACTGTCGGCTAACACCGCAATGGCTTGGCTAATTAATACGAATGGGGGACAAACCACAATTTCCACATCAGTGAGCTGGGATACCCCACTCGCTATAGCGGATAGTAGATCAGTCGCCGTGTCGCGACTGCCGTTCATTTTCCAGTTGCCTGCAACGAGCCGTGAGCGCATTTCTCTAGAGTGTTGTTGTGGCAACGCCATGTGCGTTCATCGCCATTAAAGTGAATGAACTACCCCAATACAGCAGCAGTACTATGCCGGAAATAATTCAGTGAAACGGCGTATTCTACACAGGACGAGAAAGTTGAGGATGACTAATCACTCATCTGCAACCGCCGCGGCAATTTGTCGGCAATACCGAGTGACTAACGCCGCATCACTGCCCTCGACCATGACCCGAACAACCGGCTCAGTTCCCGAACACCTCACTACAACCCGGCCATCCGCACCGAGCGAGGACTCCACCTCGCTGACCATTTGTTGCACCCGGGCTCCACTGACAACAGATGAAAGGCTGACTCTATCAAGAGAAAGGGTCACGTTGGCCCTGGCTTGCGGATAGTCATCCAGATCTCCCGTAAGCAGCGAGAGGGCTTTGTCAGTCGATACCATGGCATTAAGGACTTGCAGCGCGGCCACGACACCATCGCCTGTTGTCGTCTTATCAAAACAGACAATGTGCCCTGAGGGTTCCCCGCCCAGACACCAACCTCGTGAGCGTAACTCCTCCAACACATGTCGATCACCTACCTGTGTTCTACACAAATCAATGCCATAACGGCCCAGCGACTTTTCAAAACCATAATTTGACATGATCGTTCCAACCACGCCGCCAGCCAAGGCACCGGTTTGTTGGCGATGACGCGCTAGCAGGAACAAAATTCCATCACCATCGAGTATGTTTCCGGCTTCATCGACCATCACCAAACGGTCCCCATCACCATCAAATGCAATGCCCGCATTGGCCTTGTGCTTGATCACTGCCTCGACCAATGCCGCAGTGGACTCCGTTCCACAGTCTTGATTGATGTTGTACCCATCGGGTTCGTTTGCGATCACGCGAACGTTTGCCCCCAGTTCGCGAAAGACACGCGGCGCCAGGTCATAGCACGCGCCGTTAGCACAATCGACAACCAGGCTGCATCCCGACAGCGATTGCGTCTGGGGAAATGTACTCTTACAAAACTCAATGTAGCGACCGGCGGCATCAGGTATGCGCGTTGCCTTACCCAGCTCTGACGCTGTGCGCATCGGTTGATCAAATTGTTTTTCTATCTCCTGCTCAAGCGCATCATCGAACTTATGCCCGTCGCCCTGGAAGAATTTAATTCCATTGTCATAGTAGGGGTTGTGAGATGCACTGATGACGACTCCAGCACTCGCTCGAATCGTCTTAGTCAAATGGGCAATCGCGGGCGTTGGCAGTGGCCCAGTCAAGGCCGTATCCACACCTGCCGCAATAAATCCTGCCTGAAGCAAGGACTCGAAGAGGTATCCCGAAACACGAGTATCTTTCCCCAACACCACCTGCTTGCCCTTCCCCAATGCTTTCAGAGCAGTGCCGGCCGCCCAACCTATCTTGAGAACATCCTCGGGACTGACGGGACTATGGCCAACCCGACCTCGTATACCATCCGTACCGAACAGCGCGGTCAAACCAAACTTCCGTACAACTGGGCATTACCGTCATCCAAAGGCGGCGATGCCATTGCTTCCCAGGTCCGGACCAAATTGCGTGTCAACGCCACATCATGTACTCGTAAAACCGCGGCGCCCTGAGATACCGCATATAGAGCAAGTCCTGCACTGACCTGTGCCGTTTGGTCATCGTCCTCCTGTTCGACACTCGCAAGCCGTCGAACAAAAGCCTTACGTGACACGCCAACGACGATCGGCGTTCCAACGGCAGCCAGGCCACTCAACCCCCGGAGAAGCTGGACGTTATGCTGAAACGTCTTTCCAAACCCAAACCCTGGATCGACCATCAAATGACGCCGCGCGATACCAGCCGCCTCACCGGCACGAACACGGCTGGAGAGGAAATGACTGACCTCTCGCACGACATCAGTATAGGCTGGAGCCGTCTGCATGTTTGGAGGGGTGCCCTGCATATGCATCAAACACACAGGCACGTTCAAGCGCACCGCCATCTCCAACGCGCCGGGTCGACGAAGCGCGTAGACATCGTTAACCATGCTCGCGCCGGCCGAGACAGCTGCCTCCATGACCTCGGGTTTACTGGTATCAATTGAAACCTGGACAGACAATTGCTCTTTGACGGCACGAATCACGGGCAATACTCGTTGGAGTTCTTCTTCCACAGGGACGGGGTTTGCGCCAGGACGAGTGGATTCGCCGCCGATGTCAATGATATCGGCACCTTCGCTCAACAAAGCAGCGGCCCGCTCGACAGCGCACCCTACATCATGATACGCGCCATCCCCCGAAAACGAATCGGGCGTCACGTTCAGTATTCCCATGATGGAAACACCTGAACCTCTTAGTGGCAACATTCGTCGCCAATCACTCACGCGCGCAACGTTGTCCGAATCACGCGGAATGACCGGCTGGAAGATCAATATTCGGATTGATTCCAGGCTTTTGGGAAGCCGTACCACCTGACTCCGCATCACTGCCTGTGATGGGCGGATCACTATCACTCGAAGGCGCCGGTGGCCGAGGCTCATCACCAGCCATGATCTGATCAATCTGATCAGACTCCAATGTCTCCCATTCAAGCAGATTCTTGGTCATCCTCTCAATGATTTCGCGATTCTCCTCAATGAGACTGCGGGCCCGATCGTACTGCTCTTTGATAATACGACTGACTTCCTTATCGACCTCCTCAGCAGTCGCATTACTGAGATTCCGATGAGTCACCATATCGCGGCCCAAAAATACTTCGGACTCGTTATCGCCATATACCCGGGGCCCAAGCCGATCACTCATACCCCAACGCTGAACCATCTTTTGTGCAAGATCCGTTGCGTGCTCGAAATCATTAGCAGCGCCTGTCGTCATCTGCCCCATGAAGATTTCTTCTGCAATTCGCCCCCCCATCAGTACAGCAATTCTAGCCAGCAAATATTCCCGGTTATGGCTGTAACGATCTTCCTCAGGCAACTGCATGGTTACTCCAAGGGCTCGCCCCCGAGGAATGATAGTGACTTTATGTACAGGATCGGTCGACTCCGACAACATTTTGGCTACCACTGTATGTCCGGATTCATGGTAAGCCGTATTCAATCTTTCATTTTCAGGCATGACGATCGAACGGCGCTCAGGACCCATGAGCACTTTATCCTTAGCGAGCTCAAACTCCTCCATCGTCACCAACTTGCCGTTCCCTCGGGCTGCAAAAAGCGCTGCCTCATTAATCAGATTTGCAAGATCCGCGCCAGAAAAACCCGGCGTACCCCGTGCAATGATGCTTGAGTCAACGTCATCGGCCACAGGCACCTTGCGCATATGCACCTTGAGAATAGCTTCGCGCCCGCGAATGTCTGGTAACGGCACATGCACCTGCCTGTCGAAACGACCCGGGCGCAACAATGCCGGATCAAGCACGTCAGGTCGGTTAGTTGCGGCAACAACAATCACTCCGTCATTCCCTTCGAATCCATCCATTTCGACAAGCAGTTGATTCAAAGTCTGTTCACGCTCATCGTGGCCTCCGCCAAGTCCCGCACCGCGTTGCCGACCCACCGCATCAATCTCATCAATGAAAATAATGCAGGGCGCATTTTTCTTGGCCTGTTCAAACATATCCCGAACCCGCGAAGCACCAACCCCAACGAACATCTCGACAAAATCAGATCCTGAGATCGTGAAAAATGGAACCTTTGCCTCTCCGGCAATCGCTTTAGCCAATAGCGTCTTACCCGTGCCTGGACTACCCGTCATAAGGACACCCCGGGGAATCCGGCCACCGAGTTTTTCAAATTTACTCGGGTTTTCCAAAAACTCGACTAATTCCTGGACCTCTTCCTTTGCTTCATCTACACCGGCAACGTCCGCAAAGGTCACACGGTTCTTATCCTCAGTCAGTAGCCGCGCACGACTCTTGCCAAAACTCATGGCACCACGACCACCGCCTCCTTGCATCTGGCGCATGAAGAAAATCCAAACACCAATCAATAACAGTAGCGGGAACCAACTGATGAAAATGGTCATCAGGAGGGATGTGCCCTCTTCCTTCTGAGCCTTGATCGAGACACCCGCATTAACCAGGTCATTGACCAATTCAGGATCACCTGGCGAGTAACTGACAAAACGATCTCCATTGTGTCTTTGCCCATAGATAGCGGCCCCATCGATCGTCACCCGCTCAACTCGGCCGTTGCGGACTTGATCCAGAAATGTCGAATAATCCACTTCCTGCCCGCCGCGGTCATCCTTAGCCGAAAAGTTGTTAAATACCGCCATCAGCACCATCGCGATGACCAACCAGAGGACAATATTTTTGGTTAGGTTATTCACCCACTACCTCTTCAAAGTTTTCATGATTTCAGTTATTTCCTGCCAAAAGCTCCAATCGAATACAGTAGAAAACCAAGGAGCGGCAATTATTTAACCACTGATTTTGAGCCTTTTCTTCGATCAACACAACTGAGTTTTGCAGGTCCCATGCCCACCCCATGTCTTACGTTCATTGCAGCTTCGACCCATTTGAAGAGTCGGTTAGCGGATTAGTGGCAATAACATACCTTTCCCGGCTCTCACTCCGGGACGCCGCTGGCTTTCTCGATACATAACGCTCAAAGCACTCCTGGACTTGATCTCGAAATGTTGTTGTCGTTTCTCCCTCAAACACCTTGACCAATAACGTACCGTGATGAGTCAGCAAACAACCGGCGACTTTGAGGGCCGCTTCAGCGAGTTCCAGCGCTAGCGCCTGATCCCGACTCACCACACCACTCATTCTGGGGGCCATATCGGAAATAACAAGATCAACCTGGCGATCCTGTAAATGACGACGAATCAACTCGCCGGACTCCGTCCGGGTAATATCGACCTCAACTATCTCAACCCCGGGGATCGGATCCATCGGTGTGACATCTACCGCCACCACCAGCCCCGACCGTCCAACACGTTCCGCTGCATACTGCGACCAACCACCTGGTGCCGCTCCGAGATCCACCACGCATTGCCCCGGTCTGAAAAGGACATTGCGGCGATCAAGTTCAATCAATTTAAATACCGCTCGCGAACGATAGCCCTTTTCGTGCGCCTGACGCACATAGATGTCCCGACGTTGTCGCTCAACCCACCGTCTGCCAGAACCTTGGCGACGACCACTCACAGAGCGTCACTCAATGGTATGCTGTGATGCCGTGACCTGCTTGTCATAACCATTGATACTCACCGGCTCCCAAAAACGTTATCTTCGTGGACTTGCACATCATCGGGTAATCGCCGTAACCATCGGTTCTGCCGGATTGTCCGACGCAGTTCTCGACGAATTGGAACAAGCACTGGCTCACCATGAATTGGTGAAAATCAAACTGCCCGCAACTCCTAAACACAAAAAAAAGGAATTATTGCATTCTGCCTGCGACCACACCGGCGCCGCGGCAATTCAATTAATCGGTCGCATCGGCATCGCATACCGTAAAGCCTCAAAACCGGTAATCCAATTGCCCTGAATAGCCATTGGCTGTCCCTAACCCCCCGGGGGGTATTCACCGTGTGCTTTATTCTAATTGGGATCCGGGCTAACACAACGTATCCCTTTGTCATCGCTGCAAACCGTGATGAGTTTCATCATCGGGCGACCGAAGCCGCTGGCTTCTGGCCAGATCACCCCGCCCTGTGTGCCGGAAGAGATCTGGAAGCCGGTGGCAGCTGGATGGGAATCACCCGCAGTGGTCGGTTCGCTGCCCTGACCAATTTCAGCGAAACCCAATCGATATTGAATCCGCGCTCCAGAGGCCAATTGGTGACGGATTATCTGCTTGGATCCGCGCCCGCTGAACAATTTATTGCCGATCAACAACCCGGGTTTGACTCTTTCGGAGGATTCAACCTATTGGTGGGAGACTGGTCCTCTGGAATTCACTGGATATCCAACCGCCATTCAACATCGAAAACGCTTGAAACCGGTGTCTTCGCGCTTAGCAATCACTTTCTCGACACTCCCTGGTCAAAGATCACCAATGGGAAGCAAGCATTTTCAACCATTCTCGAATCCGACTTTTCGACAAAAGCCTTCGACTTGCTGCACCATGACAGCCCGGCGCAAGACCTCAAAACGGACGACGACCCTGTAACCGCACAGGTGCAAAGAATCCGTTCATCCATCTTTGTCAAATCGCCCGACTATGGCACGCGGAGTTCAACCGTAATCACCATTAGCCACGACCAGCAGGTGAGATTTGTCGAGCACTCATTTGATATCGATGGTAAGTGCCAAAATGTCGTCAATGTTGAGTTCGAACTGCAATGAGCATTCGATCAGAGAGTAAAAACCAACGCAAAACCTCCGCCCCCTG
>DUBL01000213.1 GCA_012960345.1 Gammaproteobacteria bacterium | reverse complement strand
ATTTTGAGCGCAATTTTATGCAGAAAGAGGCAGAGTACTCCCACTTCTGAGTCTCAAAATAGTTAACTTATCAGTACCTTCCTATTCTCTAGAACGTTTAATTGCTAGCCGGGTTAATCCAGATCGGTGAGGACCATGCGCGTTCACGTAGGGTGGCTGGCACACTTGGGTCCGGTGCTTGCCCGAGACGAATCGCATCATAGGTAGACCATCGACACGTTGGGTTTTGCAGTACCCGCACGTAATAGAAGGCTCCCTGATTCGCATCGAACTCATCGTCTTGCCAGGCGGTCATCAACTCGCCGGCACCGCCCTCCCCCTTAAGCTCGCATGTCGCAATATCGACCCCGGCTTCATTTTCGAGGCAGCGGCCAGTATTCGGATCAACATCCAGGCCATCGGCACACATCACATCATGAACAGACTCATGGGTTTTCCCACCGTCATCTATCCAGCCTTTAACAACCTGAACTTTCTGCAAGGGTGCACTCATCGGGTCCGCTGCGGTCCACACAAAAAATGTGGGACTCGCTGACTGGTCGTCTACATGCAAAACACCGCCCATGGGAACGCCGCCATCAGTTGCCGCGGCAATCGGTTCCTGATCGTTGACGATGGCTTCATCGAAATCCCAGCCCGCGAAAAATCGCAACAAAATACGTGGGCCAGAGGTACCGTAGGCTTCGCGACGTTGCATGCCACTAAATATCGCATCCCGGGTATTTTCTTCCGCCCAAACAGCGGCCAGACCGCCGGACCCGTGGTCCGTCAAAATTTGACTTGAACTCGGCATGTCTGGGCGTTTGCGCAACCGGCGCAGTGCCGGGGAGCTTACGGCGCCGACTTTACCGGGGAAATCCCACTCTTCGGCATCCCCTGGGTTAGAGTTATGCATATCCGTTGCCGCAACAAAACCGAACGCCAGCGGGTTGAAACCGATTTCCCGCTCAAGCTGCATACCAATTCTAAGTCCTTGACGTGCAAACGAGGATTCAAAGGCGCAGCCAGTTTCCTGACCCGCCTCGCAGGGTTCAAGTACTTGCTCAAAGGCACATTCTTCATCCGTTGCGCCGACACCCAAGGCGCATTCAGACGCACCTTTCACCTGGTACATTTCCCCCAGCGGCTCCCGCCGCTGGCGTAGACGCCAACCTTCTTCGTCATAGGTGCCACCGTCGTAGGTGTTGCGGCTATAGAACAATCCCCAGCCCTTATTCATATTGTGCGGGATTGTGAGGAAATCACAGTCACCCACACAGGTTTCCTCCAGACCGCGCCACAGCTCAATCGCATTGTTAACATCCCTCGCAGAAATCGCGATCTCAGGTAGTTCATCACCATTAAAAATTACATTGCGGTGATGTTTACCGGCTCCCTCCAGTGTCGGTGAATATTCATAGGCTACGAAAGTGGTGAACTCGCCCGGTTCATTATATTGATTCGCGAGATCGATATAGCGTGCCCAATCAGAAATGCTATCCGCACGGCACCGCTCAGGGCCGCCTTCACCGCCGT
The DNA here is from genome assembly GCA_012960345.1 of Gammaproteobacteria bacterium. GTDB lineage: Bacteria > Pseudomonadota > Gammaproteobacteria > Arenicellales > UBA868 > UBA11791. The sequence goes on along the minus strand of DUBL01000213.1, from coordinate 1,054 downwards.
TACAGATCGGTAAATCCTTTCGTTTGGGTCGACTTCGATTTCTATAAACACCTGCCGGGTGATTCATATCCGGCTCAACCGCCATTCGCGTTTGTCGACCCTGAAGGAAAAAGGCCGCAGTAAAACCGGGTGTTTCCATGTACCAGCAGTTGAATCGATCGTACAGCGCTAGCCCGTCATCGCCGCACCGGGTACGTCGACCAAACCCTTCGGCATGATCCGTGATGGCCACAAAATCCAGGGGGCGTGACAGCTGCATGAGTTCACCGCCAGGACTGCGGAGGGGCTTCCCCTGTGCGAAGCGATAAGCATCTTCTATCGTTGCTTCAGTGCCGAATACAATGGCATCCATGCTTTCGGTGGTGTGCACATGCAATTCACCCCAATACGCATTCTTTAACGGGTTGTGAGGTTGCGTGATGAGTTTTTGAGTCTCTGGAATGCTGACCTTAGTATCATCTTGCTGTGCATAATCTACCGGCGCGGTCGCAGGCGTAATCTGCTGACCCATCGTATAAATTGGCGCAAGCCGCCAACCAACTAACCCAACGCCCACCAGAATGACGAAGGTAAGACCAAGCAAGAATTTCTTCATTGTTGTTGTCCCCATTGACCCACGACCATCTTTACCACGGTTCGATCTTACCACCAAGCCCAGTCCGCGCAGTCCTGTTCAAGTCGGCCAACTGACGGTTCAGCCACCAATCCTCGTGAGCCGCTGGTTCCACCACAAACTGCGGTACCCTGCGTGTCATCGCTATTCAGATCATCCGTCACGGCTCAAGTGCCTGAGATATGCAGTAGTGCCCTAGTTCAGCCTTTAGATTCATTAAGAAGCAGCTACTCTAAAGTTTTAAGGCTGCAGCCCCTCAGCTCCTCAAGATTCACCAGATTTGAGGATAGGAATCTGTGGCGTTTGTATGTCTACATCACCGGATTATCCCACTTCCAGCACTTAACTTGTCAGTACCAGTCCCAACTAGTTGGGTGTCCGGGCTTGGCCGGGCACCCTTCTTTTTTTGTTGTATCTCCTTTCCAACCTGACATAGCATAA
>DUBL01000212.1:1879-2598 GCA_012960345.1 Gammaproteobacteria bacterium | reverse complement strand
GATGACCAGGGGTACTACGATCTGGGTTGTTATGGCGCGGCGGAGGTCAAGACACCGCGGATCGATGCGATGGCGAAGGCGGGAACACGGTTTACCGACTACTACGCAGCGGCTCCGATTTGCAGCCCGTCACGCGCGGGCCTGTTGACCGGGTGTTACCCGCGCCGGGTCGGCAACCACATTTGGGTGCATCGCGCCGATTCGCGATCGGGCATTCATACCGACGAATTGACGATTGCCGAGTTGCTGAAGGCGGGCGGCTACGCCACCGCCTGCATCGGCAAATGGCATCTTGGATTTCAGAAGCCATTCCTGCCGCGCAATCAGGGCTTCGATCATTATTTCGGGCTGCTGCACAATCTTGACCCGGTTGAGATCGTCTATTTCAAGGACAAGGGTGGCGTGCCCCTGATGCGAAATGACAAGGTTGTTAAACGCCCGCCCGATCCGGCTGAACTGACGAAGCTTTATACTGATGAGGCCATTGGGTTTATCGAGAAGAACAAAAAAGGCCCGTTCTTTCTCTACCTGCCCCACACCATGCTCCACAACCCGCTGGGTGTAAGTGAGAAATTCAAGGGCAGCTCAGAATGGGGCGAATACGGTGATGCCATTCAGGAACTCGATCACAATGTTGGCCGCATCTTTGATACGCTCAAGGCTCTGGATATTGATGACAATACGATTGTTATCTACGCCTCGGACAACGGGCGCGGGCC
>DUBL01000212.1:895-1856 GCA_012960345.1 Gammaproteobacteria bacterium | reverse complement strand
AAGATTCGCGGACGCAAGCTCTCGACCTACGAAGGCGGCATTCGCGTGCCCGCAATCGCGTGGGGGCCGGGACTGGGGTTACAGGCAGGCAAGGAATCGGCGGCGGTTGTGCGCGCGATGGACTGGTATCCGACGCTCGCCACCTTCGCGGGCATCGAGGTTCCCGAGGGTCGGGTCATTGACGGGCGCGACATCAGCCCGCTCCTGAAAGGGGAAACCAAGGTCGTGCCGCATCCGGGAATGAAGAAATCGCTTAACGCATCGATCCCGCTTCGGCGTCGGTGGAATCCACCCGGTGAGTGGAAGTCCTTGATTCATCGCAACGAATACAACGACGCGTTTTTCTATCACGGCAGCCAGGGCGCACTGGCCGCGGTACGCTGGCGCAATTGGAAACTTTATTTGAATCCGAGTCTTCAGCTCTATGACCTGGGTAAAGACCCCGGGGAATCGAAGCTCGCGCGCAATCGAGAAATTATCCGCAAGCTGCGTGGCATGGCGATTATGTTTCAGGAAGAAATGCGGCTCGACGCTCGTCCGGGGGGAGAAGCTCCACCTCAACCTCGCACCGACGGGCAAAATCAAATACAACGCCACCAAGTAAAAAAGCCATGAATCGCCGTGATTTTCTATACGGGCTCAATGCCAGTCTTGGCAGTGTTGCTTTCACTTCGATGTTGGCTCAGTCCGCTCGAGCGGCGAGCGGGAAGCAGCCCCATTTTCCGTTGGCCAAGGCCAAGCATTGCATCTTCCTTTACATGGAAGGCGGGCCTTCCCACATTGATACCTTTGACCCGAAGGCCAAGCTTGAGGAGTTGCACCTCAAGGAGTTTAACCGCTCGGGTGAAGAGCAAAGTGCAATGAGTTCGGGCAAGCGGTACTATGTGAAGAGTCCGTTTGAGTTCCGCAAAGCCGGGCAGAGCGGGGCGGACATGAACAAGCTCTGGAAAAACCTGGCCGA
>DUBL01000212.1:515-783 GCA_012960345.1 Gammaproteobacteria bacterium | reverse complement strand
GGGTAAATTACGGTTTGGGAACTGAGAATGCTGACCTGCCCGGTTTTGTTGTGTTGCCCGAGTTGTCACATCCACAGGGGGGTCCGTCAAATTGGGCAAACGGATTTTTGCCGACAAGTTATCAGGCCACGGCATTGCGGCCGAAAGGGTCACCACTGCTGGATATCCATCCACCAGCCGGGGTAACACGCACTCAACAACGCCGTAATCTCGACTTCCTGGCCAAGCTTAATGACCGGCACGCCAAGCGGCATCCGCAACACGAAGA
>DUBL01000212.1:0-370 GCA_012960345.1 Gammaproteobacteria bacterium | reverse complement strand
GCCCGCCGCTGCCTGCTCGCCCGCAAGTTGGTGGAGAAGGGCGTTCGGTTCGTGCAGCTCTATGCCAGCACCTGGGATAGTCACGATTACATTGCCAAGGCACACGCCTCTCGGATTCACAACGTGGACCAACCCATCGCAGCGTTGATCAAGGACCTCAAGCAACGTGATTTGCTGGATGAGACGCTGATCGTGTGGATGGGTGAGTTCGGCCGGACACCCGACAATGGAATTCGTGGCGGCATCAAATACGGTCGTGACCACAACCCCAAGGCCATGAATATCTGGTTGGCTGGCGGTGGCGTTAAGGCTGGACACACAATAGGCGCCACAGATGAAATTGGTGCCAACGCCGTGGAGGTGGTGCATC
>DUBL01000211.1:2279-2604 GCA_012960345.1 Gammaproteobacteria bacterium | reverse complement strand
ACGCTACTGCTCATCCTGAAACTACGAACCAAAAGCTGTCAGTTTGACAGCCAAAATTCTGATGCAATTCAAACAACAAGTTAGCAGTCTTGAGTTACAACCGGACCAGGGTGGTTGCTTTGAACTAACCGTCGGCGATGAATTGATTTATTCCAAACTGGAAACCAAAGAATTCCCCGATGAAGACCAAATGATCGCTGCAATCGCCGAGCGAATCTCCTGATCAATGGATCATAGAGTATTCGGCTCGCTTGCGACTGTTACAAATTCGAGAAGGTATAAACAGTGTCTCTGAAAATTGGATTTATCGGTGCTGGTCAAATGG
>DUBL01000211.1:0-2262 GCA_012960345.1 Gammaproteobacteria bacterium | reverse complement strand
CGACCGCACTGTCACGAGGCTTCGTAGCGTCTCAAGAGACGGACGTTGGCCCGACGATTTCATTCTTCGATCCATCCCCAGAAGCTTGTGCCAATTTCTCGGAATCCATCTCAGCAGCAACGCTCTTGGCAGACGCGGCCCAGGTTGTCACCACAGCTGACATTGTATTTTTAGCCGTCAAACCCCAGATTCTCCCCGCTGTACTAGACTCCATTGCTGCAGTCGTCACCACCGATGTATTGTTAGTGTCAATCGCCGCTGGAGTGACGCTCGACGTTATCTGTGGTCGAACTGGCAGCGACCGCGTTATCCGCGTAATGCCAAATACGCCATGCCTCGTTGGCAAAGCGGCTACCGCCTTTAGCCCCGCCCAGGGTGCAACTGCCACAGATTGTGCCGCGGTGCAGAACTTACTCGATAGCGTTGGAATTACCTACCAATTACCCGAACAGTGTTTAGATGCCGTAACTGGTCTCAGCGGTTCCGGACCGGCTTACATATATACAGTCGTCCAAGCACTCTGCGGTGGTGGCGTCGCCATGGGATTACCTGAGGATGTTGCGCTGCAATTGGCTGCCCAGACTGCAATAGGGGCTGCCGAGATGATACTTCAAACGGGTTTGCCACCGCAGCAACTTATCGATCAAGTCACCAGTCCCGGTGGGACCACTCTCGCCGGGCTAAAAGTAATGCACGATGAGGAGATATCCGCTACCATAATTAAAGCGGTACAAGCCGCCACGAACCGTTCAATCGAACTAGGTAAATCATAGAATCCACACATCGTAAATCCGCGTGAAGGAAATTGGGGAATGTCACTTTTCGACGATCCAAACTATCGCTGGCGAGACACTTTCCTTGTGTTGTTTGACGACGAACAACGACCAACGATCGAGCTTGCTTTGTCAGCGATTCAGCAGATCGGTAAATTCAACGTGCGAAATTCATCTGAATCTGAATCTCGACTTATTGAGTCTATAACGATTACTTCCAGCGTTGACCTAGTGGGACTTGAAATCCTCTATGTCGCGGGTGACGAAGTGGTCGAGGAAATTGAGGCACTCGTCATGGAGCTTGCCGAAGATGCAATGCTACTTGGCAATGAAGATTCGTTGACCCAACTGTCAGCAGCCAATGCCCGATTTGATATTCTACATTTCGAGAAAATCACAGAGAACTCCAACGGGCCGAGTGACGATGATGAACTTATGGACCCTGGATCGTTGCTCGCCGTAACGGCTGCTTTGGCTGACTTAGTTAGCGGCGTCGCCGTCGACCCCAGTTCAGCCTCATTTGTATAAATCAGTGGTAGCATCCCCCGCAATCGCGGGATATCAGCCCTAGTTAATTTTATTTCATCACGGACATTATTTTAGCCCTAACCAAAAAACACGAAGGAAAAGAAAACGATGCAAGCCAAGGAAATTAAAAACGGCGCAGTCGTCAACTTCAACGGAGCTCCTGTTATTATCCAGGGCATCCATGTCCAATCGCCGTCTGCCCGCGGCGCCGCGACCTTATACAAATTCCGCGGACGTAACTTAGTAACCAAACAAAAGGTCGATATCACACTCAAAGGTACCGAGTCACTAGACGAAGCGGATTTCCAAAGACAAGCAGTTACTTTGATGTACACCGATGCGACTGACGCCCACTTTTTGGATTCTGGTACCTACAACCAGTATTCCATCGCGCTCGAAGACGTTGCCCATGAAATGCAATACATTACCGAGCAGCTCGCAGGCGTTTTGGCATTAATCTATAACGACGAATGTGTTGGCGTCCAAATTCCAACAACAGTTGAGCTGCAGATCACCCAGACGGATCCGGCTGTCAAAGGAAATTCGGCAACCAGCCGTACCAAGCCCGCAACGTTATCGACGGGAGTGCAAATCCAAGTGCCTGAATATCTGAAACAAGGTGAAACCATCAAAGTCGACACGCGCGAGAATCAATTCTTAGGACGGGCGTAGCACAACCAGCAATGCTAAGGGACGTAAAAACACCGCGTCATTATTATCGCCCCAGGCGGGGTCGACCACGGTGATCTCCTGGTAGGGGTACTCCCCGAACCACATGCCGTAGAAGAACAGCGCGGCGGCGGTGGCGTCCGCGTGGCGCTCGGCCTGGGCCTTGCGCTCCGGCTGGATGAACACGCGCAGCTTGACGTCGCGCAGATCGGTCCCGATCAGGCTGGCGCCTTCGAAACTCGCGCCCTCGAAGTCCGACTTAGCTAGCACGGCGCCGTCGAGGTTTGCACCG
>DUBL01000210.1 GCA_012960345.1 Gammaproteobacteria bacterium | reverse complement strand
TACTGAACTGTTGGGCTACCGACCGGACAGCGATGAGTGGAAGGTGATGGCGCTATCGGCGTTCGATATTGACTGCGACGATCTGTATCAAAAAATCCGCTCTACCGTACATCTGGCTGATGATGGCACCTTGCAGCTTGATCAGAGATTTTATAAGGGCGCATTAGTCGACCAGCCAGATCTTTATACCGCTTCCTTGGTGCAGTTACTGGGTGGCCGCATTGGTCAATCAAGCGATGAAGTCGATGATTGGTCAATCGGGGTTGCCAAGGCAATGCAGCGGGTGAGCGAGGAGATCGCCAGCCATTTTTTGAAAGCCCTGCATGAGCATACCGGTCAGTCACGAGTAGTACTGGGCGGTGGGTTTTTTATGAACTCGGTCTACAATGGCAAGGTTTTAGAGCAAACACCATTTGAGGAGGTATATATATCCTATGCTCCCTCTGACGGTGGCAATAGTGTTGGTGCGGCACTATATGCGGCCCACTGCATTCATGGGCAGCAAAGAAGTGATTCCCAGGATTCCAGTTTTATTGGCCCGGAATACTCCAGCACACAAATTGTTGACGCCCTGAAAAGGCGGGGAATCTCTTGGTGCGAGCTCGACAATCCGGCTGATAGCACAGCTGAACTGATCGCAAGTGGTGAGGTCGTCGCCCATTTCGACGGGCGTATGGAGTTCGGCGAACGAGCTCTTGGCAACCGGTCGATCCTGGCTAATCCCCAAGACCCAAAGGTCAAGGACCAGATCAACAGCATCATTAAGTACCGCGAAGGGTATCGGCCGTTTGCACCGGCAGTGCCTGCTGATCGCGCGCATCTATATTTTGAGGTAACCGAAGGTTATCAGTGCCGTTATATGGAAAAAGTCGTGCCGGTACGCAGTGAATTTCGTGATCATCTGCCTGGAGTGACTCATGTGGATGGCTCTGGCAGGTTGCAGACTGTGGAAGAAGGCGAGAATCCCCGGTTTTTCGAGATATTGCAGCGGCTTGAAGAGAAAACCGGCTACCCTATTGCACTCAATACATCGTTCAATATCAATGGTGAGCCTATTGTGTGTAGTCCCGACGATGCACTTAATACCTTTTTCAACAGCGGTTTGCGTTACCTGGTAATGGGCAATGTGCTGGTTCAGAAAGGTTGATTTCGGCTCGGTCTTTGTCAGACGGCGGGGAGTTCTACTAGTGTGAGTCGTCATTGGCGAAAAGTGCTTCTCGACTGTGGGGCGGACGTCACCACAGCCGCCGAGGTGTTGACATCTTCTTCGATGCGCATTGTCCTGGTGGTTGACAAAGAAAATCGTTTGTTGGGAACCATTACAGACGGCGACATTCGCCGGGCGCTGATGGCTGGGAGTGCGATGAGTTCTCTAGCCACGTCTGTAATGCAGAAAAACCCAATTGCTGTCAATCAGGGGGATTCCAGGCGTAAGGCATTGCAGATCATGCGTGAAAAGGATCTGCTGCACCTGCCCGTGTTGGATGCTAAGGGTGTCGTGGTTGGTCTTGAGACGGTGCGTGATCTACTGTTCAAAGAGCAGCGGCCTAACCCGGTGTTGCTGATGGCGGGGGGATTTGGCAAACGGCTGTATCCGCTGACTCGCGAGGTTCCAAAACCTCTGCTCCCAGTCGGAGAGAAACCCATTCTGCAGACCATCCTCGAACAACTGGCTGAAGGCGGGTTCTCACAGTTTTTCCTGGCAGTGCATTATCGCTCTGAGCAGGTGCGGGCCCATTTTGGTGATGGCTCCAAATGGGGGGTGCGCATTGAATATCTGGAGGAGCGCCAGCCACTCGGCACGGCAGGCGCTCTCAGCCTGTTGGATCAAACCATGATTGATGCGCCGCTGCTGATGATGAACGGTGATCTGTTGACCCGACTGGATTTTGGTCAACTTGTAGATTATCACAGCGAACATGGTGGTCTTGCGACCATGTGCGTTCGAGAATACGATTTCCAGATTCCCTACGGTGTGGTACACGGTGATGGCGACCAGGTGACCGATATTATTGAAAAGCCAGTGCAAAAGTTTTTTGTTAACGCTGGCATTTACATTTTAGAGCCAGAACTGCTCGGTCAGTGCCGACCTGACGAAGCGATCGATATGCCAGATTTGTTACGACAGGTTGTGAACGATGGTCGCAAGGTGAGCATGTTTCCGATTCATGAGTACTGGCTGGATATCGGTCGGATGGAAGAGTACGAGCGGGCCCAGGTTGAGGGGAGCTGACAGGGTTGCTTGACGAGTATTTGCCCAACGAGGCGGGAGACCGATCATAACGGCAAACGGATATAGGGCGGGCCAGCCGGTCCTTATCCTCTCCAACGCTCTTTCCGGGGGTGGCGCAGAGGCTGTCGCCCGTTTGATGGTTGCACAGATCAGTAGCGCCAATTGCGTATTATTCGAAAATGATACGGGAGTTACGATCTCTGGAAAATCAATAAGGGCAGCCTATCGGCGGCATCACAGCGGAGCCTTTTTTACCGCAGTCGTAAATCTTTGGCGGTTGGCGTTTATCCAGTGGGAGAAAATTCACCTGCGCCCGGTGGTGACTATCAGTCACCTTGAAGGCCCCAATTTTGCCAATATGCTGACTGTGATGGGGGGCAGGC
>DUBL01000209.1 GCA_012960345.1 Gammaproteobacteria bacterium | reverse complement strand
ATCGAACGCGGCATCGAGTGGACCCTCAGCACCATAGCCGGCGCAACCATTCAGGTCACCGCTAAATCGATCTGTGGTCAATTACTGTATGACCCCATGGTTGAGTCCCTGATCAATAAATCGCCGGAACTTGCCCGAGTTTTCGCGGTCGCCGAGCCGGGCAATCTTCGTTTTGTGGATGTACTGGGTAGCGGCCGCGAAACTTTGATGGAAGCGAACGAGAAATGGGGTTTAGCGCTGTCGTTTGATGAGGTTGATTTTTTGTTAACTCAATTTCGGCGCATGGGACGTAATCCAACGGATGCTGAACTGATGATGTTTGCGCAGGTTAATTCTGAGCATTGTAGACACAAGATTTTTAACGCTAATTGGAAGATCGATAGAGTGAGTCAACCACACACGCTTTTCAGCATGATTCGCTCGACGCATGAGAAATTTGGTAGTACCACGCTGGTCGCTTACAACGACAATGCAGCGGTCATTCCGGCGCCTTCGGCGACATGGTTTGGTGCGACTGGCGAGAAAGATATTTATCAATATGCCATTGAGCCGTTACATATTGTTGCCAAAGTTGAAACGCACAATCACCCCACCGCGATTTCTCCGTTCCCTGGGGCGGCTACCGGTTCGGGCGGTGAGATTCGTGATGAAGGCGCCACCGGTCGGGGGGCGAAACCCAGGGCAGGACTGACTGGCTTTTCGGTCTCAAATTTGCATTTGCCTGGGGGCGCGATGCCGTGGGAGATGGCCCCGCGGCGACCCCAACGAATCGCAAGCCCACTGCAGATCATGCTCGATGGCCCGCTGGGTGGGGCTGCGTTTAACAATGAGTTCGGCCGACCTAACATTGGAGGCTATTTTCGAACGTTTGAGGTGGCGGATGCAGACGGTTCACAGGCCCGCCGTCGCGGTTACCACAAGCCGATCATGCTGGCCGGGGGTATTGGCAATATTCGTGAAGGGCACGTTTACAAGGAAACGGTTCCAAGTGGGGCACAGATCATCGTGCTAGGTGGACCGGCCATGTTGATAGGACTGGGTGGTGGCGCCGCGTCCAGTGTCGCTTCTGGCAAGAGCAGCGAACAGCTAGATTTCGCGTCTGTACAACGAGGTAACCCTGAAATGCAGCGGCGTTGCCAGGAGGTGATCGATCGCTGCACAGGGCTTGGCGCTGCAAACCCGATTGTGTCAATACACGACGTTGGTGCAGGTGGCCTGTCGAATGCTGTACCAGAACTGGTCGAGGATTCGGAGCGTGGGGGGACATTTTATTTACGGCAGATTCCCAATGACGACCTGGCCATGTCACCAATGGAAATATGGTGCAACGAAGCTCAGGAGCGTTACGTCATTGCGGTGCTGAAAGAGCGGTTAACTGAGTTTGAATCCATATGTCGCAGGGAGAACTGTCCCTACTCAGTGGTTGGTGAAGCGACCGATGTGCGTCAATTGCGATTGTATGATGGTGATACTGGGGTTGGCGGCGAACCGGTGCCCACTGACGCAGTAGTCGATGTCGACATGCACAGTCTGTTTGGTCAGTCTCCGCCGATGCTGCGTGATGTGGTCCGTGGTTTGCCGGCCTATCCGCCGCTTGATTTGTCGGGGGTATCGCTTGAAGAGGCGATCGACCGTGTGCTGCACTTGCCGACGGTCGCTGACAAGACATTTTTGATTACTATTGGTGACCGTAGTGTCAGCGGGCAGATTGTTCGAGACCAAATGGTCGGCCCCTGGCAGGTTCCAGTTGCCGATGTGGCAGTCAGCGTTACAGGTTTTGTGGGCGTTGGCGGCGAAGCGATGGCGATGGGCGAGCGAGCCCCGTTAGCGCTGATTAATCCGGCCGCCAGTGGTCGCATGGCCGTGGCAGAAGCGCTCACTAATCTCGCGGCGGCAGATGTTGCGACGCTAGGTGACGTTCGCTTGTCAGCTAACTGGATGGCAGCAGTTGGAGAGCCCGGCGAGGACGCGGCCTTGTACGATACGGTTTATGCGTTGACTCAAGAGTTCTTACCAGTACTTGGAATCTCTGTCCCCGTTGGGAAGGATTCGTTGTCGATGGTGACACGCGGAGAGGATCAGGAGGGGTTTCTGGAAGTTGTGGCGCCCGTTTCGTTGGTGATCAGTGCATTCTCTCCGGTCAGGGATGTGCGGAGGACACTGACACCGGTGCCGATGACCGAAAGCGCCAGCACATTGATTTTGCTCGATCTGGGAGCAGGGCGGCAACGACTCGGTGGTTCAGCCTTGGCCCAGGTGTATAGCCAGGTCGGTGATGAAGCACCTGATCTGGATGATCCGGTTGCGCTTCGCGCGTTCTTCGCCGCGACGCGTGAGTTGATCGAGAACGGTACTTTGTTGGCCTATCATGATCGGTCAGATGGTGGTCTTTTCGTCACGTTGTGTGAGATGGCTTTTGCGGGTCGCTGCGGTCTCGAGATCGAACTGGAGCTATCGGACGCGGTGCTGCCGACTTTGTTCGCGGAGGAGGCGGGGGCGGTTTTCCAGGTCAGAGACGATGACATTCCAGTGCTTGATGGCGTGCTGGCACACCACGGCATCGCCCATCTGGCACGTCCCGTTGCCAAGGTCACCTGGGAGCACCACGACGTAGTGGTGACTGTGGCCAAGGAAACAATACTCCGAAAGCGTCGGGCTGATCTTCATCGAGCCTGGTCAGAAAGCAGTTACCGTTTGCAGGTGCTGCGTGATGACCCAATCTGCGCGAAGGAAGCCTACGATAGTTTGCTTGATGACGATGATCCGGGGTTACATGCGACAAGGCATCCGAGCGGGAATCCAAGCTTGTTCGCTGCGGCCATTGGACAGAGTGTGCGCCCGCGCATTGCCATTCTGCGAGAGCAGGGTGTTAACGGTCATTTGGAGATGGCGGCTGCCTTTGACCGTGTGGGATTCGAGGCGGTGGACGTCACGATGGGCGACCTGGTGTCGAAGCGCCATCGGCTGGAACAGTTCGTCGGTATGGCAGCTTGTGGCGGGTTTTCTTTCGGCGACGTGTTGGGGGCGGGCCGTGGTTGGGCTAAGACGATATTGCTTCAACCAGCCCTTAAGGCACAGTTTGCTGAATTTTTTTTAAGGCCAGACACGTTTGCGTTGGGAGTGTGCAATGGTTGTCAGATGTTAAGTGGATTGAAGACCTTAATTCCAGGCGCTGCGCATTGGCCTGTTTTCGTTCGCAATCGCTCCGAACAGTTTGAGGCGCGATTGGTGATGGCTGAAATTATGGAGAGCCGCTCGATTCTGTTTCGTGATATGTCAGGCACCCGTCTTCCGGTTGTGGTTTCTCACGGCGAAGGCCAAGTTAAGTTTGATCATGCCGATGCACTGGATACGCTTGCCTTGGCAGAGCAACTGACAATGCGGTATGTGGACAATCGTGGTCTACCCACGGTGCGTTATCCGGCCAATCCGAATGGGTCTGCCGGTGGAATTACCGGGCTCACGAACGAGGAAGGACGGGTGACCATTTTGATGCCTCACCCGGAAAGGATATTTCGTACGCTCACCTGTTCGTGGCACCCCCCTGAATGGGCTGAAGACAGTCCCTGGCTTAAACTGTTTGAGAACGCGAGGGCGTGGGTCAATTGAGAAGGCATCGATATGCCATCTAAGAAGCGTTGCGTTTAGCAAACTTGATCAAGCAAGCGCTGAAGATGTGCATTGACAATGCTGGCTGATTCAATCTGCGGGAAATGACCACTCTCGGGCACGATCTCAATGACGGCGCTGGAATACCGCAGTCGGACATGATCCAGCCAGGGTGTGGACTCGCCTTTACCGACGGAGATTCGATTGCGCTCTTCGTTGACATAGGTGCTCTGGATGACCGTCAGGGGCCGTACAAATGAGCGAAGGGTGCTATCCAGTTGCTGAACATCCCAAGCCACCATGCTGGCAAACCCCGCTCGGCCGACGGCCTCAGGTATGGCCAGTGCGCGGTCCATCACGCGTTGTCGCAAACTGGCCGGTGCCTTTTTGGTAAACATCTGACTGAAGAGGTGACGCACCAGCACAGGCCACCCGCCAGCGGCTTCGATGCTGGCGAGTGCATCGTCGTAGGTTGATGGCCCATTAACGCCCGCAAAGCGACTGCCATCGACCAATGCCACGGCACCTACACGCTCTGGTCGGCGCAGGGCGGCCGCCAGCGCCACGCGACAGCCCATGCTGTGACCGACCAAGACGCCATTTTGCACATTGAGCGAATCGAGTAGTTCAGCGATATCAACCGCCCAGCTTTCAATAGAGACCCGCTCAACAGGTGCTGCAGAATATCCATGACCTTTAAGATCACAGCCGATCACTCGATAGCGGTCCTGGAAATGTGTGCGTTGATGTTCCCAATCGGTGAGATCACAACACAAACCGTGAATGAAGCAGACGGTTTGTTTGGATAAAGAGGATCCGCTGACTTCGTAGTGCATGTGGCTGGCCACGGAGCTCATGTCAGGAGGATTTTTCGTTGGCCTGAGCGTTTGCCTGATGTTGCCATGGGCCGACGTACCCTTTCGACCAGTCCGGTGGCAGTTCACACCCCCGGGGGTCATGACTCGCGTAGCGCGCCGGTTCACCGTGTACGATCACACCCTCGTATTGGTTGGCGAGCGGGTTAAAGGCATAGGGCATTGAGTCGGCAGAGGAATACACATTAAGTAGTAGCGGTCGCATTCGTGGGGAACTATTTTGGTGTGATCCATGTATCACACGACAGTTTAGAACCACCACTGAACCGGCCGGACCGGTTAGATTCACGAGACGATCCTGCCAGCCCGGTTCGAGATCTTCTTCAGGAATGCGCAATACCCAGTTGCGATCGTTGTCGTACATGCTGTGCAGGTCGCCGCGATGAGACCCATTGATGGCCATTAATGGGCCCTGTTCCACGCCGCAATCTTCTAGGTAAAGGCCGATACTAATCGGGCTGTAATCCGTGTGAGGCCACGCCGGGATATCTTGATGCCAGTCAAATTGGTGTCCTACGTGTGGCCATTTGAAGTTAAGTTTGGAGTGATAAAACTTAACGTTTGGACCGCATAGGTCTGCTGCTAATTCGACCATCGGCGATTCAGAGGCAAAACGCCAGAAGTCCGGGTGATGGCAGACTGGGTTATTGAGTCGTCGAAGTGCAGGTGCGTCCACGCAGTGGCCGGATTCGAGCAGGTAGACCGCGTTATTCTCTGTCATATGGCGAGCCGATTCGATGCTCTCGGAAACCACGTGTCGCAGCCGTTTCAACCAGTGGTTGCTGACGAAACTTTCGAGCACGAGACTGCCATTAGCAAAGAACGCGGCTCGCTGTTCGTTGGTGATAACCTTTGTCGGGTATTTCAATACGTCGGCTTCAAGCATCGTTTTCTCCAGGGCTGCGGGCGAGCAGTGGGCGCTAGAGTACCAGGCTACATCGCTCCGTAGTTCGGGCCACCACCGCCTTCGGGTGTTATCCAGGTAATGTTCTCGCTTGGATCTTTAATGTCACAGGTCTTGCAGTGGATACAGTTCTGGGCATTAATCTGAAAGTGTGAACCTGCTTCATCCTTGAGGATTTCATAGACACCGGCAGGGCAGTAGCGTTGGGCGGGTTCTGCCCAGCGGGGTAGGTTAACCTCGAGAGGAATCGACGGATCCTCAAGACACAGATGGACAGGTTGATCTTCCTCGTGGTTGGTATTCGTGAGAAAGACGGATGAATTTTTGTCAAAACTGAGAATCCCATCGGCAGATGGGTAGGTAATCGGTTTGGCATCAGAGGCCACCCGGAGCGAACGGCTGTCGATCGAGTGGTCTTTAAGCGTAAAGGGTAGTTTTCCCCTGAACACGTTCTGGTCGAGAAAGTTGAATGCACCGCCAAGATAAGTCCCCATTCGATGCATGGCGGGTCCAAAATTGCGTGCTCGTTTGAGTTCCGTATGAAGCCAGGAAAGACGGAATTCGTTCTGGTAGTGGGCGTGATCCTTGCCACCAGGATCACCCTCGGCGATGGTCTTGAACAAGGTCTCGGCGGCGATCATGCCGGATTTCATGGCGGTGTGGGTGCCTTTTATCTTGGCAAAGTTAAGTGTTCCCGCATCGCAACCCACCAGAATGCCGCCCGGTAAGGACATTTTAGGGAGCGAATTAAAACCTCCTTTTGTGATAGCCCGCGCGCCGTACGCAAGTCGCTCCCCGCCGTCCAGATACTGACGTACGGTGGGGTGCTGTTTGAATCGTTGCAGTTCGTCAAATGGACTGAGGAAGGGGTTGTTGTAGTTGAGGTCGACGATTAATCCCAGAGCGACCTGACAATCCTCCAGGTGATACAAGAACGAGCCGCCGGACGCGCCGTGTTCCGCAAGTGGCCAGCCAGCACCATGCTGAACGAGTCCGGGCCGATGTTTCTCGGGCGGTATTTTCCAGAGTTCCTTCAGGCCGATACCGTAGTGCTGCGGCGTAGAGGTGGTATCCAGACCATAGGTGTCAATGAGTTGTTTGCCGAGGTGTCCCCGACACCCTTCTGCAAATACTGTATAGCGGGCATGTAGTTCCATGCCCGGCTCATAAGTATTCTTCTTTTCCCCGGAAGACGAGATCCCCATTTCACCGGTAATGACGCCTTTTACGCTGCCGTCGTCAGAGAACAGTAATCGGCTGGCCGCAAATCCTGGGTAAATATCAACGCCCAGATTTTCAGCCTGTTCGCCCAGCCAGCGAACGACCTTACCGAGACTGACGATATAGTTCCCCGTGTTGTGCATGCTGCGTGGCAACAACCTGTTCGGTACTCGAAATGCACGCTCTGGCCCGATAAAAAAGAAGAACTCATCTTCGGTGACTGGGGTTAACAAAGGGGCGCTTTGGGCAGCCCAATCAGGAAACAATTCATCGAGTGCTCGTGTTTCAATGACCGCACCCGATAGCGTGTGTCCGCCGATCTCAGCGGCTTTTTCAAGGACTACGACTTGCAGGGAATGGTTGTTTTCCTCGGACAGTTGCATCAAGCGACAGGCCGTGGCGAGTCCCGCGGGTCCGCCACCGACAATCAGGACATCGACCTCCATAGATTCACGTTGCGTGGTCTCAATGGTGTCTTGCATGAATTTGGGTCACCTAAGTGATCATCAGTGCCGGGTACTGGGCGCTTTATCGATCATGAGTTACGAAGTCTTCCCTTCAATCTGTTATATAGCGTGCTGGTTTCATTGTACTGGATCAGTCTCGTGATCAGAATGCTGGCGCTTGATATTGATGGAACGCTCACTACCAGTCAGCGTTCCATCTCCGATAGGACCTGTGCGGCGGTGCGCAAAGCGGTGGACAGCGGGCTCGAGGTCGTGCTCGCCACTAATCGTCGATATCGCTCGTCGCTATTGATCGCTGATCAGTTAGGGGTGGTCGTGCCAGTGGTGTGTGTCGGGGGGGCCCTGGTTAAGGGAAAAACTAGAGAAACCGTCGTTTGTGAGTCTTTTCCGACCGCTGCGGTGGAGCGAATTATTCAGATTGCACGTGCTGAGAAACAGTCGCTGATCGTGCACCATGACGCGGATTTGTCACAGACTCGCGATTTTGTACTGGACGATAACGACCCCTGGAACATCTATACAGCGCGTTATTTCAGCGAATATGAAGCGGTCGCATGGGTTGGTGATGCACAAATACTGTCTGCCCGCATCAAACCTATCGGGGCGACGTTGTTTGGCGAAGAACAGGTATTACGGGGCGTTGAGCGGCAAGTAACGCGCGATTGTCCGGGAGTGGTGTTAACGATCATTCGTGAGGTCGATGGTTTTGGTTGGTCCTGTGCTGTGTCACAACGTCACGTCACCAAATGGACTGGTTTGTCTCGCCTTGCCGCCGAGTCTGGGTTCACGCCCGCTGAAGTATGCGCCGTGGGAGATGAACTGAATGATCTTGCGATGATAGAGGGCGCTGGTATGTCGGTGGCGATGGGTAACGCTCACCCCCAGGTTAAGGCACGGGCAACCTGGGTGACTGATTCAAACGATGACGATGGTGTGGTAACAGTGATTGAGCGTCTACTCGCCGACATGAGTTAACAAATATCAGGTCGATTGTCGCAGGCGATTAATGGTGCGCGTAGCAGTGGGTTTAATGTCTAGAACATCAAGGCTGACATCGATCGCTGTCACACTATGGGTCAGATCGCCGACTGAAATGACGTCCACGCCGGTTTCCGCAACGGATACGATGGTGTCTTCATTGATGCCGCCTGAAGCCTCGGTCATTGCCCGGCCATTAACAATTTTCATCCCTTGGCGGACTTCGTCCAGATCCAAGTTGTCGAACATGATGATCTCGACGTTCGCTGCGAGGGCTTCTTCAACCATGTCCATTGATTCGCATTCCACTTCGATCTTGAAAGTGTGTTGTGCACGTTTGCGTATGGTCTCGACAGCAGCGGTAATGCTGCCGGCGAGTTTGATATGGTTGTCCTTGATGAGAATACAGTTGTTCAAATTAAAGATATGGTTGTGCGCACCGCCCACCCGCACGGCATATTTTTGAACCATGCGTATTCCCGGCCAGCCCTTGCGGGTGTCGGTCACCCGCACGTCAAAATCCTTGACCAAATTGACGTAGTGGTTAACTTTGGTGGCGAGTCCTGAGAGTTGTTGAATCCAGTCGATGGCGGCACGTTCAATAGCAAAAAATGTCGACGCACGTGCCGTAATCTTTAGAAAAATGCTACCCGGTTCAACGATATCACCGTCGTTCACCGCGTGTTCAATTAGTGCCTCGGGTTCGACCAGTTTGATGGTTTCATCTGCCAGCAGTAGTCCACAGGCGATGCCATGAGCTTTAGAGTAGATTTGGCCGGTGAGGACGGGGTCGTCCTGTTCGGTCAGAAAGCCACCAGTGGTATCTCCGGCAGACAGTTCTTCACGCAGGCCCTGTTCGACCAGGGGTCGGATCATAAAACGATTGAGTAGCATTGGATATCTCGATCTTCGGTGTTGTCTTAAGTGGTTCTGGGGAAGCGCTGCTAAATTCCGCACTTACTCCACTAGTTCTTGTTTGTAGAATTCGCCGTCTTTCATAATAAGTTTGATTTTGTCACGGCTTTGAAGCAGTTTGATGTCCGACAAGGGGTCACCCTCAACGACCACCACATCAGCCAGGCGACCAGGCTCGAGTGCGCCCAGATCAGGTCGTTGCATGCATTCCGCGGCCCGACCTGTCGCACAAACAATAGCTTCCATGGGTGATATACCCAGCCAGTCGACCATGTACTCAAGCTCAACAAGATTATTGCCCGTCATTAGGCGGTGAGATTGGTCACTGCCCATGGCTACTTTCATACCGCGCCGTACTGCATCACGCCATAGCGATCGCTGTGTCTCGAACAGCGACAGTATTTCATTATCTTTCTTTGCTTCATCACCCAGTTGTTGTGTGCTCCATTGGGTGTTTGTTTTTCTGTGTTCGACGGAAAGGGGAACAAGCGCGATGGTGGGTACCCACCAAGTGCCCTGATCAATCATTCGGTCGACACATTCTTCGTCGACAAACCATCCATGTTCGATGGAATGAACTTTTGCCTCGAGTGCGCGCTTGATACCAGAGGTGCCCTCCGCATGTACGGCGACACTCTTTCCTTTATTTGCAGCCTCGTCGACCGCAACGCGTATTTCTTCTACCGTGTATTGGGGTTCATCCCAACTGTCTGTTACAGATGTAATTCCACCGCTCGTGCAGATCTTGACAAAGTCTGCACCTGCCATAAGAACATGGCGGACCAGTTTCCGAATTTCCTCGGGACCGTCTGCAACAGGGCTGTGCAACCAGGCTCTTTTAGGTATGTGCATGCCTGCCGGGACCCAGTAGTCTCCATGGCCACCGGTTTGGGAAATCATCAAGATACTGATTTGCAAACGGGGGCCGGGAATCAGCCGTTCGTTGATGGCCGTGCGGAAACCTGCGTCGGCACCGCTCATTTCTCTGGCGCTGGTGATGCCGCAGGCCAACGTTTCTTCAATAATTTGGGTAGAACGAAGAATGTTGTAACTGGGTGTGTTTAATAGGTGTTGTTTTACATCTCGGGCGCGGTAGGTCGAATGGACATGGCAGTCGATTAGGCCAGGCAATACGGTATGGCCCGTGGCGTCGAGGGTATTCGCATTGGCAGGAATAGTGACGTCGGCTGCGGGCCCGGCTGCTGCAATGCGATCGCCGACGATTACGACTGTGCTATTAGGGATAGGGTCGCTACCTAGACCGGTAACGAGTTGGCCACCCGTGATTGCGGTTGTCATGAGTAAGAATAAGAAAGGTCAGAAATTGTGAGTCAGTGAAGCTGCAAAGAGGTATTGTAGTCACCCAAACCAATACCTCGCATCCTCAAAAACTGTAAGGTGGAATACTATAGTAAGTCGACAGTAGCGGTACCGACTGGATAGGGTCGATAAAGGAAGGGTGCGATGAACCTTAAAAACGTAGCAGCAGTGGTTACTGGCGGTGGATCCGGTCTGGGTAGGGCGACGGCCAGAGCCCTTGCCCAACGGGGTGCTCGCGTGGGCGTCATTGATCTTGACGAGGGCGCGGCAACTGCAGTTGCCAACGGCATTGATGGGCTTGCCATTGCTTGCGATGTTTCAGATGCAGAATCTACCGCGTCAGCAGTAGATCAGGTGATCGAGCAATTCGGTGTACCGCGGATATTGATCAACTGTGCGGGGATTGGTGTTGCCGCTCGCATCGTCGGGCGTGATGGACCGCATAGCCTGGATCTGTTTGCAAAGGTAATCCGGGTGAATCTGATTGGCACCTTCAACCTGTTGCGGTTAGTGTCGGCTCACATGGTGGCGCTCGAGCCGATAACCGAAAGCGGGGGTCGTGGCGTGATTGTTAATACGGCTTCGGTGGCGGCCTATGAGGGACAGGTTGGCCAAGCCGCTTACAGTGCATCAAAGGGTGGCGTGGTCGCCTTGACCTTGCCCGCAGCCCGGGAGCTGGCAAGCAGTGGTATCCGCGTACTTACTATTGCACCTGGAATGATCGAAACGCCAATGTTTGGAGGACTGTCACAGGAGGTGCAGGATCAACTGGCGGCGCAGGTGCCGTTCCCGAGACGATTGGGTCATCCTAAGGAGTTTGCGGCTCTGGTAGAGCACATCATTGATAATGAGCTGCTCAATGGGGAAGTCATCCGTCTCGATGGTGCGATTCGAATGCAGCCCCGGTGACGTT
The DNA here is from genome assembly GCA_012960345.1 of Gammaproteobacteria bacterium. Taxonomy (GTDB): domain Bacteria; phylum Pseudomonadota; class Gammaproteobacteria; order Arenicellales; family UBA868; genus UBA11791. Next base: position 4,441 of record DUBL01000209.1, on the reverse strand, counting down.
TAGTTTGTTTTCTCCTCGTTCAGTGCTAGTGCTCTTTCACGTAGTTTGAATTTCTGCACCTTACCGGTGCTGGTTTTCGGCAAAGGTCCGAAGAGCACTGTTTTCGGCGCTTTAAAGCGGGCCATATGCTCACGACAGAAGTCGATCACCTGCGATTCGGTAATATCAGCGAGACCTTGTTTCAGGGTTACGAATGCGCAAGGCGTTTCGCCCCATTGTTCATCAGGTCGGGCCACCACTGCCGCTTCAAGTACCGCCGGGTGACGATACAGAATCTCTTCCACCTCAATGGATGAGATATTTTCACCACCTGAGATAATAATATCTTTGGAGCGATCTTTGAGTTGTATGTAGTGATCCGTGTGCATAACTCCAAGGTCGCCGGAATGAAACCAGCCGCCGGCAAATGCCGCTGCCGTCGCTTCGGGATTTTTAAGATAACCCTTCATCACGTTGTTGCCCCGAAACATGGCTTCGCCCATGGTTTCGCCATCTGCCGTGACGGCGGTCATGGTTTCTGGGTCGAATATTTCCAACTGGTCCAGCACATGGTAAGGCACACCCTGGCGTGAATTCTTTTCGGCCCGGGCGTCGGTGCTGAGTGCATTCCAACTTTCATGCCACGCGCAAATGACTGCTGGCCCGTAGGTTTCTGTCAGGCCATAGACATGGGTCACTAGGAAGCCGGCAGATTCCATGGCAGCAAGTACTGCGGCCGGCGGTGGTGACGCGGCGGTCATGACGCGGACAACCTGATTAAATTCACGTTTTTCACTTTCCGGGGCATTGATTAGCATCCCCAAGACTACCGGTGCACCACAAAAATGTGTGATGCCGGCATCCGCAATGGCATCATAGATGGGCGCCGGCTCAACTTTGCGCAGGCAGACACTAGTCCCGGCAACGGCGGCTAGCGCCCACGGAAAGCACCAGCCGTTGCAGTGAAACATCGGCAAAGTCCAAAGGTAGACGGGATGATGCGCCATCTCCCAGCCGATGAGGTTGCTGATCGCATTCAGATAGGCCCCACGATGATGATAGACAACCCCTTTGGGCTTGCCGGTCGTACCAGAGGTGTAATTAAGAGAGATTGCCTGCCACTCGTCAGCGGGTAGGGACCAAGCAAAGTTTGGATCCCCCTCGGCAAGTAATGCTTCGTAAGTGATTTCCCCAATGCAGCCGTCTTGGGGTCCCAGTGGGTCGTCGATATCAATGACCAGGATGTTGCGGCCGGTTTTGGCCACCGCGTGTGTCATCACTTCAGAGAATTCGGAATCTGTGATCAAGGCTTTGGCTTCACCGTGGTCGAGAATAAAAGCCAGGGTATCGGCATCGAGACGGATATTGAGCGTGTTAAGCACCGCCCCCGTCATGGGTACGCCAAAATGCGCCTCATACATGGCCGGTACATTGGGTGACATGATGGCGACGGTATCGCCCATTGTGATGCCTCGGCGCGTGAGGGCAGAGGCTAGTTGGCGACAGCGGCGGTAAGTATCGGCCCAGTTCTGTCGGTGTGGTCCATGCACCAGTGCCGTGTGTTCCGGGTAGACACGAGCCGTACGGTGGATAAAACTGAGTGGACTCAGCGCGGTGAAGTTGGCTTCACAACGCTCGAGACCCACCTCATAAATGGAGTCGATGTGGCTCAAAGCAATTCTCCTTTTGTCGTATCCATTTTTTGGATACACGATGCGCCGGCTTGTTTGACTACAGCGACATTATAGATAAATCGCGGCGGTTGCCAGTCGCTGCTAGTCTCCAAACACAGTGGGCAAAACGTATTGCCTCTTAGCAAGTACCGTCCGGACTCGGTCGGGGTAGTCACTGATGATGCCATCGACCGCATAGTCCACCATGGTCTCAATATGTGTTATTTCATTGACAGTCCAGGTGTGGACTTCAAGTCCTAACGATTGGGCCTCGGCGACCAGTGAACGCGTAAGATCCTGAAAGCACGGACCCCAGTAATGCCCGCCTGCGGCAGCGATGGCCTGTGGCAGGCTATGACTGAATTGCGCCGGGTCGTAACCATCAAGCCAAGGGGAAGCGCTGTTCGCATGTGCAGTGATGGTGTCGAAGTCTGGTTGTGCGCTGGTTAGACATCCAGTGGGTAGTTTGTCCGTTAATGCGTGAATCTGACGCAGTACACGCCAGTCAAAAGACTGGACCCAACATTGATTCATCAGGCCGAGAGTGTTGAGTTCATCAACCAGGGTGGTTGCCCAGGCTGTTGGTGTTGGTCCTTGTTCAGGTTTTAACGGATCAGACTTAATTTCGATGTTGAGTAGTAAACCGTCATTGAGTGCAGGCGCTACCCGATCACGAAGCATCGCAAGATCAGGAATCGTTTGCCCATCTCGAGCGGTTTGACGGGGAAAGCGTTTAAGGATGGACGATCCGGGTCGGGTCTGACCCATGTCGAATTGCTGAAGCGCTTCAAACGTATAATGATCAAGCGGTTTGGTGGGAGGGGTGAGCCAAGTGCCTGCCTTGATGCGTGTCAGGTCAGGATTAAGCTTTCTGTCGTGGTGGATGACGATCTTTCCATCTCCGCTCATTCGAAGGTCCAGCTCCAGTACATCGACGCCTACCTTAAGCGCGCAAGCAAAACCTGCCAGGGTGTTCTCTGGAGCCAGTCCGCGTGCACCGCGATGGCCATGGATCAGGATGCGTGGCTGAAGTTGGGAGTTCATGGAACACACGATACACCGTAAAATATAGGCCACAAGAGGGCGCCTTGGCGGGCGGCATTAATACCGGGTGTGTCGACGTTATTGTGCATTTCGGAGTAATGAACCCATGAACCTATCTCAGCAGCGTGGACATGAGTGGCTTGCCACCCAGGGATTCAACCTGCAGGCCGTTATGCGGGCAGACCAATGGCCGCAGCGGCTTCGGCAGTCTATGGAGGACTGCCAGGTGAACATCGAATCCAGCCGCCGGTTTGTGATGCTGGGCGCTGGGGGTCGTCTTTTGTGGGAACAGCTCGGGGGTGATTTGACGGACAGCGATCATCCATTGGATACGTTTTCGGTAAATGCCGCTGGTCGTGTGGTAACCGAGTATTGGGGTGGCGGAGAGGTGGAGATCCTTTATCCGGGGCCGATACCGGTGCCCTTGCAGCAGCTTGGTATGTTTGCCGGTTGGAGTCACGTGTCACCCCTCGGCTTTGGCATTAACACGGAGTTTGGAACGTGGTTCGCGTACCGGGCGTTGTTTGCCCTGGATAATCCGTTGCAGGAGACAGTGTCGCTGGCTTCGCAAGGAACGCCGTGCGATCGATGTGTGGAAAAACCGTGCCGAAGTGCATGTCCAGCGGGGGCAGTACGATGGCACAAGTCCTTCGACCTGGGTCGCTGCGTTTCGCATCGCCTGAAATCCGCCTCGTCTTGCGCAGATCGGTGTCACGCCCGGCTTGCCTGTCCCGTTGGACAGGATTGGCGTTACGGCGAGGATCAGCTCGTTTATCATGGCCAGCGTTCACTGGCCAGTTTGCAGGTGCGGCGTGAAGAGTAATCCGATTCAAATGGATGATCGCTATAATTCGGGCGCTCTCACCGACCGGATGGTTGTAATGATCGAATCGTTTCACGGATTGCTCGCGTGGTAAGCGCCGTGGCACCGGGTTCGCGCATCGCGCGTTGTCTTCTGTTGGTTTTAATAGGCCTCGGGTTGGGCGTCATATCGTATCCGGCGTTCACAGATGATGCGGATGCGGCGTTTGCCGCGGGTAACTTTCAAAAGGCCTTCGAGATCTGGTTGCCTCGTGCCTATGAGGGCGATACGGAAGCACAGTTTCGTGTCGCACTGATGTTGGATAGTGGAAAAGGTGTGGTGCAAAATGTACGTGAGGCGGCGTACTGGTTTACTCACGCCGCAGAGTTAGGGCATGTGGAGGCACAGTATCGTATTGGGGTTGCTCATCTTTCTGGTCTTGGTGCTCCCAAAGATTTGGCGAGGGCGCTGGGTTGGTGGCGTCTCGCGGCCGATAGTGGTAATGCGGACGCGCAATATGGACTAGGCCGGGCCTGTCTTTACGGGATTGGTCTGCCAAAAGATCGCACGGAAGCGATCACATGGTTAAAAGCTGCGGCTGGGCAGGGCCATGCCCAGGCCACACGCTTGTTGAAGAGTCTGCAGGAGCAGGGTGCGGCCACCTCACAAAATAGTTCTGCCGTGTATTTCAGAGTAGGTGCCTCGCCGCTTCACGTCCATGCTTCGTTTAATCGCCTTTCTCCCATTGTCGATCGGCTGCCCTCTGGTGCATTGGTGCAGTTAGTGGAGCGCCGATCGGGGTGGGTTAAAGTGCTTGTGGGCCAGGGTTTTCGACTGTGGCTCGATGGGGCACACCTCAGTGGGGACAGCACGCACGGCTGGCGCACGGAAGGGCAGGTCAAGGTGTTTGCCGATGTCTCCCCGGGGGATGGGTCTCCGGTAG
>DUBL01000208.1 GCA_012960345.1 Gammaproteobacteria bacterium | reverse complement strand
GTCAAACGAATCGACCATATTTCAGGAAATGCTTTCGATTGGAATAGAACCGAAGAGTCTACTCGATGGATTGCTACGATGATGTAGACGTGCGCGAATAACTGGGTGCGGTCATCGGGGTCTGGCGCTACAGTGTAAGCGTGTGTCTTTGTCACCTGTAGTCGGTGGCGAGTCGCGAGTTCAACGACCGGATGTTGGCAACAGCATAGTCAGTTCACTTACCGCTTCTAATGGTTATGACTCGAACGTGGTTATGCCGGTCGATGAAGCACATACGGCACCTAACCTTTGTTGCGACCGCTATCAAAGGGGTATGGGCCTAGACGGATCGAGGTGTCCAAAATTTGCCAGTGCCGGTCTGGGTATTTAGGGCGAATAGGATCACGAGAAGGGAGCTGGCCCGATAGTTGTGGTTGGCAGTGAGAAGAACAATTTTCTGCATAATTTTTTAATAAAAACGTTTCTAACTAATTAAAAGAAAATAATAAAAAAATAAACCATCCCCAAGCGAGTTAATTAGGAATATCATCTACTGGATGGTCCAGGCACGCCAGGCTGCGGCCACGTCATCTTGGGTGGGGATGCTGCAAATCTGATTGAGGAGACATAACGGGGTGAAAGAACACTATTACTTTGACAATGCGGCCACTTCGTGGCCGAAACCTGAATCGGTTTACCAGTATATGGATCAGTTTTTCCGCGCTTACGGTGTCAACCCGGGGCGGTCCGGGCATACGTTGGCGGTCGAAGCCGAAACCATGATCGTACAGAGTCGCCGATTAATCGGCGGATTTTTTGGTTTCACTGGTGATTCCGAACGTGTCGTGTTCACACAGAACGCAACCGACTCCTTGAATCTTTGCTTTAGGGGCTTAGTGGCATCCGGTGACCACGTCATCATTACGCGGCTGGAACACAATTCAGTACTGCGTCCGGCCAATCACATGGAAAGAGACGGCGGGGTATCGGTCACGCGGCTTTGCGGTGACGGTGCGGGTTACGTTGATCCAGAGGATGTGCGTAAAGCCATCACTGATAAGACAAAAATGGTGGTAGTCAATCACGCTTCCAACGTGCTCGGGACATTACAGGATATTGAAAGTATCGGTCGTGTGGTGGCAGAGACCGATGCACTTTTCGTGGTCGATACGTGCCAGACTGCCGGGGTTGTTCCGATCGATATGCATCGTTGCCATATTGACGTACTGGTCTTCACCGGACACAAGGGACTTTTTGGACCCTCGGGGATGGGTGGGATGATTGTTGGAGAAGGGGTCAATATTCAGCCAACGAAGACTGGTGGTACGGGGGTCAATTCCGTGTCCGACTTTCACCCTGATGACTATCCGTATCGACTCGAAGCCGGAACCGTATCGATACCGGGCATCGCCGGATTGAATGCTGCCCAGCGGTGGTTCGCCGAGCTGGGTAATCAGTTACTAGATAAGAACGGTGCTGGATGTGCATCACATCAAGAGGTAACTCAGGTGGCATTGAATCATATTCATGAGCAAGAAGTGGGTGTGACTCGTCGGCTGATTGAGGCATTTGCCGATCTGCCCGGTGTGATTGTCTACGGGCCGCGAGGCAATAGTCCCAGGGTTGCCACGTTCACTATTAATATCGGGGAAATGCCAGCCGAACAAGCCGGTGCGATGCTGGATGCGGACCACGGACTGTGTGTGCGTCCTGGGCTACACTGCGCACCCTTGGTGCATCGAGATTACGGTACGTTAGAGCGTAACGGGTCGATTCGTTTTGCCCCGGGGTTTTTTACTGATGATGAGGACACTGAGCTGGCACTTCAGGCCGTGACCGAACTGGCGGAATATCAGGCCAGTCGGTAACTGTGCCGTTGTTTCTTATCTAGCATTGGGAATTATCGTGAAATGAAATATTACGAGAGCATGCTCGACCTGGTTGGGAATACCCCTTTAGTCCGTCTCAACAATATTGTAGAGGCGGGTATGGCCCAAGTATTTGCCAAAATGGAAAACCTTAACCCCACTGGTTCTGTCAAGGACCGAATGGCCGTCAACATGGTTAAGCGGGCAGAGGCAGAAGGCTTGTTAAAACCGAGTAGCACGCTAGTTGAGAGCACTTCTGGTAATACGGGTCTTGGGCTTGCGATGGTGGCAGCGGCCAGTGGTTACCGTTGCATCGTGACGATTCCAGACAAGATGAGCCAAGAGAAAATCGACATGCTCAAGAGTTATGGCGCGGAGGTGATTGTCACACGAACCGATCTCGATCATGACCATCCCGACAGTTACGTTGAGGTCGCAAAACGGATCGCTCGGGAAACGCCCGGCGGGTTTTACACTGACCAGTACCACAATATGAATAACCCGGAGGCGCATTACCTGACGACCGGGCCAGAAATCTGGGAAGACACGGATGGACAGATTGATTGCCTGGTGGGTGGCATTGGAACGGGCGGTACGATCTCAGGTGCTGCACGGTATCTGAAAGAAAAGGCTACTGAGTCCGGACGTGAGGTTCGGATTGTGTGTCCGGACCCAGAAGGCAGCATTTACCGGGATGCTTTTTACCGGGGCGAATGGAATGATCCCAGTCTTTACCGGGTTGAAGGGATTGGCCATGATTTCATGGTTGGAACTTTGGACTTTTCAGTCATTGATGATGTTGTTCAGGTGTCTGATCGCGATTCTTTCTTTATGGCCCGTCGGTTGGCTCGACAGGAAGGCATTTTCTCGGGTGGATCAACGGGCACTGTCTTCCATGGGGCATTGGCTGAAGCGAGAAAACTGGGCCCCGATGCTATCGTTGTTGCCATTGTTTGCGACTCTGGTGATCGTTATCTCAGCAAATGTTTTAACGATGAATGGATGCGGGACATGGGTTATTTCAGTCCCCGAGAGGATGTTGGCACGGTAGCCGATCTGCTTAAGTTTGTGGGTAAACCCGTTGTGTTTGCTGATCCTGCTGATGCGATCAAGGATATTGTCGAAAAGATGGCAAGGCTCGGAATCTCACAGATGCCAATGACGATGGGTAAAGGCGACCTTCGCATGATTGAAGAGTTGGATATTCTCAGAGCCGTTGCCGGTGGTGAGCATTCCCTCGACGATTGTGTGCGGGAGATTGCCAAACCACTCAATGGCCAAGTTCAACCAGATACCCGTTTGTCTGATATTCAGTCCGTGTTCGAAGAGAACAATGTGGCTATTGTCGTTAACAACGGTGAAGCGGTTGGTGTTGTCAATAAAATCGATGTTCTTGAATTCATAACCTATCAGCGACAGAAAGTTGCGTAACTGAATGGTTTCCCTCTGAGGAGATAAAAAGATTGAAGTTTGATACCAAGGTAGTACGTGCCGGCATTTCCCCTGATCCCACGACAGGGTCGATTCTGCCCCCAATCTATCAAACGGCCACCTACGTTCTCGAAGAGGTTGGCAAAGATCGAGGCTTTGATTACACGCGCTCTTCGAATCCGACGCGACAGGTGTTGGAGGCGAATCTGGCGGCGATTGAAGGAGGGGAATACGCAATTAGTTTTGCCAGCGGCATGTCAGCGGTTGATGCGGTATTGAAGTTGGTCAGTGCCGGCGATCATGTGGTTGCCGGTGATGATGTTTACGGCGGAGTGACCCGTCATTTCGACAACATCTTGATTCGTTATGGAATCGACTTCACCTACGTCGACTCGACTCAGCCCGAAGCCGTCCGTGACGCGATTACTCCGAAGACCAAACTACTGTGGCTTGAGACTCCAACCAATCCGTTGCTGAAAATCACTGATCTTGATGCCATGGTGGCGATCGGCAAAGAATACGACCTTATCGTTGGTGTCGACTCGACTTTTGCTACACCGGTATTTCTGCGTCCGCTCGAGTTTGGTATCGATATTGTGATGCATAGTACGACTAAGTATTTGTCAGGACATAATCAGTTGATCGGTGGTGTATTGGTGACCAATCGTCAAGATCTGTTTGACCAGATGAAATACGTCCAGAAAACGATCGGAGCCGTTTCAAGTCCTTTCGATTGTTGGCTCAATCTGATAGGACTCAAGACTTTACATTTACGCATGGCGCGACATGCCGAAACGGCAGGGAAGGTCGCCGAGCATCTTGAAGCGCATCCAAAGATCGAGCGAGTGCTTTACCCTGGGCTGGCTTCTCACCCCCAACACGACCTTGCCAAGGCACAAATGTCGGGCTTCAGTGGCATGATTTCCTTCGAGTTGACCGGGGGTACCGAGGCAGGGCGTCGCCTCATGAATAGCCTCAAACTTTTCGGTTTGGCCGAGAGCCTTGGTAGTGTAGAGACTATGATTACCCACCCGGCGACCATGACCCATGCCGAGGTTCCGGTGGAGGAACGGCGAAAACGTGGGCTGAGTGATGGATTGGTCCGGTTATCTGTGGGGATTGAAGATGCGGAGGATATTCTCGACGATTTGGATCAGGCATTGGCAAAGGCCTAGATCTAGACTCAGATAGCCAACTGACAGCGGATTAGGTGGCCTGTGTTACGCAGGCTGTTTTGCGACGTTCAGCACCGGGCCTCATCGAGGGGGTGCGCGGCCGCTCCTGCCGGCGTTTTCTGTCGCGGGTCTTCGCCTGAGCTAGTTGGAGTTCTCAGCGGACCTACAACCAATGGGGTTCAGTCATGATTCCTTTGAAGGTAGCCCGCGGGATTTGAAATAGTTTCTTCTCCCGTGGCAGACTGATTTGTTTGGGGGACGTATCGAATGAATCCGTCCTTCATCAATCTAAAGTAACAAGAATCTAAAATAACAAGCGTTAACCCTGACAAGGGTTTCTTGATGTCTATTGTGGTGGTCAGTTGGTAGATGCCGGGTCATGGTTGCTAAATAAGAATCGTGTGACATTTAACCGGCAACTAGTTACCCAATCGAAAACAGATTGCGCTATCCTGTGTCGCCTGACATGAGTGCTTTGCTAGATAACGTTGTCGCCCTACGCCGCTTGGCGGATTCGCATTGCCGGTTTGGATCGTGTGGTCGGCGCCGGCAAATCGGACGTTATCGCCTCGCTATTCCTTAGAACTCGTTATGCAATCGGTCTTTGATGTGGTGGTGGTTGGCGCCGGGGCGGCCGGGCTGGGCGCTGCCAGAGACCTGATTGAAGCGGGACTGAGCGTGGTGGTGTTAGAAGGCTCTCACCGTATTGGCGGGCGTGCATTTACCGAACACCTTCCGGACGGTAGTCCGTTTGATTTGGGTTGCCACTGGATGCATTCGGCTAGCATCAACCCATTTGTTGCCATTGCTGATCAACTTGGATTCCGTTATGACATCCGCGAGGGGTATGGCCTGCAATGGGTCAACAGACACGGTGCATGGCTCGATCACTCGGCCAAGGCGCGTTTGTCGCGGGCGAGTGATGAATGGACTCAGGCCATTAGAAGATCCTGCGATCAGGGTCTAGACAACTCACTTTATGAAGCGACTGATCAGGCAGGGGAATGGCGGGATCTGCTGAATTACTGGGTGAGTCTCGACACATCTGTTGATGTCGATCAGGTCGCAGTTGGCGACTTGATTAATTACGTGGATACCAATGAGAACTGGCCAGTGATAGATGGCTACGGTGATTTGGTGGCACATTGGGCAAAAGGGATTCCGGTCGAATTGAACTCGATGGTCACCGAAATTGACTGGAGTCGCCGGGATATTCGAGTAAGTTCTACTCGGGGCGATCTATCGAGTCGCTTCGTCGTGATGACGGTGTCGACGGGGGTCCTCAATGAAGATGTAATCCGTTTTGTTCCGCAGTTACCACCCACCACATTAGATGCGATCGCCGGACTGCCGCTGGGTAACTACAACCGGATTCGGTTATCCATTCCAGCGACCCTCTTCGACCCTGAAATACCAGAACGAATTGTGTCAATGCCTGTTGATGATCAGCCGATGTCACTCAGCATTCGACCTTACGGTCGTGATTGTGTGATTGGACTGGTTGGTGGACGCTATGCCGATTACCTAGAGAAGACAGGCCCAAGCGCGTCGAGAGCAGTGGTATTAGATCATTTACGCCATGTCTTTGGTGGCGATCTGTTGCGCCATGTTAAGGGTGATCGCCAATCGGCCTGGCGCGGTGATCCATTAATTAGAGGTGCCTATTCGGCAGCAGCCCCTGGCCAATCATTTCAACGTGCTGTGTTGTCTCAGACGCTTCACGAGCGTTTGTTATTTGCCGGGGAGGCCACTTCACCTGATCAGTTCTCCACCTGCCACGGCGCGGCGCTGACAGGGCGCCGGGCGGCCGCTGAGATTATCTCGTTGTCCCAGCACTGACAGAACGGTAGTATCGATCGATCGCCCGAGGATTTCGGGCGTTGATCGGCCGATATGTCACGACGACAAGGAACATAGCGCATGATTCGCACAGGGGACGAATACAGAGACTCGATCCGCGATGGTCGGGAAGTCTGGATTAACGGTGAGAAGGTGGATGACGTAACCTGCCATCCAATGTTCAAGCCGTTAGTTGACGTACGCGCTCGCATTTATGACATGCAGCACGAGAGGCAGTTTTGTGATGTCATGACATATCAAGAAGATGGAGATAGCTTCGCTGTTGGATTGAAACTCCCACACACGCAACAGGACTGGCACGACAAGCGAACTGCCACCGATCAGGTGTTGGATGAGGTTGGCGGTGTGGTCACCCGTGTGGGTGACGAAACCGTCGGTGAAATGTGGTCGCTCTACGATGGCCAAGAGTTGCTTAACGAAGTCGACCCGCAATACTCACAGAATATTCGAAACCATATTGCCAGCGTGATCGATACCGACCCATTCCATGTGTCCGCCAATACCGACCCCAAAGGAGATCGCTCCAAACGTCCGCAGGAACAAGACCCTGACATGTTACTGCACGTAGTTCGTGAGACTGATGCCGGTATCGTAGTGCGTGGTGCCAAATATGAAACCGCCGCCCCTTACGCTAATCAGGCGTTTACCAAGCCAACGATTGCCAACTGGGGTAACGATGCGTTGTCTGATTATGCCGTTGGGTTTATTTGCGATCTGGGGTCGCCAGGCATTCGAATGATCTGCCGCACCGGGTTCGCCGGTCGTGGGCCGATCGAGGATTATCCGCTGAGTAATCGCTTTGATGAAGTGGATGCGTTGGTGGTATTTGACGATGTACTGGTTCCCTGGGAGAACGTCCTTTTTTACCGTCATACCAAAGCGGCTGTCTACATTCGATCCACACTTCATCGGTACAGTGCTTTTGCTTTTGTTCAGCGAAGTCTTCGCATGGCGGATTTCATGATTGGTGCCGCGTTGTTGAATGTGCGCCAGACCGGTCTCGACAAGCAACAGGCAGTGCAGGAAAAACTGTCCCAACTGGCGGTTTATCGAGAAGGTATCAATGCGCATCTCACAGCGGCGGTTGCAACGGCTGAGCAAAGCCCCGGCGGGTTACTCATGCCCAATCAGTCGCTTCTTTACACCGGGCGGGTGCATGCCGGCACGGGGTTACCGGCTATGATGCATATCGCCCGCGAACTGTGCGGCGGCCAGATCTGTATAACGCCTGATGCGGCAAGTTTCCGTCATCCTGAGACCGGTAAGTGGTTGCAGAAGTTTTATTCCATTAATGAAGAATGGCCGGCCGATGATCGCAGGAAACTGCTGGCTTTCGCGCGCGACTTGCTGAATTCGGACTATGCCGGTCACCGGCTTACTTTCCAATTATTCGCACAGTCGCCCCCGTTTGCAAATCTTGCTGCGGTATATCGCAATTTTGACTGGGATAGCCCGTTGGCCTGTGTTTCCCAGGCAGCTGGCCTGTCTAGCAACGTTATAGCAAAAGATGCTTCCGTCGCTGATAGCAGTGTCAAAGGGTTGTTTTCCAGCGAGACACCCAGGTCATCTGAAAGCGCGACGTTACCTAAAGCGAAGGACGATGGAGGTGGCTCGTGACGGTGCATCAACGAATCAGGCAATTTAATACGCGAGATACCTACCCTGAACAGCGTCTGGACAATGACTTATGTCAGGTGGTGGTGGCCCGGGGCACAACGGTATTTGTGCGTGGTCAGGTCGGTCAGCATCTTGATACTGCGGAGAGTATTGGTATCGGTGATCCGGCGGCCCAGGCAGAACAGGCAATGGCCAATGTGAAACAACTTCTTGAAGAGGCAGGCAGTCGATTAGAGGAAGTGTGCAAAATCGTGATTTACGTTACTCACATTGATTATCGCGATGCGGTCTACCCCGTTGTGGGTCGTTGGTTGCGGGGCGTATATCCAGCGTCTACTGGTCTGGTAGTTTCTGCATTGGCGCGTCCGGAATGGTTGGTTGAAGTGGATGTCACCGCGGTCATACCGGATGAGTCCTAGTGTGCTTGCATGCGCGTATGCGAAAAAAGCGCTAGCCAAACGACGATTATGCTGAACGAAACCACGCAAACCATTCGACTTTGGGAGACTCAACGCCAGACCGATGGCGCTCCGTTGTCGCTGCCCCCTAAAGCGTATACCGACCCAGGGTTTTTGGCCCTTGAGGTGGAGTCTCTATTCCGCGGGCAGTGGCTGAGTCTTGGTCGGGTCGACGAGATACCGGCGCCGGGTGATTTTTTCACACTGCATCTGCTGGACGAACCTTTGCTGGTGGTTCGCGGCGATGATGATGGCATTCGTGTTCTTGCGAATGTCTGTCGGCATCGAAACATGATAGTGGCCAGCGGCAGCGGCAATGCCCGTCGATTTGTCTGTCCTTACCATGCATGGAGCTATCATCGCGATGGCACTCTTGATCGAGCCCCTAACGCGACGCCAGATCAATTGGCGCTGTTGGACCACTGCCGTCTCGAGTGTCTTCGCAGTGAGATTTGGCAGGGATTCATCTACGTTAATCTTGATGGCGAGGCTAGTCCTTTAGGGCCGCGCTTGACGGCATTGGATCTTGTGCTGCAGCGTTATCACACCGATACCATGCACCAGGTATTTTCAACACAGGAGACGTGGGCGACCAATTGGAAAAGTCTGATTGAAAACTTCATGGAGGGCTATCATCTATCGACGGTGCATCCTCAGACGTTGGCACACATGACGCCGACTCGCCTGTGTCAAAAACTGGATGGTGGGAGAGATTGGACAGGTTACCGGGCGCATTACCCTGAGAATTTCGACACTGAGGTGGGTAATCCGGACCTCACGCCCTTGGAGCAGCGCTGCTCCACGCTGTTTTCTGTGTTTCCGGGCCAAGTGGTTTCGCAACGGGCCAATATGCTGGTTTACCTGGCACTTCAGCCACTCAATGTGAATGAGGTCTGTGTTCGTTGGGGGTTGTCAGTTTACGATCGGAATTTGTCGGCAGGACAGATTGATCAGTTTGTCGATGAGTGGAAGGCGATTAATCGTGAAGATCACTCAATACTCGCTCGCGTGCAAGTTGGGCTTCGTTCTGGAAATGCCGTCGCAGGACCGTTGGGGAGAAGCGACCACGAGGGCACAGTGATTGATTTTCATAATTATCTGGCGAGCCATTTATTAACGGGGCGCAACTGACTTTATGACTTTTTCTATCGCGGCCCGCTGTACAGAATCCGAAGAGGTAGGGGTGATTATTGCTTCGTCGAGCATCTGTGTTGCCAGTCGCTGTGCATTTGTACGCACCGATGTGGGAGCGGCGCTCACTCAGAACGTCACTGATCCTAGCCTCGGCCCGGCGGTACTCGATGCGATGGAACAAGGGAATGGCGCGGTCAATGCGCTTGCGAAAGTAATCAGCACGGCGCACCAGAGCCGATGGCGACAACTTCTGGCGATTGGCCGTACAGGCGCTGGAGCTATTTTTTCCGGGGAAAAGATGCTTGGCATCCATGCAGAGGCTTATGGCAAAGATTGCGTCGCTGCGGGTAATTTATTGTCGAACGAGAGCGTACCAGGTGCGATGGTGTCTCGTTTTGAACAGGCGTCGGGGCCGCTGGCGGAAAAATTGTTGACCGCATTGGAAGCAGCACTCGATGCGGGGGGTGAAATGGGGCCTGTACGGTCGGCCGGCTTGCTAGTGGCAGGTCGGGCGACTTGGCCGCATGTCGACTTGCGAGTAGATTGGTCTGAACAGCCGGTCAAAGCACTGCGCGCTCATTGGCAGGTCTATGTGCTGCAACTGGAAGACTACCTGACTCGAGCCAACGACCCTGATGCGGCGCCTGCCTATGGCGTACCGGGAAATCTCTGACTGTCGCGTGTTGTTGCGGGCGGGGTCGGCAATTATGTGCGTCGGATGATTGTCTCCATTAAGTGTCCATTGAAAATCGATGTTTGATTTAACCCGCAAAGTGGCTCTGGTGACCGGAAGTGGTCGAGGGCTCGGTTTCGAAATAGCCCAGGCCTTGGCGATGGCGGGTGCTACCGTTTTGGTGAATGGCAGGCGTAGTGTTCAGGTGACGCAGGCGGTTGAAAAGATCCAGGCGGTGGGTGGCACGGCTGAGGCGCTGGTCTTCAACGTCGCTGATGAGACAGCGATGGATACCGCGTTGGCGAAAATCAAGCGTGTTCATGGCCGATTGGACATCCTGGTCAATAACGTTGGCATGCGGGATCGTCGCACCATCGATGAAGTCGAAGCGACTGATTTCGAGGCCTTGTTACAGGTTAACCTGACGGCTGTGTATGCGCTCAGTCGCTCAGCGGCCGCATTCATGCGGGCCCAGCACGCAGGGCGGATCATCAATATGAGCGCGCTTGCCTCGGCTGTTGGTTTGCCCCATGGGCCCAGTTACGCCGCCTCTAAAGGCGGTCTCGAAGCACTGACGCGCATGCTGTCCGTGAGCCTCGGTCAGTACGGCATCACGGTTAACGCGATCTCACCGGGCTATTTTGCAACGGAAACCAACGCGACAATGCAGGCCGATGAGGCTCTTCGTCATAAGCTAGAGGGTAGGACCTCACTTAGACGCTGGGGACAGCCCCATGAGATCGCTGGGGCTGCCGTATTCCTAGCATCTGATGAGGCCTCCTACATTACCGGTCAAGTGTTAACCGTTGATGGAGGCTGTGTCTCCCATTTTTAGCAATGCCACTGCGATAGATTGGTAAGGCTTCAGCCTAACGCGACTACAAGAAGGTGGTTCCGCCGTCCACCATGATCGTCTGACCGGTGATAAATTTCGACGCATCGGACGCCAGAAATATGATGGTGCCAACCAGGTCATCTGTCTCCAGATTGGCTTGCAGCGATTGGTTTTTTGCTATCACCTCCAGTGCTTTGTCGCGTTTCTCGCCCATATATTCGCTGGTGCCTTCCGTCAGAACAGCGCTTGGTGCGACGGCGTTGACACGAATCCAGTTGCGTCCCAGTTCACGGGCCAGACTCCGAGTCATTCCAATGACCGCTGCCTTAGACATCGCATAGTCAAGCGCGTAGGGCATGCCGTAAGTGGCGGCAAGTGAGGAGATGTTAATGATGCTTCCGCCTTCGGCATTCTGTATGGCGGGTACGCAGGCCTTACAGCATTGCCATATACCTTTGATATTGACATTCATTACCTGGTCCCACTGTGTTTCGGGTATCTGATTAAAGCGTCCTCCGTCGATGTCGCCGTAAAGCGCTGCGTTGTTAACCAGGCAGTCAATCTTTCCAAACGTTGCCACGGCCGCGTCAGCCATCGCCTGACAACTCTCCATATCGGTGACGTCAAGGTGAAGGCCAATAGCCTGCCCTCCAGCGGATGTCACCGTATCAACCGTGGCATTCGTGTCCCGAATATCAGCGGCGACTACGCTCGCCCCTTCTTTCGCTATGGCTTCACAGTAGGCTCGGCCGAGACCACGCC
Source organism: Gammaproteobacteria bacterium (assembly GCA_012960345.1). Taxonomy (GTDB): domain Bacteria; phylum Pseudomonadota; class Gammaproteobacteria; order Arenicellales; family UBA868; genus UBA11791. The sequence goes on along the minus strand of DUBL01000208.1, from coordinate 4,040 downwards.
CACCACCAGTTACCACGACGACCTTGTTAGATAATTGCATCCTCCATTCTCCTCGTCAGTCAGGGTTCGGGCCGCCCACCCGAGGGACAGCCCTGTTTTTGTTATTGATCAGTAGTTAGCGATCAATTGATTGTCGATCGCCTCGGGCGAAAGTCACTAGTGGATAGTTTATTGGTCATGTCGGTAGCAACTGACCAGATGGTCATTGACCAGGCCCGTGGCCTGCATTAGGGCGTAACAGATGGTTGTGCCGACAAAACAAAATCCGCTGCGCTTGAGCTCACGGCTCATCGCGTCGCTGTCTGTAGAATTCGCAGGCACCTCGGATTGAGCCCTGAAGTGGTTATCGATGGGCGTGCCGTCGACAAAGTCCCACAGGAACGAATTCAATGTATAACCACTTTCATAGAGGTTTAGCGTTGCCTGTGCATTCTTGCGTATTGCATACAGTTTGAGTCGGTTTCGAATGAGGCCGCTGTCGCGCAGTCTTGCCTCGATTGAGCGATCGGGCATTCGTGCAACGCACTCGATCTTGAACTGGTGGAACCGTTTTCGGTAATGGCCGCGTTTTTTAAGTACAGTGATCCAGCTGAGACCTGCCTGTTGCCCCTCCAGGCACAACTGCTCGAATAAAGCGTGTTCATCGTGTAGCGGCACTCCCCATTCGTCGTCATGATAAGCGCGATACACTGGATCTTCGCCACACCATTCACAACGTGTGAGCTCGGCGGCGGTCATGGTCATACGCTGAGGTAGCCATCGTCACACATCAACATATGTCCCGTGACGAGTTGTGACGCATCGCTTGCGAGAAACACCGCAGCACCAATCAACTCACGTGGCAATCCCAATCGTGGTCGAATCATGCGTTGTTCGATGAAATCAGAAGTCACCGAGGTTGAGTGTCTGGCGTTGGTGGTCAGCGGAGATTCCATGAGCGTGGGTCCGATGGCGTTGACGCGGACACCTCGATCCCGCCATTCAAGGGCCAGTGCGCGCGTCAGCTGCAGCACACCGCCCTTCGATGCTAAGTAGGCGCTGGCCCAAGGGTACGCAACGTATGAGCCGATCGACCCCATATTAATGATGTTTCCCCTGCCTTGTTCCAGCATGACGGTGCCAAATGACTGGCAGGGGATATAGGTTCCTTTTAGATTGAGTTCGATGATGCGATCAAACTGTGCCTCTGGAAAGTCCTCCGCCGGACTGCGATGGGCACTGCCGGCACTGTTGACCAGAATATCGATGTGCCCGAGTTGGTGCCGAATGTCTTTTGCTGCACTGTCGCATTGCTTTTTGTCGGTTACATTCAAGGTCAGGGTTTCACCGGCACCACCCGATGCATTAATTGTGCGGCAGACACGTTGTGCACCAGCGGTATCGATGTCTGCTAGGACGACATGCACACCCAATTGACCGAAGCCTGTCGCAATTGCCGCACCCAGGCCGCTCGCCGCTCCTGTCACGATGGCGACTCGACCTGCGAGGTCAAATAGGTTGTCCACGTAACCCGTCGGGACTAGTACGTTATCGTCAGTCATTACATGCCCCGGGCCTATTGTTCATTCGATGAGCAAAGTGGCTGTTACGCGGCAAGTAGGGTTGAACATCGTTGCCGAGCAGTTTTGGCCGCTGTGGCGTCACCGGCTAACTCGAGTGCTTCGGCATAACGGCGCCAGGCATGTGGATTTTTCGGCTTCAGGCCAATACGCTCTGCCAGGAGGGCCCGGGCGTCGGTAGCCCGTTTCCCTTGCAGAGCAGCTTCCGTCAACACCAGAGCAAAAAGGTCTCTTTGGGCATGACTTCCACCAATCGCTATTACGTCGTATCGCGCTGGTAAGAGGCGTTCAAACGCCGTGTCAAAGCGTCCTTCGTGGAAACTCACAATAGCCTCGGCAAGTGTGAGGCCGACACGCTCGATGACCTGGCACTGCGTGTCATCACGCTGCGCAGCCTGCCGCAATGACGCAAGCATTTCTTGGATGGCCTCAGTTCGACCGGCCCGTGCCAGCGCCATGATGAAATGGGCATCGGCAAAGTACAGCAGATGCCCCTGGGTACGTTGTTCACTGAGATCAGCCAGTTCCTCCCAGCGATCGCCAACGTCGACGCCACGGCTTTCAAGCCGCCAAAGCATTGCAATCGCATTGGTCATGTCGAGATATTCCTCAGTCTGCGTCGCTCGAAACTGGGTGTCGTACGCCGTTAGCACCTCGTCATATCTTTCTTTTTCTAAAGAGAAAAGTGCACGGTGCCACCAGATATGAAAAATAAAATTGTTCATGCCTGTCCACTGTTTGCTGAGTTCATCGATCCAGGCCATACCTTCGTCGTGACGTTCCTGCATCTCGAATACATGGGTCACCGCGTGGGTTGCCCAGATATCTGAGGGATTGTCGTCAACCGCCTCACGTCCCCAGCGCTCAGCGGCCTGATAATCACCCGATTCCTCAAGCCCGAATGCATAGAGGCCCTTGATATAGCCGTATCCCGGTACACTCGTATCCCAGTGCGGTAGAACACGGGCCGCAGAATCTCTCATGCGCCTTGCATCGCCTGTATAAAAATGAGTGAAGTGTGCTAAGCGGATAGCCAACACGTCGGTTGGGTGGTCCAGCAGGATTTGTTCCCATGCTGCAGTCGCACCCTGCCAATCACCATCACACCATCGTCCTAGCGCCTGGTGATGAAGTTGTTCACGTTCATGCGAGCCACAGGCGGAGATGGCGCGGCTAGTTGCTTCATGGCATTGTCGCGCCTTGTCCTCGAGCGCGGGTACGGCAAAGAGTTTCATGAAATAGCCGCGTAGGATGTGTAGCATGGGCATATTGTCGTCCGCTGCCAAGCCCTCTTTGAGATGCGTTCCCGTCGTCAGTTGAAATCCCAGGTACGCGTTAATCGTCGCGTCATATGAGAGAACCGCTTGTTCGTTGGCTGCCGTTAGGGATAAGCCGCGCTGGTCGTAAAACATAATGAGAGCTCCTGTGCTGGTGCACATTGTCAATGCTGCGCCCAACGGGTGCAACGTGCTGATGAGTCGGATGTAACGAGTATTTCCAGCTATGATTCGGTCTTCAACCGAAGGAGAGTTATGCCGTGACAGTCGAATTGTCTGCCGATCAACGGGCCCTGCAAGCGCGGGTGCGGGAATTTGCTCAAGACCACGTACGAAAACGAGCGCCAGAAACAGACCAGAGCGAACAGTATCCCTGGGACATCGTTGAAAAGATGGTGGAGTCAGGGTTTTTTGGAATGACGATCCCGACAGCCTATGGGGGGCAGGGTCGGTCCTACTTGGATGCGGTCCTTCTGATTGAGGAGATGGCGAAAGAGTGTGGTGTCACTGGCCGCATCGCGGTCGAGGCCAACATGGGTGCCATCAGTGCGATCATGGCTTACGGTTCTGACGAGCAAAAGAAACTGGCTGCTGATCTGGTATTGGCGGGGGATAAGCCAGCGATCTGCATCACCGAGCCCGCTGCCGGCAGCGCGGCAACAGAGATGACAACTCGCGCTGATAAGCGCGGCAATGGTTATGTGCTAAATGGTGCGAAGCATTGGATTACTGGTGCGGGCGTGTCAAGACTGCATCTGATATTTGCAAGAGTATTCGACGAGGCGGGGGAAGAGCAGGGTATCGGTGGCTTCATTGCACTACGTGATGAAACAGAAGGGCTGCGCATTGGTCAACGTGAGCCCACCATGGGATTGCGCGGTATTCCCGAAGCCGAGGTATTTTTGGAAGAGATGGTGGTCCCACCGGCCAATCTTGTGTTACCGCCACGTGGCCTGAAAAAAGGATTTGCGGACCTTATGACGGCTTACAACAGTCAACGGGTCGGCGCTGGCACGGTGGCATTTGGGCTTGCGCTCGGTGGCTATGAGCGGGCTTTGGCCTATGCCAATGAACGTGAGCAGTTTGGTCGACCGATTGCTGAATTTCAGGGGTTGCAATGGATGCTGGCGGATATGTCCATACAGCTTGAGGCCAGCAGGGGGTTGATTTACCGCGCGGCAAGGAGTGCGGATATTGACGGGGC
>DUBL01000207.1 GCA_012960345.1 Gammaproteobacteria bacterium | reverse complement strand
ACCACGCACGATGATCCGACCTTTGTTATCGACGGGGTCATCCATTACTGCGTCGCCAATATGCCCGGTGGCGTGCCACGCACGTCGACCTATGCGCTGAATAATGTGACCTTACCGCATGTCCTCAATTTGGCTAACAAGGGCTGGCGCCAAGCCCTGCGCCACGATCCCCACCTGCGCGATGGCCTTAATGTCCACGCGGGACAGATCACGTGCCAGGAAGTCGCTGATAGCCTTGGTTACCCTTTCATCGCCGCAGAAGATCTTCTGTAGCGCTGTGCCCGATGACCCTTATACGCAATAAAACACCGGCTAACATGATGCCGGCCTACTTAAGGAGACTGATCCAATGACTCGAATGACCCCCAGCGAAGCATTCGTTGAAACTCTGGCCGCCCACGGCGTCACTGACATCTTCGGCATCATGGGTTCAGCCTTCATGGATGCCATGGATATCTTCGAACCCGCTGGCATCCGCTTTATCCCGGTGTGTCATGAACAAGGATCAGCGCACATGGCGGATGGCTACGCCCGTGTCAGCGGACGTCACGGCGTGTGTACGGGCCAAAACGGTCCAGGCATCAGCAACAGTGTGACGGCCATAGCGGCAGCTTTTTGGGCCCATTCGCCAGTAGTGATTATTACACCGGAGACCGGCACCATGGGCATGGGGCTAGGTGGATTTCAGGAAGCTAACCAACTGCCTATGTTCCAGGAATTCACCAAGTATCAGGGCCACGTCAACAATCCAGCGCGGATGGCCGAATTTACTGCGCGTTGTTTTGACCGCGCGCACTCAGAACTCGGTCCGACGCAGCTGAATATTCCGCGTGACTACTTTTACGGTGACATCAACGTCAATATTCCCCAACCCCGTCCGCTTGACCGGGGCCCCGGTGGAACGCAGAGCCTTAACGATGCAGCAGACCGGCTAGCGAAAGCCAAATTTCCCGTCATTATCTCAGGTGGCGGTGTGGTCATGGCTGACGGCGTTGACGCCTGTAAAGCCCTGGCTGAACGACTTGGCGCTCCTGTGGTCAACAGTTACCTGCACAACGATTCTTTCCCGGCCAGTCACCCACTTTGGTGTGGGCCTCTGGGTTACCAAGGCTCGAAAGCCGGTATGAAACTGATGAGCCGGGCCGATGTCGTGCTGGCACTGGGCACTCGCCTTGGGCCTTTTGGGACGCTGCCCCAGTACGGCATGGAGTACTGGCCAAATGACGCGGACATTATCCAGGTCGATGCCGATCACAAGATGCTGGGCCTGGTCAAGGATATTACCGTGGGCATCTGTGGCGACGCCAAAGCAGCCGCACAGGCACTGCTTGAGCGACTGCAAGATCGAACACTCGACAGTGACTCCACCACCGCTGAACGTGGCCAAACCATTCAGGCTGAAAAAGTGGCGTGGGAGCAGGAGCTTGATGAGTGGATCCATGAAAATGACGAATGGAGCCTTCAGATAATCAAAGAGGCGGGCGAAGGCGAACTGCATCCGCGCCAGGTCTTGCGAGAACTCGAGAAAGCGATGCCCGCTGATGTCATGGTCTCGACCGACATCGGCAACATCAATGCGATCTCTAACAGCTATTTGCGTTTCGAACGCCCCAGAAGCTTCCTGGCACCGATGAGCTTTGGTAACTGCGGCTACGCTTTGCCAACTATTATTGGCGCCAAAGTCGCAGCCCCTGAGCGACCCGCAATCGCCTACTCAGGTGATGGTGCTTGGACCATGAGCATGGTTGAAACGATGACCTGTGTCAGACATAAGATCCCAATCACTGCAGTGGTTTTCCATAACAAACAGTGGGGGGCTGAGAAAAAGAACCAGGTGGACTTTTATGGAAAACGTTTTGTAGCCGGTGAACTCGAAAACCAGGACTTTGCTTCCATCGCGAGGGCCATGGGTGCCGAAGGCGTCAATGTGAGTCGACTTGAAGAGGTTGGGCCGGCACTTGAAAAAGCGATTGATGCTCAGATGAACGCAGGCGTCACCACGATTATCGAAATCATGTGCACGAAGGAACTGGGGGATCCGTTTAGACGCGACGCGCTAAGCATTCCAGTCCGACATCTAGACAAATACAAACAGTATGTCTGAGTTGTCTTCTGAGACAATAGACAAGGAATACTTACTGTCAATATAGCCTTGCGAATCACGAGGGTGCCATCACGGCACCCTCACCTGCGTCTGTCTCGTTCGTGTTGTGAAACGCCTTAACCATGGAGTGACTCACAGTACCCGCCGGTACATCATCATCGCAATGCCCAAAAATATTACCGACGGCAACGTAGCCCCGAGCAATGGCGGCACACCGTAAACCAACACAGCGTAACCAAAAACCTGACTGAAAAAGAAAAACGACAATCCCATTAAACTCCCAAGAAAAAGATTGCGCCCCATGGTGCCGGCTCGAATACTGCCAAGGACAAATGGAATGGCGAGAACCACCATGACCGCGGTGGAAATGGGCAACATCCACTTGCCCCAGTAAGCCAGCTCAGTGGCTCGCGTGTCCTGATGGTTACGTTCCAGATGATCGATATACCTTCGCAACTGCGTCATTGACAACTGGGCCGGCTGAACCGCAAACATCTTCATCATCTCCTGTGTCACGCTTGTCTGCCAGGCTTGACGAACAAACTCTGTCATCTGTACAAAGCCCTCAGCATCGATTGTGGTTGTCTTGCCGTCGCGCATCTCCCAGGCACCCCCAACAAAATTTGCCACCTCGGCATCAACCAACGAGTGCAATCGATCATGGCCTGCAAACTGAAAAATCTTGATGCCTCTTAAAGAAAGATTTGGCATGACTTCGTTGACATTGACATAAGTGTCCCCGTCACGGAACCACAAACCAAAACTGGTGGCCTGATCAATATTGCGGTGCAGCGCCTTTGCCTTGATCTGTTGAGCGAGCGTCTCGCTATAAGGACTGACCAGTTCACCGATCAGTATTGCCACTAGGACAAAGAACGCACCAAATTTGAGCGCCGATAACGTTATCCGTGCTACAGAAACGCCACTGGCACGGATGACAATTAACTCCGAGTCACGCGCCATACTGGAAAGACCCAGGATGGCCCCCAGCAATGTCGCCATGGGAAAGACCTCGTAGACGATACGCGGCACGCTCAGTCCAACGAAAGCAAATGCCCGCAGCACGCCGTAATCGCCTGACCCGATGTCAGCGATCTGGTCAATAAAAATCACGAGTGAAAACAGTCCAACGAGGACGGCCATCACCACCAATGCCTGGTGAACAATGGTACGACCGATGTAGAGATCGAGCAAACTCATATCATCACGCGGCAGCGTTAAGCCTACCCAATAGCGGTCGATTGTTAGAACGACACCAAAAGAAATAGCCTGCTGCCACCAACATCAACAAATGCAAAAGCCATAGCATTGTAGAATCGGTCACTGCTCCATTACGAATCATGCCTGCCAGGAGAGCGACCGCATTGTAATAAACAAAGTAAATCCCGAGCGCAATCACAAATCCGGGCAAGCGCTGTCGCCTCGAATACCCACTGCTTGAGGCCAGCGCAAACAAAATCAAGGCCGGCACCATGACGACTTTCGAAATGCGCCAACATAGTTCCGACACCAGCAATGGATTAGTGCTGCCCATAAGACGCTGGGTTTTCCAGCCGCGCAACGGCACCTGCAACGGACCGGAGGCCTGTTGCTGGATGCGGATACCGTACGTCTCAAAACGGGTCACGCGATAGGTCGGCGATCCTGGTGTGCCGTCGTAACGCACCCCATCGCTCATGACCAGGTAGTCAGCCCCGCTACGTGTTTCCTGATAGCCGTTGGCTGCGACAATCACCACCTCGTTACCAAGATCAGAGCCGTAAGCAAAGAGGTTCTTTAATCGTTTGCTGTCAGCGTTGCGGCTTTCAACAAAATATACAGCGCTTGCGCTCGCGGACTCGATAAATAGACCTGGGACTACTGATTCGAGATCACTACGATTCCTGAGCTCCGTTTCGACGCGTGCCCCGGCCTCCACAGATAACGGCGACAAATAAAACGAAAAGCCACCGATGAACAACACCGAGATCAACATGAGCGTACTCGATGGACGAAGAAAAGCCGGCAGTCCCAGCCCTGACGCAGCAAACACAATGAGCTCGTTGTCTTTACGCCAGCGCCCCAGGACCAACAGAATCGCCACGTACAGCATCAGTGGCAACATTACATCTAGGTACGACAGCAACTTCAACCCCAGTAATGAGACAATACGGCCCAGTGGCATAACACCTTCTGCAGCCATGCGAAGAAACCCAAGCGTCCGGATGACCAGGAAAATCACCAACATAATCAAAGTGACAGCGCTACAGGTCCGCAGGACTTCACTAACGAAAGTTCGGTGGAGAATCAACGTCGAATAATTCCATCTATTGCTTTGACAGAATTGGGATTGTCGCACGACAATAACGGCAACGCTGTGCGAATCGTCATCCATACACCCATAGACCCTACATGAATCCAACTAAGCCATTATGAAAATTTCTGTGACCACATCTGATCCTTGCGCACTGACAGCAGACTGCCTGATCGTCGGTATCCACCAAGATACACCGGTGACCGGCGTTGCAGCGACAGTTAACCGGGCAACCAAGGGCTTGGTCAAACGCCTATTGGACCGTAACGATATGGATGGTACAGCGGGGCGTTGCATGATGCTTCCGCTTGATACTGGCGTCAACGCGCAGCGGCTGCTCTTGGTTGGGCTTGGCAAAGCCAGCACGGCACGCGACTTCGAGACAGCTGTTCGAGGAGCCGCTGAAACCCTCGGGCACTCCGGCTCGCGCAATGCGGTCTTTGCACTGACCTCATCTGGTCGACGTGCGACACAAACGGGTCAGCAGGCTCGACTAGTGGCACAGGGCTTTTCCGACGCGCAATACCGATTTGATCAGATGAAGAGTCACAAAAACAAACGACCGGCGACACTCGCACGCATGACATTAACCGTTGCCGAGGGCAAACAAGTGGCCAGCGCCCGGCAGGGCGTTCGCGAAGGAAACGCCATTGCCGCAGGCTTAAAACTAGCCCGTGATCTCGGTAACCTGCCCGGCAACATCTGCACGCCCACCTACCTCGCACAACAAGCTCGCAAACTAGGCCGAAGCCACGCCCTGAAAGTAACGGTACTGGACGAGGGTCGGATGAAAACTCTGAAGATGGGTTCCTTGTTGTCCGTTTCCCAGGGCTCTCGCCAACCAGCCAAGCTAATCGTGATGGAATATCGGGGCGCAAAACGAGGCGATGCGCCCACCGTTCTGGTTGGCAAAGGGCTGACTTTTGATGCCGGGGGCATTTCACTTAAACCCGCTGGTGGCATGGAAGAAATGAAATTCGACATGTGCGGTGGGGCCAGCGTTTTTGGCACATTACTTGCCATCGCAGAACTTAAACTGAAGGTCAATGTGGTGGGTATCGTGCCAAGCAGCGAAAACCTCCCCGATGGTGCTGCCAATAAGCCCGGTGACATTGTCACCAGCATGGCCGGTAAGACGATCGAGATTATTAACACCGATGCCGAAGGGCGGCTCATTCTGTGCGATGCGCTAACCTATGCCGAACGCTACAAGCCCGCTGCGGTGATTGATATCGCTACCCTAACGGGAGCTTGTGTGGTGGCACTCGGTTCCCCGGCCAGTGGCCTTTTTAGCAATGACGATGAATTGGCCGGCGACCTGCTTACCGCAGGCACAGAAAGTGGCGACCGTGCGTGGCGAATGCCGCTATGGGATGACTACCAAGCACAGTTAAAGAGTCCTTATGCCGACATGGCCAATGTCGGCGGTCGCAGTGCCGGCGCAGTCACGGCGGCCTGTTTCCTGGCTCGTTTTACCGAAACCATGAAGTGGGCACATCTCGACATTGCCGGAACAGCCTGGGCAGGAGGCAAAAACAAAGGCAGCACCGGACGACCGGTATCACTACTGACACGCTATCTAATTAACCAAGCGCCGACAGCCTGAGTCAAAATTACGACCGTGGCCAACGAGACCCGTATCGACTTCTACGTGCTCGAGAACTCCAACGAACAGGGTCGACTGCGAGTGGCCTGCCGAGTAACTGAGAAAGCCTATCGGGCAGGTCATCGAGTTCACGTATTAACCCGAGACGAAGAAGAAGCCGGAGTGCTCGATGACCTCTTGTGGACTTTTTCCCAGAGCAGTTTTATTCCACATGCCTTGGCCACCACGGCTGAAGATGATGCAACGTCCCCACCAGTACGTGTTAGCCACTGCCTGCCCGACTCCACCAACATCGATACGCTGATTTCTTTAGCGAATGAACCGATTATCAATTACACACAGTTTTCGCGTATTGCGGAGGTTGTCGGCACCACGATTGAAGACAAAGCCATTGGTCGAACGCATTTTCGCTTCTATCGTGACGAAGGTCTGATCCCGAGCACCCATACCATCGCCACTCCATAGCCATAGAACGACCCTCATGGAAAAGAAAAACAGCCGGGCATTGATCGACGATCTACAGGCACTGGGCAAACTGCTTGACCCCGAGACTGGGGCCAAGTCAAGACCCGCGACCTCCCGCTCACTGGAGGACAGACCGACTCGGAATCCCGAATCTATCTCAGCATCAGCAACTACGCCCGCATCATCGTTGAATCAGACTCCAACACGCAGCTCATCAGCTGCGTCGAACCAGACGCCTTTTCCAACACTTGATATGTTTGGATCGACACCAGAAAACGAGATGGTTTCAGGAACACAAGCAATGCCGGACACGCGATCACCTTCTGCTGATGCACCTGCGCTATCACTCGATCAGGTCGAGCCGAACGACTCACCAACCGAGGAGCTCGCGCGCGAGTTGATTGGTCTCATTGAGCAGCGAGTCAGCGCCCGCACTGGCGAGGAACTTGATGATACGCTGCGTGACGAACTGATCGTTGTGGTCATGAATCACATCGAGGATTGGCAGCACTCGTCGTAATCACCGCTCGCCCGGGTCGATAACGACATGGCTTGCCGTATACTCAGTCGCCTTTCGTGACTAACCGACTTCACTCGTTCGCACCTCACCATGACCACGACTGAACTCGCCAAATCTTTCGAGCCTCACACCCTTGAGCAGAGTATCTACGCATCATGGGAACGCAGCGGCTACTTTGAGCCCAGCGGTATCGGCGACGGCTACTGCATCGTCATTCCACCGCCCAACGTCACCGGCAGTCTGCACATGGGACACGCTTTCCAGGACACCATCATGGATGCCCTAGTGCGTTACCACCGCATGCAGGGGTGCAACACCTTGTGGCAACCTGGCACCGATCACGCCGGCATCGCGACCCAAATGGTGGTTGAGCGACAGTTGGAACGCGAGGGTCTGACTCGTCACGACCTGGGTCGAGAGGCTTTCATTGAGCGCATCTGGCAGTGGAAGAAAGAGTCGGGCGGGACCATTAGTCGCCAGCTGCGTCGCATGGGTACGTCACTCGCTTGGTCGCGTGAACGCTTCACTATGGACGAAGATCTGTCCAGCGCTGTGCGCGAAGTTTTTGTTCGCCTGTACGAGGAAGACTTGATTTATCGTGGCAAGCGTCTGGTCAACTGGGACCCCATATTGCATACCGCGGTTTCGGACCTGGAAGTTGTTTCCGAGGAAGAGTCCGGACACCTGTGGCACATTCGCTACCCATTAATGAGCGGTGAAGGCTATGTTGTGGTCGCGACTACACGCCCGGAGACCCTTCTTGGCGATGCGGCAGTAGCCGTGCATCCAGAGGATCCCCGTTACCACGCCTTGATCGGCCAGGCTGTTGAACTACCATTGACTGGACGAGAGATCCCTATCGTCGCCGACGACTATGTCGACCGCGAGTTCGGTACCGGCTGCCTGAAAATTACACCAGCCCACGATTTCAATGATTACGAAGTGGGCCAGCGCCATGGTCTGCCCCTGATTAATGTGCTGGACCACAGCGCCGCGATCGACCTGCCGACTTCGCCCTATCACGGACTCGACCGCTATATTGCCCGCGAAAAAATCGTAAGCGACCTAGAGACACAGGGCCTGATTGAGAAAATAGACGAACACCGAATGATGGTCCCCCGCGGCGACCGCTCGAATGCTGTGGTGGAGCCTTACCTGACGGATCAATGGTTCGTGCGGGCCGCCCCGCTCGCTGCACCGGCCATTCGCGCTGTCGAAGATGGGCGGATTCGTTTCGTACCGGATAACTGGCAGAGAACCTACTTCGAATGGATGCGTAACATACAGGACTGGTGCATCTCGCGTCAGCTCTGGTGGGGCCACCGCATCCCTGCCTGGTACGATCACGAGGGCAACTTCTTTGTGGCCAGAACTGAAGAGGAGGCGACGGCACAGGCCAGAGCACACCATGGTCACGACACCACTTTGCACCAGGATGAGGACGTCCTCGATACCTGGTTCTCATCCGCACTGTGGCCCTTTTCTACCCTTGGATGGCCTGAGCAAACCGCGAGTCTGAAAGCGTTGTATCCTACTAACGTACTTGTGACGGGGTTCGACATCATCTTTTTCTGGGTCGCCCGCATGATCATGTTCGGTATCAAGTTCACGGGTGAAGTGCCGTTTCATGATGTCTATGTCCATGGACTAGTGCGCGACGCCGATGGACAGAAAATGTCGAAATCCAAGGGTAACGTGCTCGACCCGCTTGATCTAATCGATGGCATCGAACTCGAAGAGCTGGTCAAAACACGCACCTCGGGGTTGATGCAACCCCAGATGGCGCAACAGATTGAAAAGACAACCCGCCGACAGTTTCCCGATGGCATCGCCTCCTACGGGACCGATGCGCTGCGCTTTACCTTTGCGTCGCTGGCCACGCAGGGACGGGACATTCGTTTTGATTTTGGCCGCATCGAGGGCTTTAGAAATTTCTGCAATAAGTTATGGAATGCCACCCGGTTTGTCATTATCAATACTGAAGGTCACGACCCTGGGACTCAACAGGCAACGGATCTTGACAGCCCTGAACGCTGGATACTGGCCCGTCTCAACAGTGTTACCGGGGAAGTGATTGCCTCGACTGAGCAGTACCGATTGGATCTCGTTTGTCAGACGCTGCACAGTTTTGTGTGGGATGAGTATTGCAGTTGGTATCTTGAAATTGCCAAAATTCGCCTTGCCAACGAGCCCAATGAGGATCGTGCACAAGCGGTCCGACAGACTCTCTTATCAGTCTTGGAGACCGCGCTTCGACTGTTACACCCATTGATGCCATTTATCACAGAAGCATTGTGGCAACGGATCACGCCCCTCACCGGCCTGACCGGCCCAACCATCATGACGCAACCCTTTCCGGCAACCGACGCATTACGCGAGAACCAAGACGCAGTAGCCGATCTCGACTGGGTCAAAGCCGTCGTATCCGCTGTGCGAAATATCCGTGGAGAAATGGATATCGAACCGCGAAAACGCATCCCGATTCTTCTACAAAGCGAAAACTCAGCAGACATTTCTCGCATTGAGCAGTACCAGGATTTGATCAGTGAATTGGCGCGGACCAAGCCCCTAGCCATGAGCACACCGGATGACGCAACGCCAGAGTGCGCAACAGCGCTGGTCGACACGTTAAGAGTAATGGTCCCACTCGGCTCATTGATCGACCGTGACGCGGAACTCGCTCGATTAAAGAAGGAACTCAAGCGGCTCGAAACAGAACGATCGAAGTGTGAAGGAAAACTCGCAAATCGCCAGTTTATCGAACGCGCGCCTGACGTCGTCGTCGTTAAAGAAAAAAATCGCCTCGAACAAACCGTAAACGCCATCGACGAACTAATTCAGCAACGTCAGCGGGTCGAAGGTCTCTTAGGCTGAGACCGATCGGATATTGTTTGAAAAACTATGAATACCTCCCGCTTTGACTCGCTCTGGCTACGTGTAGGCGGTACTAGTGACGGCGCGATGGTGATTATCGACATACTTACAGACCACTATAATGAATCACACCGCTCCTATCACACCGCGGAGCACATTGAGCATTGCCTTCGAACCTACGACCAGGTTGCCCTCGAACTCGGCGCAAACGATGCGGTTGAAATGGCCTTGTGGTTCCATGATCTGGTGCATATGCCCGGGCACGTTGACAATGAGGCACGTAGCGCAGAACAGTTCAGATCGCTCAGCAATGGTCAACTAACAACCCACTATATGGAGACCGTTGAACGCCTGATCAGATCAACACAACATCTGACGTTGTCCGACAATCTAGACGAGCAGTTTGTCTGCGATGTTGATCTAAACGGCCTGGCCAAACCGTGGGATACCTTTATTGCCGACACGCATCTGCTTCGCCAAGAAGACGAAACTATCGATAACACAACATTTCAGGCCGGGCTACGTCATTTTTTTAATCGCTTGCTTGATCGTCCTCACATCTATGGCACATCATGGTTCCGCGCGCGCGGGGAAACCACAGCTCGCAAAAATATTAAGCGACTGCTGACAGATATGGAATTTTTGTGGCCACACAAATAATGCGCGCTTCGCGATTTGAAGTCATATCATCCCCCCTGACGGGGACGTCCCCCTTAACGGGGGCGCAAATGACGGTCAGTTCTCCACAGATCCCCTCAATTTCATTAAAAAACCATCGTAGCAACGCGGCGGACCCCCGACCATGACAGGCCCTAAAGAAACCACAAACATCAGTTATGACTCGCTGAGACAGGTCACTATTTTGTCATCGTTGAGTAGTGATGAATTGGCCGAATTCTCGGATAGTTGCAGTTGGAGTCGGCATAATTCCCACTATGAAGTCGTAGTTCAAGACACGCCGTGTGATCGGGTTTATTTCATTGCACAGGGGCGAGTAAGCGCAAAAACCTATTCTCCAAAAGGTCGGGAAGTAACCTATGCGGAACTTGGTGTGGGTGAATTCTTCGGAGAGTTATCTGCACTCGATAACGAACCTCACGTCAGTTTCGTCATCACTTTGCAAGAAAGCCTAATCGCCTCAATCGACGCTGGCGCGTTTAATGCATTTCTGGAGACTCACCCTGCGGTCATGCGAACATTGCTGACAGAATTGGCCGGGCGAGTGCGGCTACTTGATAAGAAAATTCTTGAATTCAGCACACTCACTGCCAGCAACAGAATCCACGCCGAGCTCCTCCGTCTTGCCAAAGGCCACCGACAAATTGACGGTAGTGCTGAAATCTCGCCAACACTGACACACGCTGATCTTGCCAGCCGGACCAACACCACCCGTGAGAGCGTAACGCGCGAACTGGCACGGCTGAAAAAAAACAACATCCTACGAACAGACCGCGATCGTTTGTTCATTTTAGACATCACCGCCCTGACCAAACTGATGGAGAACAAGTGAATCAGCCAATAATCTCCATCTAGATAGACGACTGCCTAATTGACAAACCACGCGATCTCCCATCACTGACGATAGACACACAGATCCGTGCCCCAAATAGACCAAAGAAAAAACACAAGGTCACATCACACCAACGAGCGTAACTAGGGCAACCGCTGCCGTTTCTATACGCAGTATCCCGTCACCGAGACGCATAGGTACGACGTTGGAGCTCCGTAGAATTACAGTCTCAGTGTCGCTGAAGCCGCCTTCAGGCCCAACCAGGAGTAAAAGATTAGTGTTTCCACACTGCGCACTACCCAATTCGTTGATCGAAACGCCGCTAGGGTCAGCCACTAATCTGGTGTAAGCCTCAAGCCCTTTATCTTCGACCACTTCGGTGAGCGAGGTTTCCGCGTGTAACCGTGGTAGCCATGCCCGTCGACTCTGCTTACATGCTTCCAGCATGAGGCGCTGCCACCGTTCAACTGATCGTTGGCCCTGACCCGCCACGCTGCGTTCGCAGCGAAGCGGCGTAAAATCAGTCACTCCCAACTGGGTCACCATATCAATCAGGACCGATTGGCGATCACCCTTGGGTAAAGCGGAAACGAGATGAATTTTCCTCGTTGGTGGCGGGCGCATCGTGCGCGCCCGCACGCGCAGCACCGCCCGAACTGGACGTGATTCCAATTCTCGCACCTCGGCCACTGCCGTGTTGCCGACCCCATCGAATATCGTGACTAAGGCACCGACACGCAGACGTCGAGAACGAGCGAGGTGCGCGGCTTCAGTCAATGGCAACTCGAATAACCCCCCTTCTCCGAATGCCCTATCGCAATAGAACCAGGCGTCTTGTTCGTTCATTGAACCGCCAGGTAAACGTCATAGCGCACAGCGCGTCCCAACACCTGGTGGTGTACTTCTCCTATAAGTGGCGGAGCATGCCGAGGACGTTTCACCACGACTCGGTGCCTGGCCTGGCGACAGGCCAGTTGCAACACCTCGACCGCGTCACTGTCCTTGCCAACCAATGCCCGTAATAACTGCTGAGCCTTGCTGGGCTTCGCGCTCGCGTTTTCTTTACCCGGAAAC
Source organism: Gammaproteobacteria bacterium (assembly GCA_012960345.1). Lineage (GTDB taxonomy): Bacteria > Pseudomonadota > Gammaproteobacteria > Arenicellales > UBA868 > UBA11791. Next base: position 3,491 of record DUBL01000207.1, on the reverse strand, counting down.
ATCGGGTCGATATACACCACGTCAGGCGGCGGAAGCTCAACCAACCAGTGCCGACTGTCCCCCGCCTTGACAGACAGTCGCAATCGCGTTTCACCGACTGGCAAACCCTGAATGCGGTCCTTTAACAGCGCACAAACCACTGGCGAGCGTTCAATGGCAATCACTTCAAGCCCTAATTCAGCACAGTGTATGGCGTCAGTGCCAAAACCCGCGGTTGCATCCATCACACTGTGGCTCCGCTTGCCTAAGGCGCGACCGAGTAGGCCACGACTTGTCACCCCCCGGTGTCTCGGTAAGTCTCGCATTCGAAGCGCTCTTAGGCCCGGACGTTGGCAGTCCCTTAAGGCAAGGCCTCGGTCATCCACCTCGATGACGAAACGGGACGTCTCGGCCAATGGCCCGTCACACATCATCAAACCGAGATCTTCGGCCAGTTGAGCTGCCAGTTCTACGACTGCCGGTCTCATGGCCATCACCGATATAAGCGGCGCGCACGCGCCCATTGGACAGTTTTTTGACACCGCTCTACCCTTCGGATACAAGGCTCCTTACAAACCATTGTAACCACTGAAAGATAACACCATGGCACTACTGGAAGGAAAACGCGCTCTCATCACTGGACTCGCCAGCAATCGATCTATCGCCTGGGGCATTGCAAAAGCAATGCAGCGCGAAGGGGCAGAAATCGCATTGACTTACCAGAACGAGAAGCTTAGGCCACGGGTAGAAAAATTCGCCGCGGAACTCGGATCCCCCATCGCCCTCCCTTGCGATGTGGGAGATGATCGTGCCATTGACGGGCTATTTCGCACGCTGGCAACCCACTGGGATGCGCTCGATATCGTCGTCCACTCCATTGCCTATGCGCCACGGGAAGAACTCGAAGGTCTATATCTCGATGCCGTCACCCGCGAGGGCTTTATAACAGCCCATGAGATCAGTTCTTATAGTTTTGCAGCGCTCGCTCGGGGCGCCCGAGAACTCATGCGCGGTCGAAACGGTGCTCTCCTGACGCTGACCTACATCGGGTCACTCCGTTCCATGCCAGGATATAATGTGATGGGGCTTGCCAAGGCGAGTCTTGAAGCCAACGTGCGCTATCTCGCCCAATCCCTTGGGGCCGAAGGCATCCGGGTTAATGGTATTTCGGCAGGCCCGATACGCACCTTAGCCGCGTCGGGCATCCGCGGCTTTCGAAAAATGATGTCTTTCTACGAAAAAACAGCGCCTCTTGGCCGCGGAGTAACCATAGACGAAGTCGGCAATGCGGCTGCTTTTCTATGTTCTGACCTTGCCTCGGGCATTACTGGAGAGATCAGTTACGTCGATGCGGGATTTAACAGCGTCGGCATCAGTCCATACTTTGCCGAAGAAGAAGGGTCAGCCTAACTCAATACTTCGCCGCATTGTCATGTCACAGTCGATCGTCGAAAATTGTTACATCGGCCGCTTTGCGCAAATCAGCCCGAAAACCATCGAACAATAGATCTCCCTGCCGACGTAATATGGCAGTGCGAACCCGTTCCCGTTCTTCTTGCTTGATGGCTGATAGATCACCCACCGTCACGGCATCCAGGCGGTAGATAGCAAATACTTCGGGACTGATCTGACCGCCGCCAAATACCGGTGCGCCGGCACCCGGGTGGGGTGCGGCAAACACCTTCACGGCAATCGCCTGCTCCTGCGGATCAGTAATTTCCTCTACAGCAGCCGGCAAGGATGCTTCGACCAAACCATATCGCGCAAGCAATTCGGACCAGGGTATCCCGTCAGTCAACGCCGTGAGTATTGCATTACCGGCCTGCTCCAGTGCCAGCATTGCCTGTCGATTTTCAAGCATGGTTTTGATTCGCTCACTTACCTCTTCCAGCAGCATGGGACGGCGCTCTCGGTGTTTTAGTTTTCGAAATACAATCAACGTGTCTGGATCGATCTCGATCAAACTACTGTTCAACCCGTCGACCAGAACTTCATCCGAGAACGCGCCTTTGCGCACTTTGGGATTGGCGGCAATACCCGTGCCCTTTGCTTCGTTGAACCAATCACTGGTCTGAATTGCTAACCCCAATTGATCGGTCAAGGGTTCGAGACTATCTGGCTGCTCAAAAGAAATATTGCCCAACTGTTCGGCTAACTGCACAAACTCGGCTTCACCCGCACGCCGGCGAAGCGCTGTCGCAATGTCCTCCCGCACGTCCTCAAACGGCATCGCCTCGGTTTTCGAGACGCGGGTGACTTTGATTACATGATAACCAAACTCGGTCTTCACTGGCTCACTGATCTCGCCTGCACTAAGCGCAAATACCGCCTTCTCAAACGGAGGCACCATTGCCCCTTTCTGAATCACGCCGAGATCCCCGCCACGAGTGGCCGAACCGGAGTCTTTTGAATGCGTCCGTGCCAATTCGGCAAAGTCAGCGCCTCCGCGTGCCTCAGACACTAAGCGGGCCGCTTTAGCGCGAGCCGCCTCTTCGGCGGCCGCGCCCGCATCTGCTACCAGCGGCAGTAATATATGACTCGCACTGCGACTACCGGGTTTTGAATAACGACGCGGCGCATCGTCGTAGTGTTTTTTCACCTCACTGTCATCAATCCGGATGGCTGCCGCCAGGCGTGAAACCGACAGTTCCACATAGGCTACCCGCACCTGGGGTGGCTCAACATAAACAGCCCGCTTGGCATCGAACTCGTTACTGATGTCCTCATCAGTGATCTTAACGCCCTTGAGGAAGTCCTCAAGCGCCAAGACTGCATACACCGCAGTACGCTCCTGGTTGAGGAGTTTCAGAACGTAATCCAGTTCTCTCTGGCTAACGAATGCCGTCTCAGCCAGACTAGTCCTCATTTGATCCACCGCAAGCTGCTGACGCTGTTGGGCTTGGAAACCTTCCAACGACAAACCCGCGTTGCCGACCAGTCGCTCATAGCGCTCGGTATCGAACTGACCGTTAGTGTGAAACGTTTCAGTCGTTTGGATGAAACGTTTCAGCTGATCATCACTAATGCGAAATCCTCGGTCACGTGAGAATTCGCGCTCAAGTGCCTCATCAATCATTGACTCCACCACCTGTCGCTTAAAAACAGGACTGTCCAGATACTCTGTACCCAGATCACGTCCAGCGAGTTGCACCAGTTGGCGCTGTTTCTGTGCCAGCGCTCGTTGGTAATCCGACTGGTTAATCTCAACGTCGTTGGCCACGGCAATCACGATCTGTGTTGCCCCTTCGAAATAGGAGTTCACCCCCCACAGCGCGAAAGGGATAGATATCAGAATCACGATAATCCAGGCAATCCACCCGGTGGCTTTTTTCCGAATCGCACTTAGCATCGGTTTTCGGCTCCTTCGTGGCCGGCATTGACAGTCGATGTGTACGGCAGCAAGCAACAACGCATCGAACTCCCCTCCATCTCAATCAAAAAAAGCCAGGCAGTCAACTCAAACTACCTGGCTTTTCGCACCAAATGGCGGAGCGGACGGGACTCGAACCCGC
>DUBL01000206.1:15549-16053 GCA_012960345.1 Gammaproteobacteria bacterium | reverse complement strand
CCCTTTGCCATTCCTTTGGCAACGCGACCTGCAAGGGCCATACCCTTGGGGTTTTTCAGGACTGAACCGTTCGGGGCGTATTTCACCCAGAACCAGTTCTGATTGTCGGGGTCATAGCCCGCTTTGCGGCGAAACATGACAGTGATGGCTTTTAAGTGTTTTTCTCGTTCGTTGGCGACGGCATTCACCTCGATGCCAGCGGGACCGTAGTTGCGCTTGACCACTGCCCAGTCGGTGTGATCACCCACCGGGACCTGGGACTCCAGAGTCTCCAATACGAAACCGTGGGGTTCGGTACCGCGATAGGGCCGTGAGTAGATTGGGTCGTCTCCCACTAAGCCGCGGGTTTCAAGTGCGCCCCAGAGTTGGGCTGCATAGTTGATATCCGCTTCGGTGCCAAAGGGTGCCTCTGCTTGGGCCGGTCGAACGAGAGCCAGGGCGGAAAAGATCAAGAAGGTTGCAACCACAGCCTCATCCTGGAATCGACTAAGTGCTATCATGCTG
>DUBL01000206.1:15196-15503 GCA_012960345.1 Gammaproteobacteria bacterium | reverse complement strand
TACCGTAAGTATTCGTGTTAGAATCATTTTTTACAAGTAGGCACGAAAAGGTAACTATAGGGGACAGGCAAACTTTCATGAAAAAAATGACCACGACTTGCCCCGTTGAACGCAGTCTCGACATCATTGGTGGTAAATGGAAACTCTGTATCCTGTGGAAGCTTCAAGAGGGGCCGATCCGCTTTGGCACCCTGAAACGAGAAATGCCAGACATCACGCAAAAGATGCTGACCCAGCAACTCAGAGACCTAGAAGCAGCGGGTCTGATTCATCGTAAGGTCTATGCTGAGGTACCACCCAAAGTGGA
>DUBL01000206.1:0-15136 GCA_012960345.1 Gammaproteobacteria bacterium | reverse complement strand
TTGTCAGTGGCTGGGGAGTCGCCAACAGGAGACAGATAAATCAGGCGCTAGGGGCACTCGGCCGTTTTTGACTGTCGGAACAACCAACTAGACACGAGACGAGGCAACACTAGATGAGTGAAACTCTCTCTTAGTTTAAACTGCCTTTGGTTCGAAAAAACCCTGACGACGGACATTGAGACCCAGGGGATCCATCATGTGACCGGCGATACCAAAACGGATGTCTGCCCCTTTGAGCATCGGGCTCGCCATTAGGGATTTGGCGTGGCTGTGATAGAACCATCGACGAAATATCTAATTGGAGTCGTTATAGCGATGAGGAAGTCGAATCGATATTGTTTGAGATCGAAAAAAGAAAATTCTCTCGAGGATCGGATGATTAGAGGTCCAAGGTGAGTGGCGCAGTAAACTAGCAGAACGAACATCTGATTTTTAATTAGGTACTCGTAGGTTCTGATTTGATGGAATCCGCTGATGAAGTCGACCATCGTCCAATCAAATCCAGTATTTCTGGCGGTAGGTTTTACGATAACTCTTCAGCGGAATACGTGTGTCTTTGTGACTGAATGAGTAACAAGACAGGTCTGATCCCCGCACAGCCGACCATAGAATTAAACACTTAGGCACTTCTGTCGATAGTTGATGGCCCATAAAACTGGTTTGTTCGCATTGAATCTCTGATTATGTTGACTTAGCTGAAAGATCTACCAATATGATCACTTAAATGTAAAATAGTTTGATCCAATACCTGAAAAAATTATTCGAAAACGGAGACAGATGATGACACCATGGGAAATTCACGCTATTGAGGTACAAAACTGCAACTGTGCTTTTGGTTGTCCATGTCAGTTCAATGCGTTACCTACTTACGGGACGTGTGAGGCGTCGGTAAGCGTGACCATACAGAAAGGACATTATGGTGATGTGTCTCTTGATGGTTTGAGTGCTGCCATGACCGCAAAATGGCCGGGCCCAATTCACGAGGGTAACGGCGAGCAGCAAATCATCATTGATGAACGAGCAACGGCTGAGCAACGTACCGCTCTCGAAGCCATTGTCTCGGGGCAGGATACTGAAGATATGGCTACAATCTTTTGGATTGTTAGCGCGATGACGACGACCCGCCATGAAACGTTATATAAACCGATCTCAATAGAAGCAGACGTTGACGCGCGTAAAGCCCACATTGTGGTCGAGGACGTTTATGAGGCTAACGTGGAACCGATAAAGAATCCGGTAACGGGTGCTGACCATAGAGCGCGTATAGATATCCCCCATGGCTTCGAATACAGCATCGCTGAGATTGCCTCTGGCACTACGACCACTCAGGGCGTAGTGAGTCTACCCAACAACGTTGGCACTCATTCACATCTGTGTGAACTGCACATGAATAATTCAGGTGTTTTGAAAACAGCGGCATAAACCGTTAACCCGGCGGTAATCTTGGTGTCGGGGACATCTGTCATTGAATCCCTCCTATCGCGCGACCGATTGATCACCGGTTTCGCAATAGGAGTAATCTTTCTAATCGCTGCTGCGTATACCGCCTTGGGTGTGGGTATGCCCATGTCCGCGTTAAAAATGACCACGATGAGTGGGGCGGGGATGCCTGGTGGGTTAGAAGGTCAGAGCATGCATACGGCCGGGATGCTCATGCCAGCTGTGTGGTCGACAACGTATGCAATACTGGTGTTTCTTATGTGGTGGGTCATGATGATTGCCATGATGCTGCCCAGCGTTGCCTCTACTGTGCTTCTCTATGGTGCACTGATCCGGCGCGGTACCGAGTCCGATAACGCGCCACGCTATGCGCTGTATTTTGTTGTTGGATATCTTTTGGCCTGGGCATTATTTAGTCTGCTTGCAACCATTGCACAGTGGTTGTTAGAACTTCGTGGGTTAGTTTCACCAGACACGATGACACTAACCAGCCACTTCATTGCCGGAGGGGTTCTTGTCTTGGCAGGTATTTATCAATTTACACCTTGGAAGCATGCTTGCCTCGAACATTGTCGTTCTCCACTACAGTTTCTGACGGAGCGGCGCAGGTCTGGCTCAAACGGTGCCCTGTTGATGGGCTTAGAGCACGGTACATTTTGCCTAGGTTGTTGTTGGTTTTTGATGACGCTTCTGCTAGTAGGTGGCATCATGAATCTTTACTGGATTGCGGGGCTCACGTTTTTTGTTGTTGTAGAAAAACTCGCTAAATATGGCGACAAAATTGCCTATGTCGCTGGTGTGCTGATGGCAGGTGCTGGAACTTATCTGTTAATTTTTGCTGGTTAATTCTGCACCTGAACAGGATCTTCACGCTCGTGGCCCTTTCAAGGGATTGTGTCGTAGACATAGTATGAAACATTGCAGTGCTTAAAGGGATCGCGCAAGAACGTGTCTCGTCAAAATGACTTACGGCGTCCAGGCAAATTATGGGTATTTATCACATGAGGTGTTTACACTTATGCTAGTGGGAGTTGTTGTCTAAGAAAAATCTTTTTTGTTAGATATTTTTTGATCGCAAGTGAAAAGTGTGCCGTGACTTCCCAACTAACGACATAACTGGAGTAATGCTGAAATGGCCGATCAAATTCCAGTAATTGATTTAGAGTCCTTTCCTCGTGGTGATCGAGCCACTAGAGTGCGTGTTGCTAAACAACTTGGAAGTGCTGCTGAGACGCTCGGCTTTGTTGTGATCAGCGGGCATGGCATTGATCCCGCAATTGGAACTATGGTGAAGGAAGTAGCCATTCGATTCTTTGATTTGCCGCGTGTTACTAAGATGATTGTCCGACGTCCCACGAATGACCAGAATCGTGGGTATATTCCGTACGGTGAAGAAACTCTGGTACGCATGGCGGGTGGAGACAGTCCGCCCGACTACAAAGAGGTATTTGCGATCGGTCCTGACGATGTTCCCCAAGAGCAGTATTTTACTGGAGCTGGAAGTTATCCAAGCTTTGCTCCCAATCTGTGGCCTGATGCTCCGACAGATTTACGACCTAAGATGCTTGCCTACTGGGGACAGATGGAAACATTAATGCGTGTTATTGGAGAAGCACTGGCGATTGCATTAGATCTGCCGGATGACGCTTTTGCGGACGTGCTTGATGGTAGGCATACCAGCCAACTAAGACTGCTGCACTATCCACCACCGATTGGGAATATCGAGCCAGGTCAATTGCGCGCAGGTGAACACAGTGATGTGGGCATGATGACGATTTTACGCAACGACCCCGTGCCTGGTGGTTTGCAGGTCAAGATACGTGAAGGCGAGTGGATAGATGCACCTGCAGTGGAAAACACATTTATCTTGAACATCGGTGATTTGTTGATGCGCTGGACCAATGATCGATTTGTGTCCACACTTCACCGAGTGATGGTGCCTCCCCTGGATGCTGTTGGTGAGACAAGACGCTTATCGATAGGTTTCTTTGTCGGGCCACGTTACAACGCGACTGTGGAATGTTTGCCGACATGTTGTGGCCCAGATGATCCACCGAAATATGCCCCAGTTGTGGTCGATGACTATCGTACTAATCGTTTTGCTGCCGGTGCTGGCGACAATAGTCCGTTTCGTGCGGAGTGAGTTTTGATTACAACACTATACTTTATAGAAAGCGCTCGGAAGTCGTTGGGACGGTAAACGATCGAGGAATCGAAAAGCGAGTTAATTCAAGATCAACCACAATCTTTTAGGAGAAACGACATGGCTTTGCTTTCAATGTGTATTCCGATACTTCCAGGTAAGAAAGAGAAGTGGCGAGCAATGATCACCAGTATGAATGAAGCGCCATTAAAGGCTGAAATTGACAAATCGCGAGAGGAGGCCGGCGTGCATGAACGTTCCTTCTTGCAAGAAACGCCGAACGGCGACTTCGTTATCTTAACGTTTGAAGGTGAAAACCCCGCTAAGGGTTTCGGGCAGATTATGGCTACTGCTGACGAGCACTTCGCACTTGACGTGCACGGTCTGGACATGAGCGGTCCACCACCACCTCTACCCGAACTTGTACATGACAGTCGTGCATGAAGCAGGACAACAAAGTTCCAAAATGCCAAAAGGACGACGTTACTGTTGATGCAACATATGTCAGACATCCGTAAGATTGATCCATCAAAAGGGACCCATCTACCGGATGGCACACCCAACGACAATGATCGCGTTGAAATTGGGCCTACACAATTGGCCTTTAGTGAGTGGGAAGCGGCAGGTTTGGTATTGCCGAACCTTGCGAACATGCGGGAATATCGTTGGAAACGTCTAACACAGCATATTGTGGATCGAGATTACGGCGGGGTGTTGATCTTTGACCCGTTGAATATTCGCTATGCCACAGACACTACAAATATGCAGCTGTGGAATACGCATAATCCGTTTCGTGCGGTCCTAATATGCGCCGATGGTTATATGGTGATCTGGGACTATAAAAATGCTCCCTTCCTGGCCGATTTCAATCCACTGGTCCGTGAAAACAGATCAGGTGCATCGATGTTCTATTTCACTAACGGGGACAAGATTGAAGAGGGTGCTGAAAGTTTTGTTGGTCAAGTTAAAGAACTAATGGATGCCCATGCACGTAGTAACAAAAGATTGGCTGTTGATAAGATTGTGATTTCTGGTTTGCGCGCGTTAGAGCGCGCGGGGTTTGAGGTGATGGAAGGTGAAGAAGTCACCGAAAAGGCCCGTTCTGTTAAAGGATTTGACGAAATATTAGGCCTACGTTGTGCACAACATGCCTGTGAAACAGCTTGTGCCGAAATGGAAAAGGCTACGCGTGAAGGCGTCCCATCTGGAAATATGTCGGAGGACGACATTTGGTCAGTTCTGCACAAAGAAAACATTCGCCGTGGTGGCGAATGGATTGAGACGCGTTTGTTGGCCTCTGGCCCACGAACTAACCCTTGGTTTCAAGAATGCGGTCCGAGGTTAGTGCAAAACAACGAGATTGTTGCCTTTGATACGGATTTGATTGGGTCGTACGGATTCTGCGTCGATATCAGCCGGACATGGTGGGTTGGCGATGAAGCACCCCGTCCGGATATGGTTGAAGCAATGAAACATGGGCACGAACACATCATGACAAATATGAGCCTGTTGGCGCCCGGTGTGTCATTCAATGATTTGGTCCATAAAGGCCACCATTTAGATGACAAATATCAGCGTTTGAAATACGGTTGTAAGATGCACGGCGTCGGCTTGTGTGATGAGTGGCCCTTGATCGCTTATCCAGACCAACAGGTACCGGGCGCGTTTGATTACGAATTGGAACCAGGAATGGTGTTGTGTGTTGAGGCATTGGTATCCTCCGAGAAGGGTGATTTCAGTATTAAGTTGGAAGATCAAGTGTTAATAACCGAAGACGGGTATGAGAACCTGACTAGTTACCCGTTTGATGAGAGACTGATGGGTTAATAAACGTAGACGACTCGAAGGACCGCAGGCCGTGGCAAGGTCAAGAAATACGACCTGAACAACGCAAAGATCATCGAGATTAATTTAGGTGGAAGAAGATCGAAGCGGCAGGCATCTTTGACTAAGCCAAACCGTTCACTGTGTTGATGGAGAGTTTACAGTGCAAGGATTTGCTGTTGAACGATGTCAAATGAGATAACAGAAGCATGTCCTATCGTGTTGAAAGCATCAAAGTAAATGGCAGTCTCATGGAGGTCTTTATTTTTGACCCTCAGGGGGCGGGGCCACATCCTGGACTCATTCAATGCATACACATCCCTATGGGACACACGGGTATTGAGAATGACAGCTTTAGTCTGAAATCAGCCCAACGTTATGCAGATAACGGCTATGTGGTCGCAGTGCCTTTCATCTTTCACTGGTGGCCGAAATCGGCAGGAATCGAAGTCAAAAGGAATGAATTTCGGGATGATCGGACGATTGCCGACTTGAATGCGGCTTATGATCTGCTCGCTGGTCTGGATAACGTAGATGCAGAACGCATTGGCATCTTTGGCCATTGCTGGGGTGGGCGCGTGTGTTGGGTCGGAGCAGGCACTAATCCTCGTTATAAGGCTTGTGCAATCTTTTATGGGGGCCGGGTGAAACGGGTAATGGGAAAAGACAATCCGCCCGCGATCAATTTGGCTTCGAACATCGCCTGTCCGGTTATCGGTTTCTTCGGCAACGAAGACGAGAACCCTTCGCCAGCGGATGTAGATGACTACAGCGAAGCGCTGAGTAAAGCGGGGGTAGAGCATATTTTTCATCGCTATGATGGGGCGGGCCATGCCTTCCAAAGTTTTAACAACCAGGACCGTTACCGTTACAAATACAGCGAGGATGCTTGGGACAAGGTGTTGGCTTTCTTTGCGGAAAAGTTACGGTAGGAAAGTTGTGGTTCAAGAAAGTGATTTCGAACGCATGTGACTATGAAAATCGCAGTAAGGCTTATTACCCACCTCACAAATCTATATATAAATACACAGTCAAGTGTCAGCAAAGGGTCGGCTCTGGCAATGACGTACACCCTGGCGACTCTCTTCGAGAAAGGAAAGAAGTTCACTGTGCTGGCGGAGCGGTTTTAGTAAAACACTCAGCGCTAGCAGAATAGAGTTGATACCCGTGGGGAGCGAAAATGTTTGGTCCAATTACCATACCGTATGAAGCGGTGATGCTTTATAACGTCTGCAAACTGAAAGATGGCCTGGAATGGAGTGACGAACTAGAGTTTGCAATCGGCGAGATGTGTACTGTGGTGAAAGAAACCTATGACGACTTTATAGCGGGCCAAGTGCTGAAGTATGCTGGCTTCATAAGTCAAGAAGGTTCAGTGGGTGACTATGGTCCGGAGGGCAATCATTTTGCTCTGATCACCTATTGGCAATCCTTTGATGCCCACGAAGCGTCTCATCGAGCTGAACGCTTCATGAAAGCGTTTGGTGGTGTTCTGGAATTTTGTAGCGAAACGAAAGAGCTAGGTTATGAGATTATGTGGCAAGGTGAGCAATAGAAAATGTGGAGCGCTCAACACCTGATGCCCAGAACACATTGCCCCCAAACACTCTAGGCATGCGGTCATGCTGTTTTTAGTCGAAGCTGAAACCGATGGCACGCGCGTTGTAGAATAATCCGCCGTCCTGTGCGACCAGGCTCAACATCATATCTTCTCCTTCGTTGTGGTGCGCATGCAGCTCAGCCGGCGGCGTTACCATGACAGCGTGACGCTGCCACTGGACTTTCTCGCCTTCGATCATTGAGTGCACGTCGCTCCCACTAAGGCATAACGTTAGGGCGGCAGAGTTGTGACGATGTGGCGTTTGAATTCCGCCAGGCTCGAGTGAGTTAATGGCCAAACTAATAGTCCGAGTAACCGTGTTTGTAGTTTGTGCGCCCGCGTTGGTGAATAGAACAAACCTGCCAGTCATTTCTTCTTCGGTTTCGCGTTGTTGCACGTCGCTCAGCAACCGCATGACTTCATCACCCGGATAATGCACGGCTTCGATCGGACCTGCCTTAGTGGCGGGTGACTCGGCACCGTGCCACGACAAGGCCGGTTCGTCAGTGACTGAATAAATCACACAATCGGTATCTTTGGCTGTGATGACAGTCTCACCGCCACCAGGCAGGCAAACGCTATCGCCTTCGACCCAATTAATGAGGTCTTCGCCTTTGGCAATGCTGCTGGCACCTTCAAGGAGGTAGTAGATCTCGCCGGCGGAGGCCAGATTGAGGCATTGCGTTTCACCAGCTTTGACACGAACGTAACGGGCCAGCAGGTTGGGCGTGGTTGCTGGATATTCTGTCTTGAGTTTGTCGCTTAGATCGAGGTCGATAATGGCGGTGCCGGTAGACGGGTTGAAGGCCTGGTCGCGCTCGGTGACAAAAATGTGTGCAGGGACCTTAGGCAGTTGGGTCCCAAAGCCATTCGAGGGTGTCAGATAAACAGCCCGACTAGTGTAGGGGGTGTTGGGTAAGCTCAAGCCATCAGTGGTTGTATTCATCAAGATCTCCATAGGGAAGTGCCGGCATTACGCGCACGCCGGTCGTGTCTCGCGATGGTACTTAGTCGTGTCATTGCAGTTCGTTTAGCCAACGGCAACCGGGATTCCTCTTGGGGTGCTCTAGGCTGTGTATCCTAACTCCATAATGCCCAGATAGGGTCGAGAATATTCGCGTCCTGATGGGTGCAATTATTGAGCAGAAAACCCTCTATGGCCTGTTGATTATGTTGAAATATGGAGCATTGAAATGTCGGTGCGTGATGGGTGAGGCGCATTGTTACGCGAGGTTCCTGCCTATTTGTTTCGCACAACAGCACGATCATGTGCGGTTGAGATAAGCGAGCGTAGCGATATAGTTGTTGCTTATACACTCCTAAACCTGAGGGCTATTGATGTTAAACGAGCATTTTCATGAAGGGGGTTGTCAGTGTGGTGCCATCCGTTTTCGTACTCATCATCAACCCTTGCGTGTCATCGCTTGTCATTGCAAGACTTGTAAACAGCGCACTGGTTCAGACTACGGTATGGGGATCTACTTTGGAGATGATGACGTTGAGTTCACCAAAGGCGCTACACAGATCTTCGAATTTCACTCAGATGACTCCGGTCGTTGGGTTCGTGCAGAGTTTTGCCAACACTGCGGTTCTACCATCAGTTGGACGCTCGAGATGAGGCCGGGTGTCAGGGGTGTCGCCGGCGGTAGCTATGATGATCCGAACTGGTTTAATGTAGAGGCACACATTTGGACAAGTTCGGCGCGAAGTGACGTCGCTTACCCAGATAACGTCAAAGTCTACGAAAAAGGTTTGCCATCGTCTTAGCGTGACGCAAAAGTTGACCCATAAGGATTGATTTAAATACATCATTAGAAGAGGGCGGATAACATGAAGATAGTCGGCGGTTGTTACTGTGGTGGGGTACGTTACGAAATCAACGGTGAGCCGCAGGCGTCTCTTCAGTGCCACTGTCGAGAGTGTCAGTACATCAGTGGAGGAAATCCGGTGCCACTGATGATTTTCCCGCTTGAGGGCTTTCAACTTGTATCAGGTGAAATGAAGCAATTTCGTCGCCCTGACCTAGAACGCCCGGTGACGAGGCATTTTTGTGAGAACTGTGGGACAGGTATCGCATCAGAAACGCCGAACAGGCCGGGTTCTATAGTGGTTAAGGTCGGAACGTATGATGACCCATCAGTTTTTAAACCAGCGGTAGCCATCTATACCTGCGATAAACAGGATTACCATCATATTCCCGAAGATATTCCGGCTTTTGATAAACGACCGGGATAAAATCTGCTGCGAAAATGAGCCTTGTCCTTCTTTGGTTTTTAGAATCATCCATAACCCATAACCCATAACCAATAAGGATTCCAACATTATGTCAACGTCACTACAGGTGCTTTACCCCATCGTCGAAGGTACGAGCTTTGATTATGATTACTATCTAAATAAACATATGCCAATGGTCGGTGAAGCGATTGGTGAGCATATCCAAAGCACACTGGTGACCAAGGGTGTTGCGGGTGGACCGGATACACCAGCAGGTTACTATGCTATTGCGACGATCGTTTTTGCAGATCAGTCAGCGATGGATGCTGCAATGGCTAATATGGGCCCTGCCATTGAAGATATTCCTAACTTCACGAGTACGCAGCCACAAATGCTGATCGGTGAGGTGGTGGTCGGTTAAGCCTTGCTCCCTTCCCTGAGTATTTCCAGAGAAATATAGTGGTGGTATGAAGCGCCTTCTTCCAATGCTGTTGCTGGTGTTTTCCGTTGGGGTTGAGGCGGAGACTATTAATTATTCAGGTGGCGGCATCTATGTTGGACAAGTCTCCAACGGTACGCCAAATGGCCAGGGTTCTATGACATGGACTGATGGAGCCAAGTACGTCGGTGACTGGAAGGATGGAGAGACACATGGCCAAGGCACTTTCACTGATGGCGGTGGAGGCAAGTACGTCGGTGGCTGGAAGGATGGAAAAATGCATGGTGAAGGAGCCTCTGCATACCCGGATGGAAGGAACTACGTCGGCGAGTTCAGGGACGACGCATTTCATGGACAAGGCAGGCTAACGTTAGCGGATGGAGCGAAGTACGTCGGTGAATTTAAGGGCGGACAACCTTGGCAAGGCACGCTATACGACAAGCTCGGCAATGTAACTGAGAGCGTTGTAGAGGGTGTCAGGAAAGCGGTCAACTAATATATAAACAGTAGAGATCTTTGCCAAAGCCAAGAAGTGCACTGTGTTGGTGGAGCGTTAGCGATAGATCAGATAAAACGACTTTTTCCAATGCAGTTGTTGTTTTTTACTGTTGGGCCGGAGACTACAGAGAATGACATTTGAGCTGTTGCGGAATGCCTTTCAGGGACGGATTCTTCTGGCTTTGTTGTTTTTATTCGTTTTTTCGAACTCGGCTTTTGCAGGGTTCGAATTTACCAACGAGGAATTCAAGGACGGTCAGTGGCACCAGACGGGCACCCAGACCTGGCCCGATGGCAAGAAGTATGTTGGTGAGTTCAGGGACAAGAAGTTTCACGGTAATGGAGAACTTTCTGATTGCGAGACAAAAAGTTCGCCGGAGAAACGCGTTGGAGAATTTCGGGATGGACTTATTTGGAACGGTAAGGCGTACGACTGCAAGGACGGTAGTGTCATCGCCGTCTATTCGAGAGGTGGTAGGCAGTCACCGTTTGTTAAACCACCGCCTAAGGCAGACGATGGCCCGATCATGTTGCCGCCGATCGTCACATCCCACTATCTGGGTGAGGTGTCCGAAGAAAGACCCGTTTCCGAGATTCTGAAGGAAGCCTTAAAGCTACGAGGAGAAGAGAAGTATAAACACTACCCCTCAGTGCCAACAGCGGCCAGGGCAGGCAGTCATGTCGCGTTTAAGTATGACTCAAAAGGAAACCCTTCTCGGGCCTACGTGGCCTCGAGTCATCCCGACAAATTGTCCGGTGATCTTTGGGCGTTGTCGATGGATGCTGATGGGAAAGTCAGTTCGGCTCCAGTGTGGAAAGCTCAGGCAGAGTTATCGAGCATCGTTCCCGCCAAACGGGTCATGCTGACATGGAATGCGCAGAGTCGAAAGGGTATCCCATTTCGTTGGGCCGATTTGTCAGTCGGCCAACGGCGCGATCTTCGAACACTGCGTTGGCAGTATTACAATGATCCGATCAAGGCAGGCCTCAAGACGGAACTCATTGATGGCACGTGCCCTGCGGATATCATTATCCCCAACCCCGGTTGGCCGGGGCGCCCAAACAAGATCACTTTTACGTGTGGTTTAGTCGGCGACGCTTATCCGGGGGGTACATGTTTGGCTGACATTCTTGGTACATCGAAAAAATCGATAGGTTGTGCACCTGCGTGGAATTCCTTCGGATTTGCTTATCATTACTGGTACTTTTGCAATGGCGCTGGGCGTTGTTCCGTGACAAAGGGTTCAGTTCAATACACATGTAATATCCACTTGGGCACCTGGATGCCAACGTCCTCGACCTTTGACTGGTATCACCGAGAAAGGTGGGTTTCTCAACAGAAGGTTTTTGTGAGTCATGAGGTCGGTCACTGTGTTCCTATCCAAGAGGCGCTTCCCAAAGTTCTTAAAGCCTTAGAAAGCATTAATGACGAACCTCGCGCGACATTTGGTTCAATCGTGGGCAAGACAATGAATTCTGTAATAGCAGCAGCTTATGGAGCCTCACACGATTTTGACGTAAGGAACGGACATAGTGTGAAGGAGTATCCCAGCATGTATACCGATGAGGCCGTTGGTCGAGCACGACTCATGTATATGCGCGGGGAGAAGACATATGAAGGGACCCGTGACTGGAAAAACCTGAAACTTAATACAGAAGAATTAAATTTTCCCGATCGGTTATCTCACCATACGTTTCAGCAGCGCGATCCTGCAGGAGTGCTCGGCGAATTTGGCCATTCGGCACCGGTGGTGGTCGGTGCGCCTTATCTCGGATCCAGTGCCGATTACCGCGCCTTCTCAAATAAAGTGAAGAGTCGTCCGACGGTGGTGTATGCAGGTAGTAACGACGGTCTTTTGCACGGGTTCGATGCGGATACGGGTAAGGAACTGCTTGCCTACCTGCCGGCCAGTTTGAATGGTCGTGGTCTAACGGGGGGTTGGCACAGTTTGTCTGATCCCAATGAGGCACGAAAAACCTACGTCGATGGCACACCGGCGGTGTTTGATGTGAAGTTAACCGGTAGCCGCAAAGGTTGGCGCACGCTGTTGTTTGGCTCTCTTAATCGGGGTGGCAGAGGTATCTTTGCGCTGGATGTGACCGATCCCAAGAGTTTCTCGGAGAAGAATGCGAAGGATATTGTGTTGTGGGAGTTTATGGGTTGTCATAAACAGGGTTGTTCAACAAGCCAGGGCGCTGTTCACAATGCGGATGATCCGCATATGGGTTATAGCTTCAGTCAACCGGTGGCGGCACAGATGAACAACGGTGATTCGATGGTCATCTTTGGCAATGGCGACACGGTCGACAATCCCCGTACGCTGTTCGCTGACAAGGATAGCGGTAAAGCGCAGTTGTTTATCGCATCGATCAGTGGCGGGATGGGTGGCCCCTGGGCTCAGAACAAGAATTACTGGCGCATACCAGTGGGTGAGGTGCACCATTATAGACAATACACTGCATCGGGAATGCAAGTCGTTACTCAAAAAAACGGTTTGTCTTCTGCAAGTGCGGTTGACGTTGATGGTAATGGCACGGCGGATCGGATATACGCTGGGGACCTTTATGGAAATTTATGGGTGTTTGATGTGAGTTCCTCAAATCCGGCGAATTGGGGTATCGCGCCTGAGTTCAAGGGAAAGCCACTCTGGGTTGGCAGAGCAAGGGCTGGGCCCTATCACCCCACAAATAGGACGGGCGAGGGCCAGCCGATCACAGTCAGGCCCTCCATCATTCGTCATCCGACCATCAAGGATGCTAAGCAGCCTAATTTGATGGTGTTATTCGGCACCGGCATCTACCGGGAAGAGTCAGAGTATGAGCAAGGTTATAGACAATCGTTTTATGGGGTCTGGGACCGGGGGCGTGGTGCGCTCCAGCGCCGTCACCTTGTACCGCAAACCTTCTTGTTAACTAACAAGAAGGCACGAGTGACTGATCCCCACCTAAAGGTCGATTACGTATCAGGGCGCAGTGGTGGTGTGGGGGGAGATTACGGCTGGTATATCGATTTGCCGGGGCCACTCGATTCCAGGCTGCCCGTGTTGGGGGGCGGGCAGGAACGGGTTATTTACAGATCTCTGGTACGGGATAACCTCGTCTATTTCAATACCTTGGTGCCAGTATGGCTTGATGTATATCGAGAGAAGAGGTCTAACCTGAGTTCGGGTTGGGAGATGGTGGTTAAAACGGTCAACGGAGGCAGTCCGGATGATGCAGCCTTTGATATCGATGGTGATGGGAAACTGAGCGCTAAGGATACGTTTACCGGTGTTGATGCAGGTAAGGATAAGGGCAGTGGATATGCAGGTAGGAAAATTGATGCTGATGAATACAATCCAGGTGCCCCGGTACACGCTGGCGACAGCCTGGTAACGGCGGTGACAAAAAGCTATGGCTCGGTTCTTCTAAAACAGACCAAGCTCAAAAAACGAAGCCCGCCGCTTAAGCCAGGGCGGTTAAGTTGGTCCCAATTGAAACCAAGACTTGAGGGAAAGACATCGCAAGAAAAGCCGTTATTTAAAAAACCTGCCGAGTCAACGCCTACCTCTCGTGAGTCTGGTGCGTTATTACTAGATTCTTCGAAATCAAAATAATCGCCTTTATTAAGAAAACGAGTACACCATCCGTACTGAGGGACGTTCCATCACAGCTGCTGCTATACGATTGACGTTGGAAAACTCTTGAATCCGTGGGTGGCCATGCTCGTCTCGAAGCCAGGTGGTTAACATAAAGAGATAAATATCGACGGCAGTGAACTGACTTCCAAGTAACCACTGTTGATCTCCGATCGCTTCATCAACCACCTGCCACAGTTCTCGTAATCGCGTGAGCGATCGCTGTTTAACGCTGCCTTGGTCCTCCTCCCCCTGGCAAAACCTCTCAGGGTAGTACGTCATCTGATAGGCGTTCTGCAGAGAGCTCGAGAAAAAAAATAGCCATTGTAAGAACTTCCCTCTCTCAGCATCTTCGACACTCGGCGCCAAACCCGCGTGCGAATGGCGATCGCAAAGGAAAGTCACAATGGCCCCACATTCGTAGACGGCCCCTTTTTCCCAGATGAGTACCGGGATCCACCCATTGGGGTTTAACGCCAACAGCGCTGGCGAGCGAGGGGAGTTGGGAGAGATATCAGTCTCAATCAACTCATACGGCTGAGCGAGTTCTTCTAAAAGAACCCGAACGCCCATGGCGGCACTTCGTTCAGCGTAAAAAAGTCGGTACGACATAACCAGATTCGGGATGTCTATTTTTCCTACCAAATATTATGACTGATTTTGGAGGCGACAAGAGTGACCCCGTGGTCGATGGCGCGGTAGTGATTTGCCTTATCGATAAAATACGTGAGGTCACCGAACTATTAACGTTACGCATCACCGTAGATGCTGATAAAGCAAAGTATTGATGGGTTAGCGGATGCGGTGGGCGTCAGTTGGAAACAACGCATCTAGTCGCTCACCTAACGAACTGATGTGTTTCGATGCCAGTTGAGTTAGTGGCGGTCTAACGCTCAACCAAGCAGGGGAATCAAGACGATACGCGATCAACGCCTTGACCGCCGGAATGATCGGGTGCTTGAGTAGTTCATCAATGAGTAGCGGCAGGTTGGGTTCTTCGTTGTCATCATGAACGATCGCCTTGATCACTTCGGGCAGGATATTGGCACTCCCGGCGATGGCGCCGGAAGCTCCAGCTCGCATGCCGCGTTCCAACTGCCCTTCGTGCCCCACGAAAACGGTTAGCGCACCGCGCTCCTTAATCAGGCGTTCTGTATGTGACCAATTGCCGGAGCTGTCTTTAACGCCGGTAATCACGCCCGGAAACTGCGCAGCCAGTCGACTGACCAGTTCGACACTCAGTTCCACCTGGGTCATGCCAGGGATGTGATAGAGCACAAACTGCCCTGGGTTTGCGCCAGTGCATTCGATTGCTTCACTGAACCAACGATAGAGCCCTTCGTCGTCGAGACTTTTGTAGT
>DUBL01000205.1 GCA_012960345.1 Gammaproteobacteria bacterium | reverse complement strand
TGATACGGGTGGTTTGACTGATAGCGTAGGGACTATCGAGCAAGCGGTCCGTCTGCAGGTTGAGGCGGCGTTGTTAGAGGCCGATCTCGTGCTGTTGATTCTTGATGCGAAGGATGGTCTGACCTCTGCAGATATAGAACTGGCTAGGGAATTGCGTTTGACTGCGCAGCCGGTGTTTCTGGTGGTCAACAAAGCCGAGGGTCTGGAGCCTGAGGTAGCCCGGCTCGATTTTCATGAGTTAGGGATGGGATCGCCGGTGGTCATTTCTGCCAAAACGGGATGGGGTATTGACAGTCTGTGGCAGATCATCCTCGAGTCCGTCCCTGTGGTGCCGTGGATGGCTGACAAAGACTCGGCGATACGAATTGCTTTCGCCGGTCGACCGAACGTAGGAAAATCGACGTTGGTTAATGCCTGTGTCGGTGATGATCGGGTTGTTGTAGCGGACGAACCGGGAACGACTCGGGATAGCGTGGCAGTGCCGATGGCCTTTCGTGCTCAGTCCTTGGTGTTGTTGGATACCGCCGGGGTCAGGCGAAAAGCCAAGGTTCGTGATTCATTGGAGAAATTTTCGGTGGCCAAGACACTTCAGGCTGTGGCGGAGGCGGATGTCGCGGTGTTGGTCATCGATGCTTGCGAAGGGTTGACGGAGCAAGACGCGACCATTGCCGGATTAATTTGTGATCAAGGCCGAGCTATGTGTCTGGTGATTAATAAGATGGATTCGCCGAATGCCGGTCGACGCGATGATCTGGAACGGCAAATTTCCCGCATTCTGCCATTTCTTCCACCACATCGGACACGCTTTATTTCCGCTCAACGGCGTCAGGGCATTAAACGCATATTGGCGGATGCTTTGGAAGCTGTCGAATCGGCAGGACGGTCCTTATCGACCGCTAAGATCAACAAAACCCTCAATGAGGCGATTGATCGGCATGCGCCACCGCGTTACGGCGGCCGGTTGGTGCGGATCAAGTATGGTCACCAAGGGGGCAGAAACCCGCCGATGCTGGTGCTTCACGGCAATTTGCTCGAGCATCTATCGGCCAGTTACCGCCGTTATCTGGCCAACTTTTTTATCAAAGCGTTCGGTTTGGTTGGCACCCCGCTTCGTATCGAGGTGCGGGTAGCGAATAACCCCTATCGGCCCTGATGCCGCGCCGAAGCGCGGGATCATTCAGTAGATGATTCAGGCGGGCTGGTTGGCTCCAATTGGCTTACGGTGGCTTCAAACCAGCCGCGACTAATCTCAGTCCGCACGCGTGCCCCCCGGTGAAGTTGTGATACGTCGGTCACAACGGTGCCGGTGATCGGATCGCGAACGATCGCATAGCCGCGTGCGACAGTTTCCCGGGGGCTGAGCGTGATTAATTGATTCGCAAGGGATTGGAGATGATTGCGATGCTTTTGTGTCAATTGAAAACCGAGGTAGCGAAGTTGTCGATCGAGTGCATTACATTCGATTCGTGTGTGTTCTATAAAAGTCAGTGGCGAACAGGTCTCAAGTCGATGTGCGCTGGAAAGTAAGGAAAATTTCAGGTTACGTTGGTGCGTGAATGCGGCCGCAGACAAGTGTGAATGCAGAGCGTCAAGGCGTTGCGTGTGTTGTTTGATAACCAACGCGGGATGACGAACTCTGGCGGACAGTGAATCGTGTCGTTGTGCGCAACGCTCAAGAGCACGCAACCCGCACCGGTAAATCCGTTGGCGGATTGCTAATAGTAGTTTGTCTAGTTGTTCAGCATTCGGCGCGGCGGCCGCTGCGGCCGCTGTCGGAGTCGCGGCATACTGGTCAGCGGCGAGATCAGACAGCGTCAGGTCGGTTTGGTGGCCAATGCCGGTAATGATCGGGAGTCGGCATTGGTGTATTGCGCGGACTACTGACTCATCATTAAATGCCCACAGATCTTCAAGTGTTCCGCCGCCTCGTCCCATGATGACCACGTCGCAGTGATCATCGCGTTGCACGAGCTGTAAGGCTTTGACGAGGCTGGCCGGTGCGGTACTGCCTTGTACGATGGCAGGGTACAGACGGAGTCCGACCACGGGATACTGGTGATGGAGAGTGGTCAGCATGTCTCTTAGGGCGGCCCCGGTCTGTGAAGTCACTAGTGCGATGTTGGTGGGATATTTGGGGATCGTTTGTTTTAATTCTGGATCGAAGAGTCCTTCGTCATCGAGTTGATGTTTGAGTGCTTCGAAACGCCGGCGCAATTCCCCTTCGCCAGCAGCCTCCACCTGGTTGACGATCAGTTGGAAGTCTCCGCGACTTTCGTACAGTGAGACCTGGGCATGAACTATCACCGCTAGGCCGTTTTGCAAAGCTAGACGGTTGCGCAGGCGACGATTTTTAAAAAATGCGCATCGTACCTGCGCGTTAGCGTCTTTGAGACTGAAATAGGCGTGCCCCGAGGCGGGTGTCGCCAGGTTAGAAATCTCGCCTTCGAGCCAGATCTCGGAATACCGACTTTCGAGCAGGTCCCGTACTTCCCGAGAGAATGCAGAGACGGAATAGACGGTCCGACTCATTCGATGGTTGCGTGGGCGCCGAATGCAGAGCGAAGGTCAACGAACCCCGGGTTCCCAGGAATCTCTGAATCCTGCGACGCGGACACCCAATATGATGTCAGTAGATAGGTTTCGCGCTTGCTTGGGAATTGGCCTGTGCCAGCCCTAGATCAGCCCCCCAGGTAACCTTGGTCGCAATTCGACACGCTTCG
>DUBL01000204.1 GCA_012960345.1 Gammaproteobacteria bacterium | reverse complement strand
ATTGAGGCGAGATAAACGACAGGCAGTGACATATCATCAACTGTGTCGTGCTCCAGAATGGAAGCATCGCTACCCGCCAGCAGCCAACAGCCCTGACGCGTAATCCCAACCAGAATGGGTTCATAACGTTGCCGGTCAATGACCGCATACACTGACCGCGCAGAAATAATCGACACCTCGTGTTCGGCCGATTGCCCACCAAACAATAACAACACCCGTGTCTTGCTCACTTCAATTCAAACCAGAATCGGTTGGGCCAAATTCGACCCAATCCACACGATAGTGAGAGCCTTGTCATAACAACCGGTCCTCACTGTGCCTGTTGATGTAGCTCCGAATATAGCCACTGAATATCCTCCGCGTCCGTCTCGTTACTTCACCGCCGCCTTCAGGAAAGGTTATCTGCGAACCGTCCTCCAGACGAAGCGAACGACACGGCATCACCTCCCGAGTGGCACTAGTCACAAAACACTCACTGGCCCGTGAGACCTGATCCAAATCGATCGGCGTCTCGACTGACTGATGACCCGCCGCCGCTAACGCAATATGTAAATGTTTCTTGGTCAATCCACGCAAATTACCTGCATCGGGCGTCTTCAACTCGCCGTTAATGACAAACCAGATATTGCTGTTCCCACACTCGGTAACGAAATCTCTGTGATCAAGCATCACACAGTCATCAGCACCCAGTTGCCGCGCCTGGGTCACGGCGATCACGTTGTTAAGATAGTTGCCTCCTTTGATATTCGGGTCAAGTGAATCGACCGGGTTGCGACGCACTCGTGGAATCGCCATCGCCATTCCTTTGCGATAGTAATCAGGATTCCATACAGGCACTGATTTGACGATAATCACCGATGTGGTGAACTGAACGTCACCGGGGTAGAGATCGACCGCCCCAACTCCTCGCGTGATTTGATAACGCACGTAGAGATCATGCTCACGGCCGGCCCCAGTGGCCTGCACGGTCGAACGAATCTCGTCGATCAATGCTTCCCGGCTCTGGCTGACCTCCATGTTAATGAGACTGGCCGAATGTGCCAGGCGATCGAAGTGGTCCGCCATAAACAATGGCACACCGTCGTACGTTCGAAATACTTCGTATACCGAGTCTCCATACAGAAAACCTCGGTCCATGACTGGAATGCGGGCTTCTTCTAATGGAGTAACCACTCCATTAACCGCCGCCATTGCTTGTATTTCTTTCACCCGCTACTCCTCAGTGTTGGCCAAAGAACGCTGTCATTTGATTCATTCAAGACGATACCCCAATGAGTCCGTTAGGCGCACTGATCCCCGCATAAAAACTCCGTTTCCTCGCCCGACCGACCTTTGATTATGATCATACACAATCGATTCAACCAGGAACTGGGACCGAGTCTGATCGACTACGCGTCCAACCGAACGCATCAGCGGTCCTGACACAGGCCTTGTCATGTGCGTCGTAAAGGAAGCCGTTACCGCAAATACTTCTCGCTCCAGAACATTCGCAGCAAGCCCCGCTGCATCATCAAGCAACTTGAAATAAACACTGCCGTGAACAGTCCCAGCTGCGTGAAAAAACCGTTGATCGATATCAATTTCAATTTCAACCTGCTCTTTCGAGACAACAATGCGAGGACAATAGAACTGATTGATCGGTGCGGAAAGATACATGGCCTCCAACGCCCGGAAATGCGCATCCCGTATTGTCTTTTTTTTCATAGTTGACAAGCCTCCTTAATCGTCCTCTTCGCCGGTTAGTGCATTTGACAGTTCGATCAAGTTTCCGTCTGGATCGCGGAAATAGATCGAACGTAAAGGCCCCGCTGCACCCGTTCTTTCGACGGGACCCTCGATCAATGCAATCTCTTTCTCCGCCAACTCCGTAACCCATTCGTCAACAGCAACATCTACGATAAAACACAGGTCTGCAGAGCCCGGTGTTGGTGTTTTAGCCTTGAGATAATAATCCCAATCAAATGCATGGAGATTGATCTTCTGATGACCAAAGTGTAGGGCCGTTCGACCCTCGCCAAATGTCACTCGCTTCATACCAAGGACCCCACAGTAGAACGCGCATGTCTTCTCTACATCCATCACGGTTAACACCAGATGATCCAAACCAACAATGTTCATGACTTTTTAATCCTCAATAAAAAGCCCCCGGCACACGTGGTACCGAGGGCTGAATGAATATGCCTGGCAGTGTCCTACTTTCACACGGGGAGACCCCGCACTATCATCGGCGCTGAACGTTTTCACTTCTGAGTTCGGGATGGATTCAGGTGGTTCCCATTCGCTATGGCCGCCAGGCAAACTGTTTGCACCAACTGAGATGGTGCGAATTTTGGCAGTGATACTTGAGGCGATTCCGCCTTACGAACCAGTCTTCTTGGGTGTTATATGATCAAGCCTCACGGGCTATTAGTACGGGTTAGCTTAATGCATTACTGCACTTACACACCCCGCCTATCAACGTTGTAGTCTTCAACGACCCTTCAGGGATCTCTAAGGATCCAGAGAGACCTTATCTTGAGGGGGGCTTCCCGCTTAGATGCTTTCAGCGGTTATCCCGTCCGTACATAGCTACCCAGCAATGCCACTGGCGTGACAACTGGAACACCAGAGGTACGTCCACTCCGGTCCTCTCGTACTAGGAGCAGCTCCTCTCAAGTCTCTAACGCCCACACCAGATAGGGACCAAACTGTCTCACGACGTTCTAAACCCAGCTCGCGTACCACTTTAAATGGC
>DUBL01000203.1 GCA_012960345.1 Gammaproteobacteria bacterium | reverse complement strand
ATGACAAAAGGATTCTCTATTACGCGGGACGCTACATGGATCGAACCCATATCGAACGGGATCTTGCGTCATTATTGCGCGGTTTAAAGAAACAGCGTTGGAAAGGCGCAGTGTTCGTTGCGGTTCGTCTCCGGGCCGGCGAAGACGAAGTCGGTGTGGTGAGCGCGCTCGGTCTTGAGCACATCAAGCGTTTTGAAAACTACCGGGGGGACCGAGTCCTTATTTTTTCTTTAGGCCCCTAGCGACTTCTCTGTTAGGGGAGATATCAGCCGACGGCAGGCACCTCAGAGGAACGGCGTCCAGGGAAAGGAGATTTCCCACTTGGCCTGGTGAGGGCATACGGTGCAGACGATGGAGCGGCCTCCGCTACTGTTCGGGATTCATTGGCAGCTAGAGGTGATGCCTCCCGAACGGACGAGTTTCCACTCTCCATTGTTTTGACAACGTTGGCGGATCGGCGCTGGGCTGATTCGCCCACGGAAGTATCAGGCGTTGGGCTTGGGCTGGGGGATTCAGTTTTTCGCTGTGGTTTTCGCACCCTGTCTTGCTGCGATGTTTTTAAAGGCGCTATATCCTGCGGCAAGATTTCCTGCTTGTTGAGCGCATGTCCGATGAAGCTTTCGATATCGATCAGCGAGAAGGCATGATCTTCACAAGCGAAACTGATCGCATGCCCGCTGGCCCCTGCGCGGGCGGTGCGGCCGATGCGGTGAACATAATCTTCAGGGTCCTGCGGCAGATCAAAATTAAAGACGTGGCTGACGCTCGGAATATGAAGGCCACGCGCAGCGACATCTGTAGCAACCAGCATTTGAAGGCGCCCTAATGTAAATTCCTCCAGCAGGCGCTCTCTCTTTTTCTGTGGTACATCGCCCGAGAGCACTCCTACCGAGTATTTTTGCCGCTCCAGTAAACGACCGATTTTCTCAGTAGTGCCCCGCATATTGCAGAATATCAGGACGCGCTCCCCGGCAAGCTTTTTAAGTAAACCCACTAGAAGCCCGAGTTTTTCCTCGTTTGCAGGGTAATAAACCTCTTCAATTAATTGATCAGCTACTGGTGTGTCTGACTCGACCTTGATTGAAATGGGATCGTTCATATGCTCGTACGCCAGTTCAGTAACGCGACGAGACAGCGTGGCAGAGAAAAGCATATTGAGTCGTTCAGCCGGCGGCGGCATGCGTCGTAGTACGTAACGTATATCGCGGATAAAACCCAGATCAAACATTCGGTCGGCTTCGTCAAGAACCAAGACCTGTACTCCCTTTAGGTCAAACAGGCCTTGCTTGTAGAAGTCGATAAAGCGACCGGGCGTCCCGATCAAAATATCGACCCCATGGCTCAGAGCTTCGGTTTGATCCTGATAGCCGGTGCCTCCGTAAACCAAGCCCATGCGCAGGGCGGTGTGCTGGGAGAGTTGAGCGGCGTCGCGATGAATCTGTATCGCCAGTTCCCGTGTTGGTGCCAGCACGACGGCACGGACACTCTTTGCTCCGTGTTCGGCATGTGGTGACTGACGTAATAGCCGATTAAATATAGCGAGTAGGAATGCAGCAGTTTTTCCAGTGCCTGTTTGGGCCTGTCCGGCCACATCCTTGCCGGCCAGCGCGAGAGGCAGCGCCTGTTGTTGAATCTGTGTGCAAAGCGAAAAGCCTGCCGTCTCGAGCCCGCGGATTAGTTCCGGCTCCAGATCAAGATCGGTAAATGGTTGGTCAGTGAGATAAGAAGCGTTGTCCATTAAATAAGTCTGTACGTGGTCAAATGGTGGGTTCTCCGATTTAGGTGACGCCGCGTGAGCGCGGGGCCGATGCGGTATTTTGGGTTAGCAAATAGAGGGGAAACGGCGAAAAACGTTAAGTCATACTATTAGGTTAGGCTGAGCTATTGGCGTGGTTTATCGCAACGCGGCCCGCCAAGCGCTAATTGATCCCGCGTTAAAACAACTTGCTTCGAGTTCAATGTTTCTGGTACAAAACCATTCCTGTCGGAGATGATGCGTAGAGGACGGGTTTAAATTCCCTTTTATTCGGCCGTATTATAACACGGTAATATCGGGGACTCCTGCTGCGCCAGGCCCCCGGCCTAAGTAACCAACTAATCTCAAGGATGCACACTGTATGGCGGAAAATATTCTGAACGTCAATGATGATTCATTCGACGAGGATGTACTGCACTCGGATATGCCCGTGCTGATAGACTATTGGGCCGAATGGTGCGGACCGTGCAAGATGATTGCACCGACGCTGGAAGAGGTCGCCAGCGAGTATCAGGGGCGAGTCAAGGTGGCCAAACTGAATATCGATGATAATCCTGGGACACCTCCAAAATATGGCATCCGCAGCATTCCTACATTGATGTTGTTCAAGAGTGGACAAGTCGAGGCAACCAAAGTGGGTGCTGTTTCAAAGGCACAATTGACGGCTTTTCTCGACGAGAATCTTTAACTTCATTTATGATCAGCGCATTACAGAACCAATCCAGCAGAATATGGCCGGTGACTGTAAAGCGCTAAAGTGGCGTAGACTAAAACGCCACAACGATGATATTGTGAACAAACACGGCAATATGCCGAATCGCTAAACCCCACCTTCCAACTTTAAGTTTCCTATCCAACAGCACCCGCCATCGACAATTCGTCGTTTGCGGGTCAGACCCGAGAAGTCCAGGTCTGTCACATTGCCTATCGTGAGTCATCTTATGTCACTCAGCCTTACAGAACTGAAGAAGAAGTCGCCCACTGAGCTTGCCGATGTAGCCCGCTCGCTCAAACTTGATAATGTTTCGCGTCTACGTCGCCAGGATCAGATATTCGCGATCCTTAAGTCCCACGCCAAGCGAGGAGAGAAAATCACCGGCGAGGGAGTGGTCGAAATATTGCAAGATGGCTTTGGCTTCTTGCGGTCTTCCGTTAGTTCTTATCTAGCGGGTCCGGATGACATTTATGTATCGCCAAGCCAGATCCGACGCTTCGGGTTGCGCACAGGTGACACAGTAACCGGTCTTATTCGTCCCCCGAAGGACTCGGAACGCTATTTCGCGTTACTGAAACTTGAAACCATTAATTTTCAGCAACCGGAAGAAGCCAAAAGCAAGATACTTTTTGAAAATCTCGTTCCTTTACACCCCGACGAAAGAATGCGTCTCGAACAGGAAAACGGATCTTCCGAAGATTTAACGGCGCGCGTGGTTGATTTGATTGCACCTATTGGTATGGGGCAGCGTGGCCTTTTGGTGTCTGCGCCGAAAACTGGTAAGACCGTTATGTTGCAGCAGATTGCGCACTCGATGACTGCCTCTGTTCCAGAATGCACATTGATGGTTTTACTCATTGATGAGCGACCGGAGGAAGTTACCGAAATGCAGCGCACGATACGCGGAGAGGTCATAGCGTCGACTTTTGATGAACCCGCATCGCGCCACGTCCAGGTTGCAGAAATGGTGATAGAAAAAGCAAAGCGATTGGTCGAACACAAACAGAACGTGATTATTTTGCTTGACTCCATTACGCGACTCGCGCGCGCCTACAACACCGTGCAGCCGGCATCGGGCAAGGTATTGACCGGCGGCGTTGATGCTAATGCTCTGCAGAAACCCAAACGATTTTTCGGCGCTGCGCGAAATATTGAAGGCGGTGGCAGCCTGACGATTCTGGCCACCGCACTGATTGATACTGGGTCAAAGATGGATGACGTGATCTACGAGGAGTTTAAGGGTACGGGTAATATGGAGATTCACCTTGACCGGCGAATTGCAGAAAAGCGCGTCTACCCGTCGATCATTATCAGTCGGTCTGGAACCCGCCGCGAAGAGTTGCTGACTGATCCGACCGAGCTGCAGAAAATTTGGTTGTTGCGCAAACTTCTACACCCAATGGATGACATAGAAGCAGTTGAGTTCCTGCTCGATAAATTGCGTGCCACCAAGTCAAATGCTGAGTTTTTTAAGGCGATGAATCGTTGAT
This sequence comes from Gammaproteobacteria bacterium, assembly GCA_012960345.1. Lineage (GTDB taxonomy): Bacteria > Pseudomonadota > Gammaproteobacteria > Arenicellales > UBA868 > UBA11791. The sequence goes on along the minus strand of DUBL01000203.1, from coordinate 12,431 downwards.
TTGCCTTGCCTGCGGTGTCTTAATCACATAACATCGCGCGTCCCTACCAAAGGCCATAGGTAGGCCAGTAGCGTTTCGGAGAACGTGACATGAAATCTGAGATACATCCGGCTTACGAAACAATCAAGGTCACTTGTGCTTGTGGCAACTCCTTTGATACACGTTCTACCCTGAGTAGTGATCTCAGCGTAGAAGTTTGTTCCGCCTGCCACCCATTTTATACGGGCCAGCAGAAGATGATCGATACGGCCGGTCGAGTAGGCAAGTTCAAGGCTAAATACGGTATTAAGGCCTGAGACCTACTCGCATAGATGTTGCAGGCTGACCTCCACAGCCACAAGTTGTCATCGTTTTGTTAAAGCCTTGGGCCGTGCGGTCGGTGATTGGGCTATGGTTTGTTCTAGTTTGGCCAGTTGTTGCATCGGACACCGCACCAGTACGTCGCGCTACGGTTGAAGTGGTCATCGATGGCGACACCGTGGCGCTTGATTCTGGCGAGACGATTCGCCTTGCGGGCATCAACACACCGGAGATCAAATCGGGTCAACCGTTCGCTGTCCTGGCCCAGCAGTATTTGGAGCGGCGGGTACGCAATCGCCAGGTTCTGGTAGAAAACGCGACCGATCCAGTGGATCCCCATGACCGGACCCTGGCTTATCTTTATACCTTGGATGGAGACAGTCTCCAATTAGCTTTGCTCGAGGCGGGTCTTGCCAGCGCTATTGTGATTGCACCGAATGATCGCCATCTTGATGAATACGCGGCGGCTGAGACTCGGGCGCGTTTAGCGGGGAAAGGAATCTGGGGGGTGTCAACCTATCGACCCCGGCACGTGAGGACGATGACGCCAAAGGATAGGGGCTACGGGTTTGTGCGGGGGCGTGTTCAGCGCACCGTACTGGGCAAGAAATGGTTTGAATTTCATCTTGCACGCAATTTTGTGATCCTCGTCCAACGTGCCCGTTGGCAACAGTATTTTGGTTATTCCCCGTGTAGGCTCGATCGGGCCGACGTGGTCGTTCGCGGGTGGGTGTCCGGCAAAGGTAAGCGCCTGCGAACGACGATCAGCCACCCGTTTATGTTGGAGCGCTGTGCCGATGCTGGGCAACTGCTCTGCCATTGGTCTGACGCAGCTGGGCGTTTAGCTCAATAGCGGTGGGGTCGCTTGGATAACGACCCTTAAGGAAGAGTTTCCAAGTGACATCAGACGGCAAGACTCGTGGGGACGTGGCGTTGTCCCGAACGTCTTAAGAGGAAGATAAATGGGCGTTATTAGAAATGGTTCAGTTTTTTTGCTGGGGGTTTTTTTGATGCCTGTTACGACGATAGGTGCGGTGGAAAAGCTGGTGGCAATGGAATGTTCGGCGGTGGGTAAGAAATACGCGTACGAGTGTGTCGTAGAGTTAAGGGACGCCGAGACTGGTGGGGCGATAGTGGGAGCACAGTTCATGGTGGGGGCGCAGATGCTGTCGATGGCCGGAGCCCACCGAGTGAAGCCAGTGGTGGTACAAGAACGTGGACAGGGGCGGTACGGTTTTAGGATTGCACTGAAGAAGTATGGAGAGTGGGCGATCACGATGGATTTTTCTAAGCCGGAGCGGCATCGTGTAGTCAAGCATATGATGTTTGGCGAAGAGCAGGTCAGTCCATTGGGTGGGTATGTTCAAGGACCTAAGCATAAGAAACATTCGATTGGTGTGATGGTGCACGATGCCTATGTGCGAGCAACGCCGCCGGGTCAGCCTAACGCGGCGGCTTATTTGGTTTTACGCAACAATGCAATGCATGACATTCGACTGGTGTCGGTAAAGTCGGATGTTGCCGAGGTTGCTGAGCCTCACAGTCACGCTATGGACGCAGGTATGATGAAAATGCGGCGGGTCGGGCACATCGATGTACCGGCTGGCGGGGAAACCGTCCTGCAGCCGGGTGGGCTGCACATCATGCTGATGGGGTTGGTGAAACAGTTGAAACCAGGGGAGTACGTCTCGTTGGAGTTTCACTTTGACAATGGGCAAAAGCAGAGCATGCGCGTTCCGGTGAAAATGATCGCGGGGGTGTCTATGACATCGGGCCACGACAAGAAGAAACACAAACGGGATTGATGCTATGTGGAATGGGGTTCTGGCGCACAATACAGTTCACAACCGACACATCAGTTGATGAAGTGTCCTACTTGGTTGACGCCGGCGTTGTTCGCTGTCACAGCACTGTTGGTCGGTATCTTCGCTAGTGTGTGGTTAGCACCAACGAAAACTCCGCAACCTTATCCTGGAATGGGCGGTGATTTCACTTTGTCTGCCATCTCAGGCCCAGTGGCGTTGTCTGACTTTAAAGGCAAGGCAGTACTGGTTTTCTTCGGCTACACCCATTGTCCGGATGTTTGTCCGACAGATCTTGCACGGATGGGTCAAGTGTTAAATGCGCTAACACCGGCTGAAAGCAGCCGGGTGCGTGGTCTTTTTATCAGCATTGATCCTGAACGGGATACGCCGCAACGGATTGCAGATTACGCCCGCTTTTTCCATCCGTCGATTATCGGTTTGACCGGCACACCTGATGACCTTCATCGGGTCGCTAAGCAGTACTTGGTGCTTTATCAGAAAGCGGAAATTGGCGGATCGCAGGTGGGGTACCTGATGGACCATTCGACAAAAACCTACTTGATCGGGCGCGATGGCTACCTCGCAAAAGTGCTTGGTCATGAACTCGAGGCCAGCCAGATCCTCGCAGCGGTGCGTGATGTACTGATGAGCGATGCCTGACAATCCCCGCGAAGCGACTCTGAGGCACTGTGTTGAGGAGGTGGCCAGGCGACTAACCGAGGCCAATCTATGGTTCGGTCACGGTACTGACAACGCGTGGGACGAAGCGGTCTGGCTGGTGATGTGTGCCGCTGATATCACTATCAGTGAAAATGTGATTGATTGGCAACAAACCCTGTCAACTGCGCAGGGTTGCGCTGTGACGAATCTCGCTAATCAGCGCATCACCAGTCGACAACCTCTCGCCTACCTCGTCGGGCACGCCTGGTTTGCAGGATACCGCTTTGACGTCGACTCTCGGGTGATTGTGCCCCGATCGCATCTGGGGGAATGGATTGTTGAGCAACTGCAACCTTGGTTGGACCCGGCGTTGGTGATGGAGGCGCTGGATCTTTGTACTGGCAGCGGGTGTATCGCCATTGCATTGGCGCTTGAATTTCCAGAGGCCACGATTGATGCAACCGATCTTTCGGCAGAGGCGTTGGTAGTTGCGAACCAGAATGTTGAACGACATGGTGTTAGCGATCGGGTCCATTTATTCGAAGGCGACCTATTGGAACCGATTAGTGATCGTTGCTATAACCTGATCGTATGTAATCCACCGTATGTCGACGCGACGACAATGACCACGCTGCCTGATGAATACCAGCACGAACCGGCAATCGCTTTTGCTGGTGGTGAGGACGGTCTGGCCATTGTGCGTCGCTTATTGGCTGACGTTGAGCCGCGGCTCATGGCAGGCGGCTCGTTGTTTGTCGAAGTCGGTGCCGCGGCCTCGCAGGTAGAACTGGCATGGCCGACAGTGCCGTTCACTTGGCTGGTGTCGGACGACGGCGATCCGGTGATCTTCCTGTTATCGAAGGAGGAGTTGCGGTTACACCAACACAAGTTTACGAAGTGCTGAAATGCCTAGATCTCAATCATTTCGAAATCGATCTTCGTCGCATCACAATCAGGGCATTGCCAGTTTTCAGGGATATCGGCCCAACGTATTCCAGGGGCTAGCCCTTCTTCCGGTAGTCCGAGTTCTTCGTCGTAGACAAAGCCGCAGATCACACACATCCAAGTTTTGTATTCCATAAGAGCAAAAAAAACCACCGTGAGTCTAACGTAGTTTAGTAAAGGGTTGGATTCAACAGAGAGTTGGTTGACACTACCTGTGATTGCACCTACTTACTAATTTTGGATATCAAGGCGATGACCCAAGCATCTGGCAAACTATTTGAACGCGCTCAGCAAGTAATCCCCGGGGGGGTAAATTCACCGGTCCGGGCTTTCAAAGCGGTAGGGGGTTCTCCCGTTTTTATGACGCGCGGAAAGGGGCCTTATCTATATGACAGCGAGGGGAAATCATACATAGATTATGTGGGTTCATGGGGGCCGATGATCCTTGGCCATGCCGACTCGGACGTCGTGTTGGCGGTACAGACTACGGTTGAGAAGGGTCTCAGTTTTGGTGCGCCGACGGAGGCTGAGACGGCAATGGCCGAGCTGATCTGCGAGGCCATGCCCTCGATCGAACAGGTGAGAATGGTCAATTCCGGCACGGAGGCGACCATGAGTGCTATCCGGTTGGCGCGGGGCTTTACTGGCCGAGACAAGGTGATCAAGTTCGAAGGCTGTTACCACGGACACGCTGATGGGCTGTTAGTAAAAGCCGGTTCCGGTGCGCTAACACTGGGAGTGCCAACCTCTCCGGGAGTGCCGGTGGCGATGGCACAGCACACACTGACGCTGGAGTTTAATAATGCGCAGCAGATTGAGGACGTATTCAGTCGAATGGGTTCCGAGATTGCCGCGGTCATCGTGGAGCCTGTCGCAGGTAACATGAACTGCGTGCCGGGGTCGGCAATATTTCACCAGGCGTTGCGTGATCAGTGCAACAAGTACGGTGCAGTGTTGATCTTCGACGAGGTCATGACAGGATTTCGCGTCGCACCTGGTGGTGCGCAGGCACTTTACGGGATCGCCCCTGACCTGACAACGCTCGGTAAAGTCATCGGCGGCGGGCTGCCGGTTGGAGCATTCGGTGGTCGTGCGGACATCATGCAGCATCTGGCGCCAGTGGGCTCGGTCTATCAGGCAGGGACCCTTTCGGGCAATCCGCTGGCGATGGCGGCAGGTCTTGCTACTTTACATAAGGTGTTGGCCCCCACCTTTTTCGAACAACTTGAGCGAAAGACCAACCGTCTCGTCGATGGATTGCGACGCGCCGGTGAGACTACGGCTGTGCCGATGGTTGTGAATCAGGTCGGGGGCATGTTTGGTTTTTTCTTTACTGCCAGCGGAAACGTAACGTGTTTCAGCGAGGTGATGTCAAGCGACACGGATCAGTTCCAGGTATTTTTCCACGCGATGCTGGAGGCCGGGGTCTATTTTGCCCCTTCCGCATTTGAGACTGCTTTTATGTCAATAGCCCACGGTGATACGGAAATCGACCAGACTATTGAAAAAGCGACCGCCGCTCTGCACGCGATAGCATAAGCCATCGCGTGCAGGCTCTGGCGTTTAATGAATCGGCTGGTTACAGAGTAGCCACACTGACCCTACCGCTGCGGCAATGCCTCAACGGACTAGGACGGATAACGACACGTGAGCCAGCCCGTTCGTAACAACGGGTTGGCGGGGTTGTCAGTCAGTCCGCAGGTACGACGTCTTCGGCGGCGGGACCTTTGTCCCGCGTTACCAGACTAAATTCCACGCGTTGGCCTTCGGCCAGGGTTTTAAAACCATCTCCGCGAATTTCACGATAGTGCACGAATACATCAGCCCCATCTTCACGCGCAATAAAGCCGAAGCCTTTGCGTTCGTTGAACCACTTAACGGTCCCGTTGTGCCGCTCGGACATAACTCCTCCAGTCAAATTACTTTACAAAGCAGACGGTCGGAAAAATGGATGCCCGACCGCTACTGGATGGCATTGTAACGGTCTTGTGTCCGGACGCAAACGCTTATGTTTCTAGTTCTGAGTAGGTTTTTCGCAACACGCGCAGTGGCGTGGCGGCATTTTGGTTAAACCAAGTCTCTATTAGCCGGAAGGAAATAGAAGTGGGCGTCGGTGGAACGAAGGTGCCGTCGCGCATTTGCGTTTCGATTTCTGTACGAGACAGCCACTTTGCCTCATCAAGTTCATGGTCGTTAAGACGGATTCCAGTGTCGCCCGCCTTGGCGTGATAGCCGAGCATTAAAGTGCCGGGGAACGGCCATGGCTGCGAGGAGTGGTAAGTGATGTTAACTACTTCGACCCCTGTTTCTTCCGAGACTTCTCGTACAACCGCTTGCTCGGCACTTTCTCCTGGTTCCACGAAGCCGGCAATGGTGGAGTAACGCGCCTTTGGCCACTGTGCCTGGCGACCGAACAGGGCGCGTGTTCCATTTTCAACCAGCACGATGATGGCCGGATCGGTGCGAGGGAATTGCTGGCGAAGACAGTCCTTGGCGGTACACCGCATGACGTGGCCTCCGTTTCGCGCTTCGTTAAGTGTGCCGCAGCGGCCACAGTGGCGGTGTGTTCGCTGCCAGTGCACCATGGCCCGTGTGTAACCGAGAAGCGCACAATCGGTGTCAGGCAACAGGGGTGCGAGCTGACGCAGGTCACCAAACAGGTGCCCTGCAGTGTGCGCAGATGAGGCAGGCTCGATATCGATCGCAAAATGGTGTCCACCATTGAAGCGACCGAGATAAATCATCGGCCCGGCGGGGTGGAACTCGGCGTCAAAGATAGATCGAGTCAGCGCGGCGACGGCGTACCCCGTCGTGCTGCTCGACACCAATACCTGTGAGTCAAGCACGGGAAGGAATCGGGCGTTGGTGCTGTCGGCCAGCACCGACAGTTCTTCATTGTTTAGTCGATATTCGGGTGCGCGATCGACAGTGACACTGGAGAACAGATTCGCTGTGCTGTTCGAAAGATGATCCACAATACTGATAGTCTACTGATTGGGTTAATCCTATTTCGTGAATAGGGTACTACATGGCGTTGGTTAACGTGTGCCCAAGCGTTATGGCAAACGGGTACAATTCGTGACCCTGCGTCGTTGCATTACTCTCCACCCGTAGGGTTCGGCTTGTTCCAACCCACCTGACCGAATAGCCAAGCCCACGCCATGCGATCTGAAATTCGCTCACTCATCACTCGCGCAGTCGATGTCTTGCTGCAAGAGCGCTCAATCGATCCGGGCGAAATGCCACTGTGGACCTTGGAGAGGACCAAACAAAAGGACCACGGTGATTTCGCGAGCAATGTGGCTCTGGTGCTGGCTAAACCACTGGGTAGCAAACCTCGAGATCTGGCACAGGCTGTCCTGGAGCGGTTGCCCGCGTCCGGTTGGGTCACCCGAGCCGAGATCGCAGGCCCAGGATTCATCAATTTTTATCTGTCTACAGCAGCCTACTATCAGGTCATTGATGATGTGCGCAAGGCACAGAAAAACTATGGTTGTTGCCGCATTGGCAAAGGCCAACGCGTGTTGATGGAATTTGTTTCCGCCAATCCCACCGGACCCCTACACGTCGGTCACGGGCGTGGTGCGGCGTATGGTGACGCCTTGGCACGGGTTTTGCGAGCCGCGGGTTATGACACCCAAAGCGAGTACTACATTAACGACGCGGGGCGGCAGATGGATATTCTGGCGCTGAGTGTTTGGCTGCGTTACCTTGAACTGTGCGGCGAGTCGTTCGATTTTCCGAGCTCAATTTATCAGGGTGATTATGTTTTCGACATTGCTGCAATCCTTCACCGCGAAGGGGGGGCGCGCTACCAGCACGTGGTTAGCCCATTGATGCTGGACCTGCCGACCGATGAAGATGGCGCGACGGATATGCTCATCGAACGGGCGCAACGTTGTCTTGGCCCGGAAGGTTTTCAAAAAATTCATGAGTTGGCGACAAACACATTGGTCGAGGATATTCGTCGTGACCTCTCCGCGTTTTCTGTCGATTACGATCAGTGGTTCTCGGAAACAAGTCTGATGGCGTCTGGCGCGATGGAACGAGCGGTGCAAAAACTGAAAGACAATGGTTACCTTTACGAAAAAGACGGTGCCTGGTGGTTTCGCTCAACCGATTTTGGTGATGAAAAGGACAGGGTGGTGATTCGAGCGAATGGCAAATCGACCTACTTTGCTAGCGATATTGCGTATCACTTTGACAAGTTGGAACGTGGTTTCGATGAGTTGATTAACATCTGGGGCGCAGACCACCATGGCTATATCAGTCGAGTCAAGGCTTCGTTATCTGCACTTGGGTGTGATCCGAGCGCGTTGCATATCCTACTGGTGCAGTTTGCTGTGCTCTATCGGGGTGAGGAAAAGGTGTCGATGTCAACACGTAGCGGTGAGTTTGTCACGTTACGGCAGTTACGAGAGGAAGTGGGAAGCGATGCTGCCCGCTTTTTCTATGCGATTAGAAAACCCGAGCAACATATGGATTTCGATCTTGAACTTGCAACGTCCCAGTCAGCCGATAATCCGGTCTATTACGTTCAGTATGCCCATGCGCGTATTTGCAGTGTTTTTCGTCAATTGGAAGTGAAAGGCATTCAGGTCAATCTAGAACGAGCTGATCATCAGTTACTGAACGAGGAGCGGGAACTGGAGCTGCTCCGTGCGTTATCGCGCTATCCTGACATCATTGAGTCCGCAGCACGTGCGCGAGAACCTCATCAGCTGGCTTATTTCTTGCGCGAACTCGCTAACGATTTCCATACTTACTACAACGCCCACCCTTTTATTGCGGCAGAAGATAGTCTTCGCCTGGCCCGCCTGGCTCTGATCGACGCCACTCGACAGGTCATCGACAACGGGCTTTCTATGCTGGGCGTTTCGGCGCCCTCGAGCATGTAGGCGTTCGTTTTGCAAAGTCGTTCGAAAAGCCAGAGTGCCCGAGTAACCAAGTCCAGGGGGACCCAATCATTCGGCGGTATCGTTCTACTGGCTATCGGTGTGGGGCTGGGGTTTGTTGCAAGCCTGGCGTATCAGGGTATCGAGAGTGGTGAATCGGATCGATTGGGTGCGGGGATCATGACCTTGTTCACGCCGACTAATAAGCGACCCACTAACCCCGACGATAGTGCAAATGAGGCAGAGGCCGCGTCACCCGAACGGGCAACCTTTGATTTTTATACGGTCCTGCCAGAAATTGAGCAGTTGCTACCCACACAACAAGGTATTGAGACGCAGGCGACACCATCGGCTAAAGGCACTCCTGAAAAGCCCCCTGCCCAAGACAAGGAGCCCTCCAGCCAGAGTCACTACATGCTGCAGGCAGGGTCTTTTCGAGAAGCCGGTGCAGCGGATCACCTGCGAGCTCAACTGACTCTCGCGGGTTATCGGCCGATCAAGCAGCAGGTGACAATTCAGGGGCAGGGGCAGTTTTATCGCGTACGCATTGGGCCTTTTATCGATATGGCACAGATGGAGGCCGCCAACCGTCGTCTCACGGCCATGGGCATCAAAACGCTTCGTCTCAAAGTTTCTCGGCGCTAAGGACGGGCCCGTTACTGCAGCAGCACAGCGTGGGCCACACGACTCGGCACAAAAGTGGCTGCTAAAGAGTTGCCAGCGCGTGAAGCGCTACCCGATACTCTATGGCGGACTTGATACTTGGGTATCCACAATGCTGCAAACACGAACAGGGGGTCGCATCCTGGTTGATGCACTGCGTCACCACGGAACGGATCATATTTTCTGTGTGCCGGGCGAGAGTTTTCTGGCAGCGCTTGATGCATTGCACGATGTGACTGACATTCGCACCGTTGTTTGCCGCCAGGAAGGCGGTGCGTCGATGATGGCAGAAGCCCATGGCAAACTGACGGGCCGCCCCGGGATTTGTATGGTGACGCGTGGCCCCGGTGTCGCTAACGCGATGTCAGGCGTACATATTGCCGCGCAAGATTCGACTCCTTTGATTCTTTTCGTGGGGCAGGTTGGTCGAGACATGGCGGGTCGCGAAGCGTTCCAGGAAGTTGAGTACCGCGTTTTGTTTGCCGACATGGCCAAGGCAGTTGAGCAGGTTGAGGATCCCGCCAGAATGCCGGAGATTGTCAGCCGCGCTTTTCATACGGCGGTGAATGGTCGAGCCGGGCCGGTAGTGGTGGTATTGCCCGAAGATATGTTGGTGGCGGAAACTAAAGTGTCAGACACCGGTCCGTATCACCGATCGGAGGCAGCCCCTGCGGACGAGCATTTGGCACAATTGGCACAGTTGCTGAACAGCGCCGAGCGACCGCTGGCGATTGTTGGTGGGCATGGCTGGCGGCAAGAGGCGCGAGAGGCATTTGAGACTTTTGCTTCGCGCTGGGGGCTTCCGGTTGCCGCTGCATTTCGATTCCAGGACCGTTTCAATAACACGCATGACCATTATGTAGGTGACGTAGGTATCGGAATCAATCCCGTTCTGGCTGAGGCGGTACGCAATGCTGATCTCTTGTTGGCGGTTGGAATACGGTTGGGTGAGATGACCACCGGAGGTTATTCTCTCCTGGTACCGCCTTGTCCGCGGCAGCAGCTGGTGCATGTGTATCCGGGTATCGAAGAACTGGGCCGTGTGTATCAGCCTACCCTGGCCATTAATGCCGGGCCGAATCGTTTTGCGCAGGCTTTGTTTGGGCTTGAGCCCCCACAAGCCCCGCGCTGGCCGGCCTTACGCGCGGCGTTGCGCGAATCGTATTTGGCCTGGCGGCAACCGGTGGCGCATCCGGGACCACTGCAACTCGGTGCCACCGTTGACGCGTTGACCAACGAGTTGCCAGACGACGCGATTATCACCAATGGTGCTGGCAACTATAGTGCTTGGGTTCACCGACATTATTGTTTCCGTGGGTTACCAAGTCAGTTGGCACCCACATCCGGCTCAATGGGTTATGGTCTACCGGCAGCCATTGCGGCTAAGTTGGCTTACCCCGAAAGAACGGTGGTGGCCTTCGCCGGTGACGGCTGTTTCTTGATGACAGGTCAGGAACTTGCGACAGCGGTGCAGTATGCTGTTGCGGTTATCATTATTGTGGTGAACAACGGAATGTACGGCACGATTCGTATGCATCAGGAACGACACTATCCTGGCCGGGTTAGCAATACGGATTTGGTTAATCCTGATTTTTGCCTGTTGGCAACGGCTTACGGTGTGCATAGTGAAAAGGTGCGGGCCACAGAAGACTTCTTACCCGCGTTTCGCCGTGCCCAGGCTACGGGGGCACCCGCGTTACTCGAACTGGAGATTGACCCGGAGACGATTAGCCCGACTGCCACGGTCAGTAATCTTCGCGCAGCGGTGCAAGGCTGACTTTCGAGTGCAGCGAAGCGAAGTCATGGAGCGTGGCGCAGATATGCAATTACAGTTGTGTAGCTGGCCTGAGGTCGAACGCTATCTCGAGAAATCGACCACTATCATTGTTCCGATAGGATCGGCCGAACAGCATGGGCCGATTGGACTGATTGGTACAGATGCCATCTGTCCCGAAGTCGTGGCCCGAGGTGTGGCTGAGCAAACGGTCACGTTGGTGGCCCCCACGCTGTCTTTGGGTATGGCCCAGCACCATCTTGCTTTTCCTGGCTCGATAGCGCTCCGCCCGTCGACACTGATGGCACTCATCAATGACGTCGTGCGTTCACTGTTACGCCATGGCTTTGACCGCATTTATTTTCTCAATGGCCATGGCGGGAATATTGCTACGGTGACCGCCGCTTTTTCAGAAATCTGGGCGGATGCGAGTTTCGCCGGCGAGTCGCGGCCCGCGCCCCGATTGCGGCTTTATAACTGGTGGTCCGGGGAGCGGGTTCGCGGATTGTCCCGAGAATTGTTTGGCGGGGCAGAGGGCAGTCATGCGACGCCTTCAGAAGTGTCTCTTAGTTATTACGCCTATCCGCAGGCGGTTAAGCAGGCACCTTTGTCACCCAAGGTGGCGCCAGTCGGAACCATCCGTGACGCTGCAGATTATCGGCGCCAGTTTGCTGACGGGAGAATCGGGTCAGATCCCTCACTCGCGAGTGTTGAGCACGGCGAGCGTCTTTACCATGCGGCAGTGGCTGATGTGGGAGAAGATCTTCGCCGTTTCGGTTCGACTGACTGAACAGCTATTGAGCACATGACGAACTCTTTTATCCCTGAATTAACCGCCCAGGTGAACGACTTCGTCGCTGAACGTGACTGGGAGCAGTTTCATTCGCCCAAGAACCTGGCGATGGCGATGATCGTTGAGGCCGCTGAGTTGGTTGAGCATTTTCAGTGGTTGACTCAGCAGGAAAGTGCCGCACTCGATGTTCAGAAAAAATCCGCCGTTGCGGACGAGTTGGCCGACGTATTGGTTTATCTTGTGTGTCTGGCAGACCGATTAGAGATTAATCTGGAAGAAGCCGTGTTACTGAAGATGCGGAAAAACCGTGCCAAGTACCCGGTCGGAAAAGCGCGAGGGAATGCTCGCAAATACTCCGAATTCTGATGCCCTCTGGTAACGGGGTCTGCCACGATACGACGGGAGGCTACCGTAGAGCCCACCTGTAACTCACAAGCGATCAGGGTTTGTTTGGGTAAGGCGTCGCTTTCGCCATACCTTTAGATCACGTTCTTTTGATGCAGTCGATGAAGCTCCGCCGCATCGAGGCCTAACAGTTCTCCAAGCACCTCTTCGGTGTGTTGGCCCAGCATCGGCGGTGCGTGCCGATAGGAGAC
>DUBL01000202.1:2424-2756 GCA_012960345.1 Gammaproteobacteria bacterium | reverse complement strand
CGTATCCCGAGGAACACCATAAACCCCGCTTTCGGTCAAAGGCATCGTGCCTTTCTTGAGTCGCCGTTCGAGCACCCATTCGCCGTAACTTTGGGACAGCCGATAGACCACCAGATCGAGCCGAATCTCACCGCGCATTCGATTGCGCTCCCAATGAAAAGGCCAACGCCCTGGCGAGTTAAAGGAAACGGACAGGTATCCTCTTTTCTCGAAAACTTCGACCGTATAGCCATCTCTTGCCCCGCGTTTGGCAAACCTGGCTGCGAACGAACGCCAGGTCGTGGTGTCATCCAAATACACCGCGATGTCGATATCATCCTCCCACGCCAGCA
>DUBL01000202.1:0-2350 GCA_012960345.1 Gammaproteobacteria bacterium | reverse complement strand
TTCATCTCTGTCAGGCAGGAACTGACGTACCGGGAAAGCGTTTGCATGTGTTCGCGACAACACGGCGCCGTATTCAGGCCAAGACGGTTGACGTAAAGATTGAAGGGACAAGGCCGTGTGTCCTTGTTGCAACCCCGCCAGGCCACGGCATCATCTGAAACAACCAATTCCCGAATACCATGGCGTTGTGCGAATCCCTCGATATCGCCGCGTGCCTGTGCTCGGAGAACTGCCAAATCGTGGCCCTCAATTGAATGCAGCCGCCGATGTCGATCGGCTAAGCGCTGGCGCAAGAACCACCAAGCTTCAATCAATATGGCTGTGGCGAGAAATACCAGGAGCTTGACGTCCGTGAGCATGAAACTGACCGCGAGCGCGGGTAACAACATCCACAGGCCCGAGTAATCTCCATGCCGGGCCAAGTATTCAATTGGACGCGGCGCGAATCCGGCTGCGTGATTCAATTCGATCGCAGGAGCGGCGATGAGGGTAAGTAACACAGCCAAGAAACTGGCTGATGCCGTAAGTGTGGCGATGTCGAGACCATCTGTTGAGAACGAGATGTAGGCAACCAAGACGGTGGCCAGGCCCGCAGTCGTGAGCAAAGCGAGGTTAGGAGGCCGTTGCCATTGCCTTGGATACCTCAATAGATGCACCAGCGACAGATAGGTCGCCAGGTAAAGGGCTGCTACGATCAGTCCAGAGATGATTGGATCGAAAAACAACAATGCGGTGCCGTTCACTGATTAGGCTGCGAACTGATGATCGATTGTCCACCGGCTCCGACACGGAGCACCTTAGCCAGTTTCTTTCTTATGCGCGGCAGAATCACGTTTCTGGCATGCTCGATATCATGGGTAAAGTCGATCTCGATCCATGGCAATCCGGTTATGTCTTCAAAATCAAACCCAGTGGCCGATGAGCCTCCCATCACATCATGAATTGCATCCTCGTAAGGCCTATCATGAGGGCCTTGGTCGAGATAGTTCTGAATGAAGGCGATGATTGCTTCTGCCATGTGTGCTGACAAGCAAAAGAATCCTACCGATTCACCAAAGAAATCATACTCAGTGCCTATTATTTTGCCGAAATCAACGATTGCACCATCCCGCACGGCGACCTTGACTGGTTCTTCCCCGAGTGAGAAGTGACGATCGAGTAGTAGGCTGTTTTGGTGACCCGAATTCAGCAAACGCCCCAGGATACGGTCGTCGTAAAGCACGTCACCATCCATCAGCAGAACCGGCTCACCGCGACAAAGCTGGTCGCACGTTTTCCGCAACGTGACACTGTTGCCCTGAAGAAAATCTTCGTTGTAAACCGGTTTCACGAACTCTCCCGCACCGAGAGATGCGATTTCCTAATCAATCTTGGCCTGCTGATAACCAACACCCAATGACAGTTGTTTGATCCCGTACAGTTGGAGGGTTTCGATATGACGGGCTAACAGCGATCGCCCGTCAAATTCAAACAAATCTTGGGTAGGTAGGCGCCATTGAGTCGAACACCACGGCCGGCAGCCAGCATTATTGCCCGCATGATGACCTTCTGGGGGTATGCCTATTACCCACTACGAGATTTGTATGGTTTGAATGTAAACACAGTGTTCCTTACAGTAGAGCATTCAGCAGTTACCGAACCCTCGATTATAAAAAGCAACCTCATCTCCTCGTCGTTTAGCGCAAGACGCCCAAGGATCGGTTCGACTTGCTCAGCCCAGCATCCCTAACCGACGGTTCTGCTATACCAGCCATGCTCAAGAAACAACGATCCGAACGACACTAACCTTCATTTTCGCTCGCCAGGCTGGGCAGGTGCAGCGACTTTCTTAGTCGCAAAAAGCAATCGTCTCCCAACCACCAGCCATATCAGACCAACCAAACGGTGCCAGAGTTACATCGGCTGGACTACGAGAGATGCAAATTGACCGTGCTGACTACTGTCCGGTCTGTCTGAGTTGCCACATTGATTAGTATCGGAAACGATGTATGTGGCTTCATCGACTCTCAACTTAGTTCACTAAGGAACTGAAAGAAACTTTGACGCGACACTAAAAGCAGCAAACTGTCACTCATACAGTATCAAATATGGAGGGTATAAGATAGTACTATCGATGCCTTGTTGAGTCGCCTACCATAAAAAAGATAACGTATTCCGTACGGAAATTGCAGAGTAGGATGGGAGCCTCAATCCCACCGATTCGGTTGACAAGAGGATTGCGATTCACATTTATATACCTATACGGGAGGCAACTTAAGTGAAGAAAGAAGTAATTAAACCGATGGTGCAGGGAGTAGTAATTGGGGCAATCGTGGTAGTGATTGTAATGTTCTGGACAGGATGGGTAGTG
>DUBL01000201.1:2444-2762 GCA_012960345.1 Gammaproteobacteria bacterium | reverse complement strand
GGAATGCTGTGATTTCCAAGCGGAGATTTACGATCTTTGGCATTCTAGCGATGTCGCGGGTGCCACTGATAAATTCAAGCAGATCTTGCCGCTTCTGTCATTTCTTATGCTGACCATTGATCATCTGCTTTGTTACGGCAAACGCCTTGCTGCGCGACGCCTGCAACTCGAAACCGTGTATGACCGTGGCCCGGCCTTACCGCCCGACGCGGCGAACCTTGCCACACTCGATTTCTGGTCAAACACCCTATCGCCCTTTCCGGAGAATTAAACCGAGATGCATTCCCCCATCATCGATCGCGTCGAACTTCACGAATT
>DUBL01000201.1:0-2379 GCA_012960345.1 Gammaproteobacteria bacterium | reverse complement strand
TAGGTGTTGCAGAGAGCGGAAAATCGGCGATTTATAATCTGGGCTATAGCCGCGGCTCTACAACAAACATTAGCAAATATGCCGTACGGATTTTGACAAACGATGGTTGCAAAGGCGAATACGTTACGCACTGGGTCGGCACACAGGCCGCGCTTGCTCAGACTCATATGCTGGCTCCGGCTTTGATTGGTCGGAATGCCAAGATGAGAGAAATCGACTGATTCAACACGCAGCTGATAAAGAATGATCTCTCCAAAACCGGTCATTGATGCAGTCGATTTTTTCTATCTGTCGATGCCGCACATCAATCTGGATGTCGATGGGAGTCAGGATGCGCTGCTGGTTCGCGTACGCAGTAACAATGACGAGGGTTGGGGTGAGTGTGAAGCTGCCCCCTTACCATCAATCTCAGCTTTCTTTTGCCCGCCCTCTCATGGGGCCTGTCTACCCGTTGCCGATGCAGTCATCGGCGCCCGTTTGGCAACTCCCGCGGACATCGATGCGATCTATCAGGCAACACGCGTAGGCAGCGAACGGCTGGCGCAGGCCATTCACGTACTCTCCGGTATCGAAATCGCTTGCTGGGATCTACTCGGTAAACGTCTCCAAGAACCCGTCTGGGCTCTGCTGGGCCAAAAAACCTCCTATCCCAAAACTGCATACGCATCACTGCTCTTTGGCGAAACGCCGACACTCACTCTCGAAAAGGCTCGCCATGCAAACACTTCCGGCTATCGCGCTGCAAAGTTTGGCTGGGGGCCATTCGGAAAAGATCTCGGAGAAGACCGGGATCAATTAATGGCCGCCAGAGAGGGTTTAGGGCCAGATGCGTTGCTGCTGGTCGATGCCGGATGTATTTGGCGCGGTCCCGCTGCTGTTGAAGATGCCACTCGGCGACGCGAGATGCTGCTTGAAGCCAATGTGCACTGGCTGGAAGAACCCTTTCCTCACCACGATCGAGTCGCCTACCGGAATTTTGCAAACCAGTGTCCTGAGATATCCGTTGCCGGCGGCGAGAGTGCAGTGAATGAAGAGGATGCATTGGCACTAATGCATGACGCCAATCTTAGGTTCTTACAAATCGACGCGGGATGTATTGGCGGGCTTGGCCCGAGTAGAAGATTAGCCATCGCGGCCAACGCTGCTGATTGCCAGTTCGTCAACCACACTTTTACCTCGGACCTCGCGCTGGTGGCCTCACTGGCACCGTTTGCCGATAATGGATCTGAGCACCTGGCCGAGTATCCAGAAGAATTAAGTGAACTGGGGACAGCTATCGCAGGGCGTTCTATCACACCCAACATGGCAGGGAAAATACAGATACCCGATTGCCCGGGCATTGGCGTCGATGTCGACACACCGAGTCTGTTGATCTACCAACGTTCGGTCAACATCATAGTTGACGATGAAATACTCTACCAATCGCCACCAATTTTCGAGGACCACACGTAAACTGATTGCCTGTTTATGTCCACGCAAGTTGGACCACATTTCTGGAGGACTATACCGATGACCGCCATCACACCCGGCGCACTGAATCATGCAAGCCTGGAACCGCTCGCTTCCCGGTTTGTTAACATCGATAACTTGTCCTGGGAACCATCCCAATTTCCTGGAATCGAATTTAAAACATTGTTAATTGAGCCGGACACGGGATTGCTTACAGCGCTCGTTCGAATGGCGCCAGGTTCGACACTGCCCGATCACCAACATGTTCAAATAGAACAAACCTATGTCATTGACGGCAACCTGGTGGACGAAGATGGTACTGTCGGCACCGGACAGTTTGTATGGCGCCCTGCTGGGAGTCGCCATGCCGCGCACGCTCCAGAAGGGGCACTGATACTAGGCATATTCATTAAACCCAATCGCTTCTTCGACTCGGCTGGGGATACCACTGATATGTTGGGCCGGGATTACGACAGCACCTGGAGTTAAGCCTCTCTAGCATTGTACCCATCTAAATCTGTATCTGACTGAAAGACGCCTCACTTCGCATGATAAAGTGCATTCGCGATTAAAGTTGACCTCGGAGATTCAAGGATGAGCGATGTAACAAGTGCGGACCTGTCGGCTCTAACCCAGTGGGATACACCCACAATCTGCAATGGGTTGGAACTGGTCACACCGGAACGTCGTGCCATCGGTTTCACGACCGAGCAGATGGCCTGTCTCGACCCGCAATTAGCCCCCATTGTCGGTTATGCGAGAACGGCCACCGTGCGCGCAGTCACTGCCCCCACCACAGATCGCGAACAGGTCATGGCACAACGTGCTGGCTACTATGAGCACATTGCCGAATCACCAGGACCCACCATCAGCATCATCCAGGACCTGGATCCCCATCCCGGCTTCGGCGCATTCTGGGGTGAAGTGAAT
>DUBL01000200.1 GCA_012960345.1 Gammaproteobacteria bacterium | reverse complement strand
TACGATGACAGACCAGGATCCACCGACCGTTGACCCGACGAGTGAACGAGAACTATTCCGCTGGAAATCCGGCGGTCACAACGGTTGCTGCTTGAAATTCGGCCCCGACGGCTACTTATATATTTCCACCGGCGATGGCGCACCGCCGTCACCACCAGATGGCAACAACACTGGGCAGGGCGTGGATGACCTCCTTTCTTGCATATTAAGACTTGATATTTCCCGTGATTCCAAAACTATCAGTGGTGCAGCTTTGCCATATACGATTCCGCCGGACAATCCGTTTGTCAACATGGACGGTGCCCGAGGTGAAATCTTTGCATTTGGTTTCCGCAATCCATGGCGGATGAGTTTCGACCAGGACACGGGTGAGTTATGGGTGGGTGACGTCGGCTGGGAACTCTGGGAAATGGTATTCCGCGTCGTTAAGGGAGGAAATTATGGTTGGAGTGTTACAGAAGGTCCGCAGGCTGTTCGCAGTGACATAGAAACCGGTCCAGGCCCAGTCATCGCACCGGTCGCTTTCCATCACCATAGTGAAGCACGCTCGATTACCGGAGGCATGGTTTACCGTGGCCGCCATCAACAATTGTTGGGTAAGTATCTATATGGCGACTACGTCACCGGCATTTTCTGGGCGCTTACAAACAAAGATAATGAACTTACCTCACTTGAGAAGATTGCGCAATCTCCCCTCAAGATTATTGGTTTCGGTGAAACCTCGGCAAATGAACTGCTCGTCTTAGACTACGACGGCGGACTCTATCGTCTCGATGAAAACACTGTCAAAACCCAAACTGATGACTTCCCGCGACTTATTAGTGAAACGGGATTGTTCACCGAGAACTCAACGCCCGCAGTTGGAGTTGCTGCGTACAAAATCGCCATGCAACAGTATGCCGATGGTGCCTGGAGTGAACACGTTATCGCACTTCCTGACGATGAAGTGGTGATGCTTCTCAAAGACGGCAGCATGCAATATCCTGCCGCAACGGTACTCGCGAAAACAATATTCATTAACGAGTGGCGAACTCGGCAACGCCGGCCAGTGGAAACTCAAGTCATGTTCATGCAGGACGGACAGTGGCAATTCTATACGTACGCATGGCGGGCCGATCAATCTGATGCAGACTTAGTTCCAGCCAAAGGCGACTTTCTAAAAATCGATACGTCCGACAAATACGTGCCGGGTGGTAAACGGACACTCAACTGGAGGTTACACAGTCGAACCGAGTGCGTAACGTGTCATAATGGACGCTCACCAGTACTGGCGTTTCGCAGCGATCAACTACACGCAAACCTTACTGGAAATGATTCGATGCGGCCGACGCAGTTACAGGCGTTGGTCGTCGCTGGATTTGTCCGTAATGCCAAACCTATCGGCGGCGCTGAAAACGCCAATAAAACCGAGGGGATCTCTGACCAAGTCAAACCAATGGTCGACTGGGGAAACCCAGACCGCGAAGCACTTGCGCGCAGTTACTTGCACGTCAATTGCGCCCATTGCCACCAACCTTCTGGAGGCGGAAACGCTACGGTAGACTACCGATTCTCGTCTTCTGGTGAACAACGAAAATTGGTCAACCATCGACCTACCCGTGGAAGCTTTGGAATCCCCGACGCGCGATTGATTTCAGCAGGTGATGCTGCGGGCAGCGTCATCCTTTATCGATTGTCGGTTATGGGTTTGGGCCACATGCCACACTTGGGATCTCGCATTCCTGACCACCGCGGCATTCGGCTCATACAAGAATGGATCAAGACGCTGCCAGTTCCTGAGGAAACTGAATTGACCGTTACGGTCGATGCCAAGTCGCATGCAAATAGATCCGAGCAAGATATTGCCGTGGCGATAGATCGCGTTTTGGATTTGCTCGCTACTGAGAACCACAACGATTCACTCAAGCGCCTCAGACTTGCTGCGACTAATACCGCAAAAATTTCTCCGTTTGAGTTTAACCTGTATGAACGATTTCTAGCACCTAATCAGATTCCCAAACGCTTAGGAGACTTAGTCGTGCCGGCAGCGATCCTGGCACTAGACGGCGATGCAAGTCGAGGCAGGAAACTCTTCTTAAGTACGGATGGAATCCAATGTAAGAACTGCCATAAAATTGACGCCGCAGACCGAATCGGAAAGGCAGTTGGCCCATCTTTCGAGGACATTCGCAAGCGATTGAACCGTGAGGAAATCTTGACGAGTATTTTGGATCCCTCCAAACAAATCGACGCTAAATACGCGCACTACGTTATCGAAACGGTGGATGGTCGCGTTCTCGGCGGTGTACTCAAGGAAAAGACCGCCCAACGGCTGGTGCTTGTTAACGCACAGGGGGAAGAACTCATTATTCCCGCCCAGGACGTAGACTTCTTCGAACGTCAGGACAAATCAATGATGCCTGACCTACAAGTGCGGGATATGACTGCCCAACAGGTCGCCGATCTGCTCGCGTTTATCCGCGGCAACTCTCGCTAATTCGTGGTAAATCGTAGGTGATGTTTACCCGGTTCAAAGCTCCGGGGCCATTCGTATCAATTCGTGGCGCGATGCTGGCATACCGATTGCTTATATTCTATATATCGAGCGAATGCTCTCAAGTACAGTCCCTATAGTAGGCGGTAAACTGTACATAACACTGACCAAACCCAGTTAAATAGTGTCGCTAAACAAGCATGTCTGTCGCTATTTTGACGACAGTTATGCGACAACAAATCCTTATGAATTCTCACCGCAAACATAATCGAAAATTCAGCCAACTCTGGATAGAAACACTGGAGCAGCGAATTGTA